>NZ_JANYEK010000071.1 GCF_025363195.1 Sphingomonas sp.
ATGCCGGTATCCTGGGCGACGCCGCGGCGTTCCTGCAGGATGGCATGGATGTGGTAATGGAGCTGTGGGACGAGCGCCCGATCTCTGTGGCGTTACCCGATACGATCGAGGCGATGATCGTCGAGGCGGATGCGGTGGTGAAGGGGCAGACCGCTTCCTCCTCGTACAAGCCCGCAATTCTGGAGAACGGCGTGCGCGTGATGGTGCCGCCGCATATCGGTGCGGGTACGCGGATCGTGGTGGATGTGTACGAGCAGACGTATGTAAGGCGGGCCGAATAAGCCCGCTCCCCTCCCGCTTGCGGGAGGGGCTGGGGGAGGGGGATCCTCCTTCATCAGAGTTCGCCGACGCGGACATGCCCTCCCCCAACCCCTCCCGCAAGCGGGAGGGGAGGAGTTTGAATTATGGTTTCCCATTCCGGCCTGATGACGATCATGGACCGCGCCGCGCGCAAGGCGGGGCCGCGGTTGCGCCGTGATTTTAACGAAGTCCAGCAATTGCAGGTCAGCCGTAAGGGCCCGGCCGACTTCGTGACGATGGCCGACCAGCGCGCCGAGCAGACCCTGTTCGAGGAATTATCGCACGGGCGGCCCGATTGGGGCTTCCTGATGGAGGAGCGTGGCGAAGTGGCCGGCGATCCCAACAAGCCGCGCTTCATCGTCGACCCGCTGGATGGCACGTCGAACTTCCTGCACGGGATTCCGCACTTCGCGATCTCGATCGCGGTCGAGGAGATGCTCGCCAACGGAAAGCGCGAGATCACTGCCGGCTTGGTCTATCAACCGCTGACCGACGAGAGCTTCTGGGCCGAAAAAGGTAAGGGTGCGTGGGTGCAGTCGGAGCGGCTGCGCGTCTCGGCGCGGCGCGATATGGCGGATGCGCTGATCGCGACCGGTATTCCGTTCCTGGGTCACGGCAATTTCGCGCAGTGGAGCCGCATTTTCGGGGCGGTCGCTCCGGAAGTGGCGGGCATCCGCCGGCTCGGTGCGGCGTCGCTCGATCTCGCTTGGGTCGCAGCGGGGCGGTTCGACGGCTTCTGGGAATCGGACCTGAAATATTGGGACGTCGCGGCGGGCATGTTGCTGATCAAGGAAGCCGGTGGTTTCGTGACCGATTATCGCGGCGGCGACCAGATGGTGGCGCGAAGCGAATTCCTGGCGGCGAACGATGCACTTCAATCGAAGATGCATAAGCTGATCGCTAACGCCCTGCGTTAGGGGGCGGTTGCCGTCCCTGTTCGTCACCCCGGACTTGATCCGCGGTCCAACACGCCGCGCGTCCTGTGTTCGACCTCGTGTTCAGCGCCTGCCGCCCGTTGGATCCCGGATCAAGTCCGGGGTGACGGCGTGTATAAGGCAGCCCACTTCATCAATTGCGAGTCATTCTCACGCCTGCGACCCTTGCCCGGTTAGGGCCATCGTCCTAAAGCCTCGACATCCACTTCGCACATGCGAGAAACCCTTGGTCGACCTGATAGAATATCTCCCGATCCTGCTTTTTCTGGGCGTCGCACTCGTCTTGTCGAGCGCGTTCGTGTTCCTGCCGATGATCGCGGCGCGGTTCACTGGCGCGTATAAGCCGACGGCGGAAAAGCTGACCGAATATGAATGTGGCTTCCCGGCGTTCGAGGACAGTCGCAGCCAGTTCGACGTGCGCTTCTACCTCGTCGCGATCCTCTTCATCATCTTCGATCTGGAGGCGGCGTTCCTGTATCCGTGGGCGGTTTCGGTATTCAAGTTGGGCTGGGTGGCGTGGGGCTCGATGATGATTTTCATCGCCGAACTCGCGCTTGGCCTGGTGTACGCCTGGAAGAAGGGAGCGCTGGAATGGGAGTAGAGCTTACGCCCGCACCGGTGGCAGGGACACTGCCTGATGTGGCTTTCCTGAACGATATCAACGGCGAATTGGGTGACAAGGGTTTCCTCGTCACATCGACCGAAGAACTGTTCCAGTGGGCGCGCACTGGCAGCCTGTGGTGGATGACCTTTGGGCTGGCATGCTGTGCGGTCGAGATGATCCATGTGAACATGCCGCGGTACGATCTCGAGCGCTTCGGTGCCGCGCCGCGCGCCTCGCCACGCCAGTCGGATGTGATGATCGTCGCGGGCACGTTGTGTAACAAGATGGCCCCGGCATTGCGCAAGGTCTACGACCAGATGTCGGAGCCGAAATACGTGATCTCGATGGGCTCGTGCGCCAATGGCGGCGGCTATTACCACTATAGCTACAGTGTCGTGCGCGGATGCGACCGGATCGTTCCCGTCGATATCTATGTGCCGGGCTGTCCGCCGACCGCCGAGGCATTGTTGTACGGGATCATGCAGTTGCAGCGGAAGATCCGCCGTGTCGGGACGATCGAGAGATGAGGTCTCCGGCACCTGCCTACACGTCCAACGAGGGTGTGATCGAGATAGCCGAAAAGGCGCTTGGCGCGAAAGTGCTGTCGAGCCTGGAAGCGGTGAACGAGGTGTCGTTCTCGGTCGATCGCGACACTTTGGTCGAGACGATGATCCTGCTGCGCGACACGCCAGGTCTCGAATATCAGCAGTTGATGGAAATTGCCGGCGTCGATTACCCGGAGCGGTCGGATCGGTTCGAGGTGGTTTATTGCCTGCTCAGCCTGACGCGCAATCACCGTATCCGCGTGCATGTGCAGACCGATGAGGAGAAGCCCGTGCCGTCGGTGACGGGCATCTGGCCGGTCGCGGGTTGGCTGGAGCGTGAAGTCTACGACATGTACGGCGTGCTGTTCTCCGGCAATCCGGATTTGCGCCGCATCCTGACCGATTACGGTTTTCGCGGGCACCCGCAGCGCAAGGACTTCCCGCTCTCAGGGTTCGTCGAACTGCGCTATTCGGAAGAGGCTAAGCGCGTCGTGTACGAGCCGGTGAAGCTGGCACAGGATTTCCGCACGTTCGATTTCCAGTCGCCATGGGAGGGTACGGAATACCTCCTGCCGGGTGACGAGAAGGCCAAATTGCCCGAGGCGAAGGGTGCGCCGACGCCGTTAAAGGCCGACGACATCGTCAAGGCTGATGCTGCGACGGTGCAGGCCAAGGCGCCGCCGTCCCAGGCAAAGACGACCGAGACTCCTGCGCAGACCGGTATCGGCAAAGCTTCGGCCGAGGCCGCGCCGAAACCGGCCGCGCCCGATGTGGTGAAGAAGCCGCGTGCGCCGCGCAAGCCAAAGGCTGAGCAATAATGGCCGATCATCTCGAAGCGGTCGAAAACCGCATGGATGCCGCTGACCCTACGCCGGGCGACGTCGAAATCCAGAATTACACGATCAATTTCGGCCCGCAGCATCCCGCCGCGCATGGCGTATTGCGGCTCGTGATGGAGCTGGACGGCGAGATCGTCGAGCGGGTCGATCCGCATGTCGGGCTGCTGCACCGCGGCACCGAGAAGTTGATTGAGCACAAGACATATATTCAGGCTTTGCCGTATTTCGATCGGCTCGATTATTGCTCGCCGCTCTGCATGGAGCACAGCTTCGTGCTGGCGATCGAGAAATTGCTCGATCTGGAAGTGCCGATCCGCGCGCAATATCTGCGCGTGTTCTTCGCCGAGCTGACGCGCATTTCTAACCACATGCTGAACCTCGGGTCGCACGTCATGGACATCGGCGCGATGACGCCGAACCTGTGGATGTTCGAAATCCGCGAGGATTGCATGAACTTCTTCGAACGCGTGTCCGGCGCGCGCATGCATTCGGCCTATTTCCGGCCGGGTGGCGTGCATCAGGATACGCCGCTGAAGCTGCTGACCGATATTGCGGACTGGCTTGACACGCGTCTGCCGCGTTTGTTCGAGGATGCGATTTCGCTGGTGGCGGACAACCGGATTTTTAAGCAGCGCAATGTCGATATCGCCACCGTATCGCGTGACGATGCGGTGAAATGGGGCTTTTCGGGGCCGATGATCCGGGGCTCGGGCATACCATGGGATCTGCGCAAGTCGCAGCCTTACGATGTGTATGCGAAGATGGATTTCGACGTGCCGGTCGGCACGCGTGGCGATTGCTATGATCGGTTCATGGTGCGCGTGGAGGAGGTCCGCCAGTCGGCGCGGATCATGAAGCAGTGCCTGAACGAGATGCCGGACGGGCCGATCGCGAGCCTCGATCGCAAGGTCGTGCCGCCGAAGCGGGCCGAGATGAAGCGATCGATGGAAGCGCTGATCCATCACTTCAAACTGTATACCGAAGGCTTTCACGTTCCTGCGGGCGACGTATATGTCGCGACCGAAAGTCCCAAGGGCGAGTTCGGCGTGTATCTGGTCGCCGATGGCAGCAATAAGCCGTATCGCTGCAAGATCCGCCCGACGGCGTTCAGCCATCTTCAGGCGATGGACTTCATGGCCAAGGGTCACATGCTGGCGGACACGACGGCCATTCTGGGCGCGATGGATATCGTGTTCGGGGAGTGTGACCGGTGATGCGTCGGGTTCATATTATTAATTTGGTGGCTGCGACCATCGGAGCGCTTGCTGCCACATTGCTCATTAATGGCAATGTTAAGCTTTCGTCACTTGCTGGTTGGTTCCTGGTGGTTTTGTTCGCACTCTATCTAGCTGAGATCGCGACTTCGAAAATGAAGCGAAGCAATGGCTGAAGCACCCCAAATTCCCGACGAAGCCGAAACCCGCGCGCGCTGGGGCGCGTTCGCGTGGACCGAGGAAAACCAGAAGAAGGCGAACGAGATTCTCGGGCGCTATCCCAAGGGTCGCGAGCAATCGGCATCGCTGCCGTTCCTTGATCTGGCACAACGCCAGGTTGGTGCGGAAACGCAGACGCAAGGCTGGTTGCCGGTGCCGGTGATCGAGTTCGTCGCCCGCGCGATCGGCGTGCCGTACATGCGCGTGTATGAGGTCGTCACATTCTACACGATGTTCAATCTGGCGCCGGTCGGTCGCTATCACGTGCAGGTGTGCGGCACGACGCCGTGCATGCTGGCGGGCAGCGACGATGTGCTGGCGGCGTGCAAAAATCACGGCCTGATCAAGGGCAAGACCACGCCGGATGGCCTGTTCACGCTGACCGAGGTAGAGTGTCTGGGTACCTGCGCCAATGCGCCGATGGTGCAGATCAACGACGATAATTACGAAGATCTGGATTACGATCGCACGACGGTCGTGCTGGAGGCGCTTGCCGCTGGCAAGACGCCGCCGCCCGGTTCCACGACGGGTCGCAAATCGAGCGAACCTGCGGGCGGGGTAACATCGCTGAAGGCGATGACCCAGGAAAACCACGATTATCGGGGAGAATGGGCGTGAGCGCGCTGATTGCCCTGATCGTCGGGATCATCCTTATCGTGGTGGCGATCAAGCTGGTACTGGGCGTGCTGGGTATCGTGATCGGGCTGGCGCTGGCCGTCGGCGCCTATTTTCTCGCTGAAAAGCTGATCGGACAGGGCAAATAGATGCTCGCTGACAAAGATCGTATCTTCACCAACGTGTACGGGTTCCAGCCTTGGAATCTGAAGGCGGCGATGGCGCGTGGCGATTGGGACAAGACCGCCGATCTGATGAAACTCGGGCAAGACGCGTTGATCGACAAGGTAAAGGCATCGGGCCTGCGCGGTCGCGGCGGTGCGGGCTTCCCAACCGGCATGAAGTGGAGCTTCATGCCCAAGGAACCGAAGCCGGACCGGCCGAATTTCCTGGTCATCAATGCCGACGAATCCGAACCCGGTTCGTGCAAGGATCGCGAGATCATTCGGCATGATCCGCACAAACTGATCGAAGGCGCGTTGATCGCCGGGTTCGCGATGCGCGCGCGCGCTGCATACATCTACATTCGCGGGGAATATATCCGTGAAGCGGAGACGCTGTTCGCGGCCGTTGCGGAGGCTTATGCCGCCGGCTTGTTAGGCAAGAATGCCTGCAAATCGGGCTATGATTTCGATGTGTTCGTGCATCGTGGTGCGGGCGCGTATATCTGCGGCGAAGAAACCGCGATGCTCGAAAGCCTCGAGGGCAAGAAGGGCCAGCCGCGCCTGAAGCCGCCCTTCCCGGCGGGCGCAGGCCTTTATGGCTGCCCGACGACGGTCAACAATGTCGAATCGATCGCGGTGGTGCCGACGATCCTGCGCCGCTCGCCGGCATGGTTCGCCAGCTTCGGACGTGAGAAGAATGAAGGCACCAAGCTTTTTCAGATCAGCGGCCATGTGAACACGCCCTGCGTCGTGGAGGAGGCTATGAGCATCACCTTCCGCGAACTGATCGAGACGCATTGTGGCGGCATTCGTGGCGGTTGGGACAATCTGCTCGCGGTGATTCCGGGCGGATCCTCGGTGCCGTTGGTGCCGGCGGCCGAGATCATGGACGTGCCGATGGATTTCGACGGCCTGAAGGCGGTCGGCTCCGGGCTCGGTACGGCGGCGGTGATCGTGATGGACAAATCAACCGACATCGTCCGCGCGATCGCTAGGCTCAGTTATTTCTACAAGCATGAAAGCTGTGGGCAATGCACGCCGTGTCGTGAAGGCACCGGCTGGATGTGGCGCGTGATGGAGCGGATGCGCACCGGCGACGCCGACATTTCCGAGATCGATATGCTGCAACAGGTGACCAAGCAGGTCGAAGGCCATTCGATCTGCGCGCTGGGGGATGCGGCGGCGTGGCCGATCCAGGGGCTGATCAAGCATTTCCGGCCTGAGATGGAGCGGCGCATCATCGCCAAAAACGGCGGTGGTGATCTGTCGCCGATGATGGAGGCGGCGGAGTGAAAGCAGCGCTACTCCTGACGCTGCTAAGTATGTCGATCACGGTCGATGCAGTTGCACAAGTTAATACGGAGTTAGAGACGGGCAGCATCATTCCGATCCCGCGGCGGGCAACTATTGATGACAGGCCGGGGCTCTCGGAAGTCGATCGTTTTCGGTTGGCTATGTCCGAGTTCGCCCGCTGTACGGTGGATCGCAAGTCCGTTCGGATAGCGCAGTTGCTCAGGTTGCCTGCGGATAAAATCAACGGAGCGTCGATGGTTCCCTTGGCGGATGATCAATGTCTGTCAAGCGGCGAAATGAAGTTTAATGCCCTGTTGCTCCGGGGTGCTTTATTTGTGGAGTTATATCGACGCCGCAGCGCGGCAGAAGCGCGTGGCCAGGCGTGGCGACTGCCCGCGACGCCGTTCGACTCCAAAGCTTCCGTTTCTCCTTCGAGTAATACTGACGCAACACATTTGGGCTTGCTTGCATTTGCTGATTGTGTCGTCACACGCGATCCGGTCACGACACGGGGCCTTGTGAAGGCTCCGACAACTAGCAAGGCGCAGGATGCGGCATTTGCAGTGCTTTCGCCGAATCTCGGCCCGTGTCTTTTGCAGGGTCAGAAGATCAAGTTGGGCAAAATGATTTTGGAAGGCGCTTTGGGCGAAATCCTCTACCGCGGAACCGTGCAGTCGATGCCGCAGGCGTCGAAGGAAACCAAGTAATGCCTAAAGTCAAAGTCGACGGCGTCGAGATCGAAGTCCCCGCAGGCGCGACGGTGCTGCAGGCGTGCGAGATCGCCGGCAAGGAAATCCCGCGCTTTTGTTATCACGAGCGCCTGAGCATTGCGGGCAATTGCCGCATGTGTCTGGTCGAGGTGAAGCCGGGTCCGCCAAAGCCGCAGGCGTCTTGCGCCCTGCCG
>NZ_JANYEK010000097.1 GCF_025363195.1 Sphingomonas sp.
ATGACCGACGCCCGCCCCTCACCCGATGCCCTCCTGAAAGCCGCGCAGCGCGAACAGCGCGGCACGCTGAAGATATTCCTCGGTGCCGCACCTGGCGTTGGAAAGACGTTCGAGATGCTGGGCAAGGGCGCCGCGCGCGCCGGCGCCGGCACCGATGTCGTCCTCGCGGTCGTCGAAACGCATGGCCGGGCGGAAACCGAGGCCCTGATCGCGCCGCTCGAACTCATGCCCCGCCGGATCATCGACTATCGCGGTCAGGCGCTGACCGAAATGGACCTAGACGCACTCCTCGCGCGCCGTCCGCAGCTGGCGCTGGTGGATGAACTCGCCCATTCCAACGCGCCGGGCAGCCGCCACCCCAAACGTTGGCAGGATATCGACGAACTGCGCGACGCAGGGATCCATGTCTACACCACGCTCAACATCCAGCATGTCGAAAGCCTCAACGATCTCGTCGCCAGCTTCACCCGCGTCCGTGTGCGTGAGACGGTGCCGGATCACGTGCTCGAAGATGCCGAGATCGAGATGGTCGATATCCCGCCGGACGAACTGATCGAGCGGTTGCAGCAGGGCAAGGTCTATATCCCGGCCGAGGCGACCCGCGCACTGGGTCATTTCTTCTCCAAGGCCAATCTGTCGGCGCTGCGCGAAATGGCGCTCAGGCGCGCGGCGGAAAATGTCGACCGGCAGCTGCTCGAACATCTCGACGCCAGCGCGGCGAGCGGCACCTTCGGCGCGGGCGAACGCGTGCTAGTCGCGATCGGCGATCTGCCTGGAATCGATGCACTGGTTCGCACCGCCAAGCGCCTCGCCGATGCATTGCACGCACCCTGGACCGCGGTGTTCATCGAAACGCCGCGCGCCGAACAGTTCGACGCCGACCAGAAGGCCCGCGTCGCCGCCACCCTGCGCCTCGCCGCTAGCCTTGGCGCGACCATCGTCACCGTGCCCGCCGAAAACGTCATCGCCGGGTTGCAGGCGCAGATTGCCACGATGCGCGCGACGCAACTGGTGATCGGCAAGTCGCGCCGCAGCTGGTGGTTCGAGATACGCCATGGCTCGGTCGTCGATACCGTCCTGCGCGAATCCACCGGGCTCGCGGTCCATGTCATGCCGGCGACCGGCGAGGCACCGCGCAGCCGGCGGCGCTTCGACGATCCGCTGTTGCCCTATGGCTGGGCGACCCTGCTCGTCGGCGTAACCACCGGGCTTGCCTATCTGGTCGAGCCGCTGATCGGTACCGGCGCGCTCGATATGATCTATTTGCTGCCGGTGATCGTGGCGGCCAGCCGGTTCGGTTTGCGCCCAGGTCTGCTCGCCGGCGTGCTCGCGGCACTGGCGTTCAACTTTTTCTTCCTACCCCCAGTCTATACGCTGACAATCGCCGATCCGCAGAGCGTCCTAACCTTCGTGATCCTGCTCGGCATTGCCACCCTGATCAGTCGGCTGACCGGCAACATGCGCTCGCGCGCTGCGATCGGCGTGCGCGGCGCGCGCGAGAATGCCGCACTCGCCGCCTTCGCCCAGGCGCTGACCCGCGTATCGGATGCGCAGAGCACGGCGGAAACGATCTGTTCCGAGGTCGCAGCCCTGCTCGACGTCAACGCCGTCCTGCTCGCCGACCGGGATGGCCGCGCGACGATCGTCGCCGCCACGCCCGCCGATGCCGCGCTCACCCCGATCGACCTTGCTGCCGCCGAATGGGCATTCCGCGGCGGCGAGACGACCGGCTACGGCACCGCGACCTTGAATGGCGCGGACTGGCAATTCCACCCGCTCAAGACCTCCTCGGGCGTGTTGGCGCTGCTTGGCGTGGCGCGCAGCGATGGCAGCGAGCCGGTGCCGACGGATCGTGCCGTGTTGCTCTCCACCCTGGTCGGCCAGGCATCGCTGGCGCAGGAACGGCTGCGACTCGATGGCGAGACGCGCGAACTCTCGTTGCTCAAGGAACGCGACCGGCTGCGTGCCGCGTTATTATCCTCGATCGGCCACGATCTGCGCACCCCGCTGGCCGCCGCCTCCAGCGCGATCGACGCACTCGCCGCCGATTATCCGCAAGCCCCCGCCATTCCAGTGGCGCGTAGCCAGATGCAACGCCTGCGACGTTTTCTCGACAATCTCGTCGATATGGTCCGCCTCGACAGCGATGCGGTGCACCTCTCACTCGAACCGGTCGACCTGACCGATGCGGTGAGCGGCGCGATCGATGCGGTGCGCGATCTGCTGCACGATGCGCGAATCGATCTCCATCTCGCGCCGGACCTGCCGCTGGTCCGCGCCGACCCTACCTTGCTGCATCACATCCTGATCAACCTGCTGAATAACGCCGCGCAGCACGGCGCCGATCAGGGCCGGATCACCATCACCGCGTCCAAGACTGGGCAAAACGTCACGCTGGCGATTCAAGACGACGGTCCGGGCCTGCCCGTCACCGACCGCGACCTGTTCGGCATCTTCGCGCGCGGCGAAGGCAGCGACCGCACCGGCGGCAGCGGCCTGGGCCTCGCCATCGTCAAGGGCTTTGCTGATGCAATGCACGTCCACGTCGCCGCCGCCAACGCGTCGGCGGGTGGCGCGGTCTTCTCCCTGGCCTTTCCAACGTGGTGATCCGGAAATCAGCTCACGTCTTCGACCTGCGGCAGATATTGGCCATAGCCTCCGGCTTCCATATCATTGCGATGGACGAAGCGTAGCGACGCCGAATTGATACAATAGCGCAGGCCGCCACGATCATGCGGACCATCATTGAACACGTGTCCCAGATGACTATCGCCATGCGTGGAGCGGACTTCGGTGCGCGTCATGCCATGCGACCGATCGTGGATTTCCGAGACATGAGCCGGTTCGATCGGCTTGGTGAAGCTCGGCCATCCGCAATGCGAATCGAACTTGTCGGCCGATGCGAACAAGGGCTCGCCCGAGACGATATCAACATAGATGCCCGGCTGCTTGTTATCGAGATATTTGCCCGTGCCGGGGCGTTCCGTTCCGCTCTGCTGGGTCACATGAAATTCTTCCGGCGAAAGAGCGGCGACCGCTTCGGCGGTCTTTTGATATTTGGTCATCGGCGAATTCTCCTATCCCCCAATAGATGGGAAGCGCGCGGCTGAATTTCCATCGCACCGGGCGTTCGTCGAGAACCAGGGGTTGATGCTCCGCCCCGACCTCCGCTAGCCACCAAAGTATGCCCGACATTGCCCTGCCTGAGACCGAAGCGTCGGCCGCCGCCGAACTGGCGACCCTCGCCAGCGAGATCGCGCGCCACAATGCGCTGTATCACACCGACGACGCGCCGGAGATTTCCGACGCCGCATATGACGCCCTCATTCGTCGCAACACTGCGATCGAGGCGGCCTTCCCGCATCTGATTCGCGCCGATTCGCCGAGCATATCGGTCGGCGCTGCCCCCGCGGCGCACCTCGCCAAGGTCGCGCATGCCAGGGCGATGATGAGCCTCGACAACGCCTTTAGCGACGAGGATGTCGTCGAATTCGTCGCCCGCGTCCGCCGCTTCCTGAAGCTGCCCGAAGACGAACCTGTCGCGCTGACCGCCGAACCCAAGATCGACGGCCTGTCCTGCTCGCTGCGCTACGAGGGCGGCGCACTGGTGCAGGCGCTCACGCGGGGCGACGGGCAGGTCGGCGAAGACGTCACCGCCAATGTCCGCACGATCGCCGATATTCCCCAGAGCTTGCCGGATGGCGCGCCGGACATCTTCGAGGTGCGGGGCGAAGTCTATATGGCCAAGGCCGACTTTGCCGATCTCAACGCCCGATTGCTCGCCGAAGCGGAAACCACCGGCAAGGAAGCGCGCCAGTTCGCCAACCCGCGCAACGCCGCCGCCGGATCGCTGCGCCAGAAGGACGCCGCCGTCACCGCATCGCGCCCCTTGCGTTTCCTCGCTCACGGCTGGGGCGAGGCAAAAACGGTGCCGGGCGAGACGCAGGCCGAAGTCGTGGCGGCGATCCGCGACTGGAACATCCCTGTCGCGAATGCCTTCACCCGTGTCGAAACGGCGGATGCGGCGCTCGATGTTTATCGCAGCATCGAAGCCGCGCGCGCCGACCTGCCGTTCGACATTGACGGCGTGGTCTACAAGGTCGACCGGCTCGACTGGCAGGCGCGGCTCGGCGCGGTCGCCAAGGCCCCACGCTGGGCGATCGCGCACAAATTCCCCGCCGAACGCGCCGAGACCGTGCTGGAACGGATCGACATCCAGGTCGGTCGCACCGGCAAGCTCACCCCCGTCGCTCGCCTGAAACCGATCACGGTCGGCGGCGTCGTCGTCACCAATGCCACGTTGCACAATGCCGACGAGATCGCACGGCTGAACGTGTGGCCCGGCGACCGCGTCGTGCTGCAGCGCGCTGGCGATGTCATACCGCAGATCGTCGAGAATATGTCGCGCGACGATACGCGCGGCCCCTGGCCCTTTCCCAACGCTTGCCCGGAATGCGGATCGGACGCGGTGCGCGAGGAGGGCGAGGTTGATATCCGCTGCACGGGAGGGCTGATCTGCCCCGCGCAGCGGATCGAGCGGCTGCGTCATTTCGTCTCCCGCGCCGCCCTCGATATCGAGGGACTCGGGCTGAAGCAGATCGAGGACTTCTTCCACGAAGGGCTGGTCCACGCCCCGGCCGACATCTTCCGTCTCACGGAGGAGCAATTGCTCGCGCGCAAGAAGGATGGCCGCGTGTGGGCGGCAAACCTGCTGAAGGCGATCGACAACAAGCGCAGGCCGGATCCGGCGCGCTTCCTGTTCGGACTCGGCATCCGCCATGTCGGGAATGTCACCGCGCGCGATCTGGTCAAGGCGTTCGGCAGCGTGCAGCGCATCGCCGATGTCGCCACCCGCGCCAGCCTGGATGATGAAGCGCGCGCCGAGCTGATCGCAGTGGAAGGGGTCGGCCCGGTCGTCGCCGAAGCATTGGTCGATTTCTTCGCCGAAGCGCACAACCGCGAGGCGTGGGGCGATCTGCTGAGCGAAGTGACCCCGCCCGATTACGTCTCCAACGTCCGCGAATCGCCAGTCAGCGGCAAGACGATCGTGTTCACCGGCAGTCTCGAGACATTGAGTCGCGATGAGGCCAAGGCGCAGGCCGAATCGCTCGGCGCGCGCGTATCGGGATCGGTGTCGTCGAAGACCGATTTGGTCGTCGCCGGCCCAGGTGCAGGATCGAAAGCGAAAAAAGCCGCCGAGTTGGGCATCAAGGTGATCGACGAAGCAGAATGGAGCGCCATTGTCTCCGCAGCGCGGTAAAAACCAAGACGTTTATGTGATGCTTTTTTGCAACGCAGCATGAAACAGTGACGCCGCCCCCCCTACCCAAGTCGAACGCTGTCATTTATCCGTCACGAACAGCGCGCAATGGCGCAATCGGTGGCGCGGGACGCCGAGAATTTTGGGCCATGAGCCTATCAAGGGGAAATATGATGCGGACGAAACTTTTTGCGGGCGTTGCTTTCGCGGCGCTGATCATGCCGGGCGCGGCTTATGCCCAGTCGACCGGCTCGGCCGATCTCGACGGCGATATTGTCGTTACGGCGCGGTCTACCAAGGGCGTCGGCGGCGTGCAGATTCCCGACACGAGCAAGGCGAAGGGCGTGCTGACGCAGGAATTCATTGCGCACCAGACGCCGGGCAACTCGATCCTCGATACGATCAATTCGCTGCCGGGTGTCAGTTTCCAGAACAACGATCCGTTCGGCTCGGCCGGTGGCACGCTGACGATCCGCGGTTTCGATGCAAGCCGCATCGGGTTGACCTTCGACGGTATCCCCTTGAACGACACCGGTAATTACGCCGTCTATTCGAACCAGCAGCTTGACCCCGAGCTGATTGAGCAGGTCAGCGTCAATTACGGGTCGACCGATGTCGACAGCCCGACCGCCGCTGCCTCGGGTTCGACCGTCAACTACCGCACGATCGTGCCGACCGACGATTTCGGCGCTCGTATGCAGGGTTCGGTCGGCGACTATAAGTTCTTGCGCATTTTCGGTTTGGTGAACACCGGCGTATTTACGCCATTCGGTACCAAGGCCTGGTTTTCGGCCAGCCACGCAGAAAACAATGTCGTGTTCAACAATTTTGGTAAGATCGACAAGGCGCAGTATAACGGCCGTGTCTATCAGCCGATCGGCAACAACGGCGATTTCGTCTCGATCGCTGGCAACTACAACGTAAACCGCAACAACTTTTTCGGTTCGGCACCCCTGCGTCAGGATAACAACGTGCTGTCGCAGACCGGTGGCACGCTCGGCACGACGCCGGTTCTTGTCACCGGGGCCGTGCGCACCCCGGGAACCGGATCAACCAACCGCTTCCCGAACAGCCGTGACGAATTGCCATACAGCGTCGCCCGCTGCACGATCGCAAACGGTGTGGGCGGCGTAAACGATGTTCCCTCGACCTGCGGCACGAGCTTTGACGAGCGGTACAATCCGTCAAATACCGGCAGCATCCGCATCAACTCGAAATTCACGCTCGCTCCGGGTGTCGTCCTTACGATCGATCCGAGCTTCCAATACACTAAGGCCAATGGCGGCGGCACGGTTCGCGGGCAGGAAGGCGGCTACACCCAGACCGCGAATGCGGCGACCAATCGTACCGCGATCACCACGCCCCTCTACGGCTTCTTCGGTAACAACTATTATTTCGGTCGCGATATCAACGGCGATGGCGATACGCTCGACCGGACGACGACGGTCGGCACGACAACCACCAATGGTGGCGTCACGTTGCTCGCACCCAGCCAGACCACGACGCATCGCTACGGTGTGAACGCATCGTTGCGCTATGACTTGGACGACAAAAACACTCTGCGCGTCAGTTACGTCCATGATTACGGTCGCCATCGCCAGACCGGCGAACTCGGCCTGCTGCAAGCCAACGGCTTTCCGCAGGATGTCTTCCCGATCAATAACCCCCTGCTGGGGGTCAACGGTCGCGTCATCCAGAAACGCGATCGCTTGTCCTATGCTATCCTTGACCAGTTTTCGGGCGAATATCGCGGCGACTTTGGCGCGTTCACCGTCAACGTCGGCGCGCGTGCACCGTTTTTCAAACGTAATCTCAACCAGTTCTGCTTCACCACCAGCGCCGGCGGCAACGTCGATTGCCTTGGTCGCGGCAACACCGCTGACAATGCTACTTATGCGGCAGCCAATCCATACACCTACAACGCGACGACCAACACCGTCGTGGGCTATGCGACACCACAGTCGCGCGTGTACAAGTATAATCGCGTTCTCCCGAATGGCGGCGTAACCTTCAAGCCGCTGGAGAACGTCACGGTATATGCCAATTACTCCAAGGGTCTGCAGGTTCCGGGTACGGATAATCTGTACCAGGCCTTCTACTACGCCGTGGGCAGCGCAGCATCGAAGCCTGCACCTGAGACCAGCGACAATTTCGATGCCGGTGTCCGCTACACGTCGAGCAAGATCCAGGCGACGGTAAGCCCGTGGTACACGCGTTTCACTAACCGTCTCGCTTCGGCGTTCGATGTCGATACGCAGCAGACCATCTACCGCAACCTCGGCCGCGTCGATAAATACGGCATCGATGGCAGTGTGTCCTACCGTCCGGTACCGGAACTGTTGTTCTACGCTTACGGTTCGTATCTGTGGTCGGAAATCAAGAATAACGTCCAGATCGGCACCTGCCCGGCAACCTTGACGGCAACCAACAGCACCAACAACTGCACCGTGGCCGGCGCGCCAATCTTGGCACTGACCGCAGGCAAGCGCGAATCGGCTGCACCAGTCTATTCGTTCGGCGGCCGCATTCAGGGCGATCTTGGCCCGGTCCTGCTGGGCGTGCAGGGCAAGCGCACCGGCCCGCGATATCTGAACGACCAGAATCTGCCGAACCTCCAATGCACCACGGCGTTGATCAATCAGGTCTGCCCTACCGCGGCAGCGACGCCCGCGAACCCGACCTACCTCGGGACGCGTGGCTTCGAATATCAGGTCTATGGTGCAAAGGCTCCAGCTTACACCACGTTCGACGTCGATGCCCGCATCGCGCTTGACTGGGCCGGCCTGAACAAGACGACCTATCTGCAGCTCAACGTCCAGAACGTGTTCAACAAATATTATGTCGGCGGCTTCGGTTCGTCGGGTGGCGCGACGGCGGTGTACAACGTGCCGTTCATCCAGATCGGCTCGCCACGCGCGTTCATCGCCACGCTGAACGTCCAGCTCTAAGCTCGGGCACGCAGGTACAGAAAAGGCCGCCGCCCCATTTGGGACGGCGGCCTTTTTGTATTGTGAATGGTCTAGGCCGCAGATCCTCTTCGCCCCCCAAAGCAGAGCGGCGTGCCTCAGCGCATCAAAACCAGTTCCTCCGCCATTGAGGGATGCAGCGCGACCGTCTGGTCGAAATCATCCTTGGTCAGCCCGGCCTTCACCGCAATCGCCGCAGCCTGCAGAATTTCCGGCGCATCGGGGCCGATCATATGCAGGCCGAGCACCTTGCCAGTGTCGGAATCGCAGACCATCTTGTACAGCGCGCGCTCGTTGCGCCCGGCCAGCACGTTCTTCATCGGGCGGAAGTCCGAGGTGTAGACTTTGCAGGTCCCGAACTTGTTCTTGGCCTGCGCCTCGGTCAGGCCGACGCCGGCCATTGGCGGATGGCTGAACACGGCGGCGGGGATGTTTTCATAGTCCACGCGATGCGGCTTGCCGCCGAACACCGTGTCGGCAAACGCCTGCCCTTCGCGGATCGCGACCGGGGTCAACTGCACGCGGTTCGTCACGTCGCCGACGGCATAGATGCTCGGACAGGTCGAGCGATTGTCCTCGTCCACCTTCACCGCGCCTTTTTCGTCCAGCGCGACGCCCGCGCTGTCCAGCCCCAGCCCAGCCGTGTTCGGCTCGCGTCCAGTCGCGAACATCACGCAATCCACCGTCACCGGTTCATGCCCCGACATCTTGACCGTCAGGCACCCGTCCTCGCCCTTTTCGATACCTTGGAAATCGGCGTGAAAGCGGAATTCGATTCCTTTCATCATCGAGATCTGCAGCAACCGATCGCGGATCGATTCGTCATAGCCGCGCAGGATCACGTCGCTACGGTTGATCAGCATCACATGCGCGCCGAGCTGGTGAAAGATCCCGGCGAATTCGTTCGCGATATAGCCCGCACCTGCGATCAGGATGCGCTTCGGCACGGCATCCAGATGGAACGCCTCGTTCGACGTGATACCAAGTTCGTGGCCGGGACATTTCGGCACGGACGGCGTTGCGCCGGTCGCGATCAGGATAGTCTTCGCGGTCAGCTCGCGCCCGCTGGCCAGCGTGATGCCGTGCGGGCCGGTGATCGTCGCACGTTCGGCAAACGTCTCGACGTGATGGCTCTCCAGCGTGGTGGTGTAGGCGCCACTGATCCGGTCTACCTCCTCCAGCACGTTGTCGCGGAGCACCTTCCAGTCGAAGTCGCATTGGTCGGGCACGTTCCAGCCGAAGCGCTTGGCGTCCTTCAGATCCTCGGCGAAATGCGCGCCGTAGATCAGCAGCTTCTTGGGCACGCAGCCGCGGATGACGCAGGTGCCGCCGATGCGATATTCCTCCGCCACCGCAACCTTCGCACCATGCGCTGCCGCCACGCGCGATGCGCGGACGCCGCCGGATCCGGCACCGATGACGAAGAGGTCGTAATCATAGTGGGTGGTCATCTTCAGTCCTTCGTCATGCTGAACTGGCTTCAGCATCAATTCGCATCGGCTACCACGCACCACCGGTCGAAGGCCGTGCATGGATACTGAACCACGTTCAGCATGAAGGCCGGGTCGGTTTCAGCCAAACGCCCGCTTGATCAGGTCATCGGTCGAAGCATCGAAACTTTGCCCGCCCTCGACCGCCGCCTTGGCCATCTCCTTGCCCAGCTCCACGCCGAATTGGTCGAACGAATTGATGCCGAGCAATACTCCGTTGACGAACACGCGATGCTCGTAAAACGCGATCAACGCTCCCAGCGAGCGCGCATCCAGATCGTCGAGCAGGATCGTTGAAGACGGCCGGTCGCCGGGGTAATTGCGCGCGCCGTCGTCATTGTGCTTGCCTGCCATCAACGCGGCCCCTTGAGCGAAGGCATTGAGCAGCAATTGCCGGTGATGATCCTCACTCAGCGTATCGCCCGCCTCGATCGCGGCGACGAATTCGACCGGCACGAGGTGCGTACCCTGGTGGAGCAACTGGAATACCGCATGCTGTGCTTCGGTGCCGACCCCGCCCCAGGTGATCGCCGCGCTCGGCCGCCCAAGCGCCTCACCCTCGGCGGTTACGCTCTTGCCGTTCGATTCCATCTCCAGTTGCTGGAGATAGGGGGGCAGCAACTTCAGCCGTTGATCGTAGGCGAAGGTCGCCCTCGTCTCAGCATGGCGCACCTGCGTGTAATATAAGTCGGCGAAGGCGGCGATCGCCGGGGCATTTTCGTGCAGCGCGGTCAGGCGAAAATGCCGATCCATTTCGGCAGCACCTTCCAGCAATTCCTCAAAACAATCCCAACCCAACGCCAAAGCCGCCGGAAAGCCGATCGACGACCAGAGCGAGTAGCGCCCGCCGATGCTCTCGCCGAATGGGAGAATGCGCGTTTCGTCCACGCCCCATTCCAGCGCCTTGTCCGGCGCCGCCGTCAGCGCGACGACC
>NZ_JANYEK010000107.1 GCF_025363195.1 Sphingomonas sp.
CATCGCCCGGCTGGGCATGGCCTATGTGCACATTCCGGTGGAATTCGATGCGCCGACGGAGGCGGATTTCGCGCGATTCTGCGATGTCATGGCGGAAATCGGAGACGAGACGGTGCATGTCCATTGCATCGTCAACGCCCGCGTTTCGGCGTTTCTCTATCGCTACCGTCGGGACGTGCTGGGCATGGACGAGACCGAAGCGCGGGGAGCGATGGAGGCGATCTGGCGGCCGGGCGGTGTTTGGGCGGCTTTTATCGGTGACGAGGGTTCAGTGGCGCTCGCGCATCGTGGCGCCGTCTCGAACGGTTAGGGATAGCATCAGCCGACGAGCGCGAGCCGAGTTTCCGAGGTCTTCAGCTCGACCTTGGCGATATCGTCCAGCAATTCGATCCGGCCAGCAAGCTCGCCATCGAGCAGGAAATCGCGGCCTAGCAGGATGCGGGCCGATCCACCCTCGGGGAGCGCGGCGTTGATCCACACTTCGCCGCGCGCGCCGCGGGCTTCGGACAATATCTCGCTCAACTGCGCCATTGCGGCGGCGGACCCGACATCCGCGACGATGTTGAAGCGTGCGGTGGCGGCGAGCTGTTCGAACGGCTGGATGCGCTTGATCGATACGCGCGGAGTTTCCTCGCCGGGTCGGCGATCGAGTTCGACGGTGATGATGCCGCAGCAGCCGGTGCGGGCGGCTTCTTCCAGATCGGCGGCGACATTGTCGTCGAAACAGGTCGCGACGAACTGGCCGGACGGGTCCGACAGGGTCGCCATCATATAGCGTTTGCCGCGCGCCGACGTGCGCCAGCGGGCATCCTCGACCAACGCGGCCATCGTCGCCCCGGCGCGGCTGCCGTCGTCGGGAATCTGCAATTCGGCAAGTGCGGCGAAGCGGCGGACACCGTGCGCCCTGGCGAGATGCGCGTGGCGGTCGACCGGGTGGGCGGAGAAATAGAAGCCAAACGCCTCTTTCTCCTGCTCCATGCGCTGGGCCAGCGTCCAGCGCGCGGCGAGTGGCAGCTTGATCGCGGGTTCCGCCGCATCCTCGCCGCCGAACAGGCCGCCCTGCCCGCTGACCTTGGCATCCTGGATGCGGGCAGCAGTGGCGAGCAGGGTTTCGGCCACGGCGAAGATGCCGGCGCGGTTGGAGTTCATGCCATCGAAGGCCCCGGCCCCGGCCAGCCCTTCGAGCTGGCGCTTGTTGAGCAGGCGCGGATCGACGCGATGCGCGAAATCATCGATGCTGGTAAACGGACCGTTCTGGCCGCGCTCGACCACCAGCTTTTCCATCGCCCCCTCGCCAACGCCCTTCAGCGCGGCGAGCGCGTAGCGGACCGCGAGGCCATCGTCGGTTTGCTCGACCGAGAATTCCGCCTCGCTGGCGTTCACACACGGGGGCAGGCAAGCAACGCCCATCCGGCGCATGTCGTCGCTGAAGATTGCGAGTTTATCCGTCAGGTGCAAGTCGTAGCACATCGAGGCGGCGAAGAATTCGTGCGGATAATGCGCCTTCAAATAGGCGGTCTGGTAGGTCAGCAGGGCGTAGGCCGCCGAGTGGCTTTTGTTGAAACCATAGCCGGCGAACTTGTCGATCAAATCGAACAGCTCATTGGCCTTGCCGGGTTTGATGTCGTGCGCGGTGGCACAGCCCTCGACGAAGGTGGCGCGCTGGTCGTCCATCTCCTTCTTGATCTTTTTGCCCATCGCACGGCGCAACAGATCGGCACCGCCGAGCGAATAGCCGGCGAGGATCTGCGCCGCCTGCATCACCTGTTCCTGATAGACGAAGATCCCGTAGGTCTCCTTCAGGATGCCTTCGAGCAGCGGGTGCGGATATTCGATCGGCTCGTCGCCATTCTTGCGCCGCCCGAACATCGGGATGTTGTCCATCGGCCCGGGGCGATACAGCGCGTTGAGCGCGATGATGTCCTCGAACACGGTCGGGCGCACGGCGGTCAGCGTGCGTCGCATGCCCTCGGATTCGATCTGGAACACGCCGACGGTGTTGCCGCTCTGGATAAGCTTGAACGTCGCCGCGTCGGTCCATTCGAGCGCGTCGAGGTCGAGCGTGATGCCGCGCTTCGCGAGCAGCTGGATCGCTTTTTTCAGGACCGACAGCGTCTTCAGGCCGAGGAAATCGAACTTCACCAGCCCGGCGCCCTCGACATATTTCATGTCGAACTGCGTGACCGGCATGTCGGAGCGCGAATCGCGGTAGAGCGGCACGAGCTGCGCGAGCGGACGATCGCCGATCACAACGCCCGCGGCATGGGTGGATGAGTGGCGCGGCAACCCTTCCAGCTTCATGGCCAGATCGATCAGATGGCGGACATTGCTGTCCGACTTATATTCGTTGTGGAATTCGCTGACACCGTTGAGCGTGCGGTCCAGGGTCCAGGGATCGGTCGGATGGTTGGGGATAAGCTTGGCGAGGCGATCGATCTGCCCATAGCTCATCTGCAGCACACGCCCGGTATCCTTCAGCACGGCGCGGGCCTTCAGGCGACCGAAGGTGATGATCTGCGCGACATGATCGCTGCCATATTTCCGCTGAACGTAGCGGATCACTTCCTCGCGCCGGGTTTCGCAGAAATCGATGTCGAAATCCGGCATCGACACGCGTTCCGGATTAAGGAAGCGTTCGAACAGCAGGCCGAGCTTCATCGGATCCAGATCGGTGATCGTCAGCGACCAGGCGACGACCGAACCGGCACCCGAACCACGACCCGGACCGACGGGGATGTCATGATCCTTGGCCCATTTGATGAAGTCCGCGACAATCAGGAAATAGCCCGGGAAACCCATCGAGACGATGACATCGAGTTCGAAATCGAGCCGCTTGCGGTAATCCTCCTCGGTGGTGTCGGGCGCGAGGCCCTTTTTGAGGCGCTCGGTAAGACCGGCATGGGCGTCGGCGCGCAGAGCGGCGGATTCGGCATCGCGATCACCGGCGAGGCTGGGCAGGATCGGCTTGCGATATGGCGCGGAGATGGCGCAGCGTTGCGCGACGACCAAGGTGTTGGCGATCGCCTCGGGCAGATCGGCGAACAACAGGCGCATGTCCTTGGCCGGTTTCATCCACGCATCGGGCGACGAGCGCGGGCGATCCTCGGTGGCGATATAGGTCGAATTGGCAATGCACAGCATGGCGTCGTGCGCTTCGCTGAAATCCTCGTCGGCGTAGCAACACGGGTTTGTCGCGACCAGCGGCAAGCCGCGCGCATAGGCCATGTCGAGCAACGGCGCTTCCGCCCTGCCCTCGATCTCGTCGAGGCGGCGGGTGAGTTCGATATAGAGGCGATCGGGGAACATCGCTTCAAGGCGATCCGCGTAAAGTTCAGCGCGATCGTTCTGGCCGTCGGCGAGCAAACGGGTCAGCCCGCCTTCCCGTCCGGCGGTGAGCGCAATCAGGCCGTCGGCATGCTTGGCGAGCGTCTCGAAATCCACATGCGGCGCCTGCTCGACCGGTCGGCCAAGATGTGCGTGACTGACCAGCGCACAGAGATTTTCATACCCTGCCTCGTCCTGCGCATAGAGCGCGATCCAATCGAGCGGGGCGTCCATCCCCTCGGGCATGTCGGGTCGCGCGAGGCCGAGCATCGTGCCGATGATCGGTTGTACACCGGCGCCCTGGCAGCCGTCCGAATAGGCCATCGCGCCGTAAAGCCCGTTGCGATCGGTCATCGCCGCGGCGGGAAAGCCCAGTTCCTGCGCGCGCTTGGCAATCGCCTTCGGTTCGATCGCGCCGTCGAGCATCGTGTAGGACGAGAAGATGCGAAGGGGCACGAAAGCGGAATGTGGCATGCGCGTGACTATGGGGGTGGATGCTTGATTCGGGAAGCACCTCCGTTCTCCCGTTGGGAGAAGGTGCCGCGAAGCGCCGGTTGAGGGCGATCAGTGGAGTTCACCCTCACCCTTCCCTTCCCTCTCCCGCTGGGAGAGGGAAATTTAGAGCAGTTTTTCGATATCCTTCCTGATATCTTCCGGCTTGGTCGTCGGAGCGTAGCGCTCGACCACTTGCCCGTCCTTGCCGACGAGGAATTTGGTGAAGTTCCACTTGATCCCTTCGGTGCCGAGAAAGCCGGGGGCCTGCTTTTTCAATTCGACGAACAGGGGGTCGGCATTCGATCCGTTGACGTCCACCTTGGCGAACATCGGGAAGGTGACATCGTAGCTGAGCGAGCAGAAGTTCGCGATTTCCGCCGCGTCGCCGGGCTCCTGCGCGCCGAACTGGTTGCAGGGGAAGCCCAGCACCTCGAACCCCTTGTCGGCCAACTCGCGGTGCAGCGCCTCCAGGCCCTCATATTGCGGCGTGAAGCCACATTTCGAGGCGGTGTTGACGACCAGCAACACCTTGCCGGCATAGCTGGAGAGATCGACGGCGCTGCCATCGGGCGCCTTGACGGTCATGTCGGTGATCGCGGTCATTGCAAAAACTCCCCTTCGACCCGTGGTCCTGAAAAACTAGGCCAGATGGCCCTCATGCAGGCGTACCACGCGGTCCATCTTGGCCGCCAGCCGCTCGTTGTGCGTCGCGACCAACGCTGCAGAGCCTTCGCCGCGCACGAGCCGCAGGAATTCTGTCAGCACGATATCGGCGGTGGCTTCGTCAAGATTGCCGGTCGGTTCGTCGGCCAACACCAGCGCCGGGCGGTTGGCGAGCGCGCGGGCGACGGCAACGCGTTGCTGCTCGCCGCCGGACAATTGGCTCGGGCGATGCGTCAGGCGATGGCCGAGGCCGAGCGCGGTCAGCACGCTGGCGGCGCGCTCATCGGCCTCTGCGCGGGTCGCACCGCGCACGAGTTGTGGCAGCACGACATTCTCGGTCGCGTTGAAATCGGGAAGCAGATGATGGAATTGATAGACGAAGCCGAGTTGGTCGCGGCGCACCAATGTGCGGCCATGCGCGTCGAGGTTGGCGGCTTCCTTGCCCGCGATCATGATCGATCCGGCGAACCCGCCTTCGAG
>NZ_JANYEK010000132.1 GCF_025363195.1 Sphingomonas sp.
TCGAAATGCGATTCTCAGGCGTATTCGGTCACGATAACGATACCCGCAGCGCCGGCCCCGCCCCGATAACCAGGCTGGCTTGCAATCCCGCTCGCGCCACCACAGCCAGCACCGGGACCTTGACCGGGGAATCCGTCGCCCCAGCCCGCACCTCGACCACCAGCGCCAAAAACGGAAGATCCGCCGATACCTCCGACAACGACATGGGGTGCCAAAGCGATGCTTTGCTCACCCGTTTGTCCTGCAGCGTTTTGGTGCAGGCGGGCGCGCAAACCGGGGCATTGGCCAGAAAATAGGGGGCCAGCGACTGCCGGAAGCGGCACCGAACGACGTGCCGCGCTGCGTTCGCAAATTGGGCACGCTGTCGATCGTCAACGGGGCCGATGTTTCGGACTGGACGAGAACAGCCTCGCGCCGCTTGAAAAACTGTTGCGCGCCGGTCTGTTGTGGGAAGTGGCCGACGAAAACGACAATGTCGACCGGGTGCTGAACACGAAGCTCGCGCCCTCGCGATAATCGTCCGGTGCCGTCACCGGCGCGGCTGGAATAATCGAGCCGGATGAGGACACCATAGCCGCGCCGGCAAATCCGCTTTATGTGAGGCTAACATCCACTGGAGTGAAGCCCGTCATGCGTATCGCCCCCAATCTCGCTGCCATCGCTGCCATCGCAACCCTCTCGCTTGCCACACCGGCGCTCGCCGCGCTGCCGGTCGGAGCTACCGCGCCCGACATCGTCACCAAGGCGGCACGCGGTGGCAAGATGTTTGATTTCGCGCTCAAGGCCGCGCTGAAGAAGGGCCCGGTCGTGCTGTATTTCTTCCCTGCCGCCTTCACCAGCGGCTGCACGATCGAGGCGCATGAATTCGCCGAAGCCGCCGCCGATTTCGAAAAGAACGGCGCGACGCTGATCGGGCTG
This sequence comes from Sphingomonas sp., assembly GCF_025363195.1. GTDB lineage: Bacteria > Pseudomonadota > Alphaproteobacteria > Sphingomonadales > Sphingomonadaceae > Sphingomonas. Next base: position 919 of record NZ_JANYEK010000132.1, read on the forward strand.
ACCGCTGGCAATGTCGATCGCATCGCCGAATTCTCCAAGCTGGAATGCCGTGACAAGTTTCCCGTCGGTGAAGCCTCGCCGACCGTGATCAAGGGCTATGACGTGGCGCTCGCCGCCAAGGCCGGATGGACCGATCGCACCAGCTACGTCATCGCGCCGAACGGCAAGATCATCTTCACGCTCAGCCAGTTGAACCCGGCCGGCCATGTGCAAGGCACGCTGGATGCGGTGAAGAAGTACAAGGCGACCAAGAAAGGCTGATCTCAGGTCGGTGGGGCTGGCGCTGAAACTCTCGGCCCAGTCCCGCTAGCCCAGTCCCGCTAGGCCAGTCCCGCCGCCTCCACCGCCGCCAGTGCATTGGCGAAGCGCGCATCGCCCTGCCCGCCGACCAGCGCCCAGTGGGCGCCGCGCCGCTCCAGTTCAGCCTTGGACAGGTCGAAGAAACGCTGGCGATCGACGACCGACCCGAACATGCGCGTGCCGTCCTCCACCCAGGGCAGGTCGATATCGAGCAGCAGATACAGGTCCGCCGTTCCCTGCCACGCGTCGAACCACGGGTCGCGCTCGCCGAACAGCATGTCGGCCCACACGGCCGTCATCAACGGATCGGTATCGAGGATCAACGGATCGATCCCGCCCGCCGCCATCGCGCGCCTAATGTTGTCATGAGTGTCGGCGATGCCGACCAGATCCGCCATCGTGAAATCCAGCCCGTTCGCTTCGGCGAAGGTGCGGCCATATTCGTCGACCACCGCACCACCCAGAGAGCGCGCCAGCCGCGGCGCGAGCATCGACTTTCCGGTGCTTTCCGGACCGTGAAGACAGATCGTGCGAGTCATGAGCGTTCCGAATTGCGCCAATCGACGAGACCCCAGATCGAGATCGCCAACAGCAGGAAATAGAGGATCGCAGTGGGCCACAGGCCCTTGGCGGCATACAGGCCGATCGCGACGGCATCGACCGCGATCCACAGTATCCAGTTTTCCAGTTTTTGCCGCGACAGCAGGATTTGCGCGGCGATACTGGCCATCGCGACCCCGGCATCCACGAACGGATAGGACGCATCGGTGAACCGGTGCATCAGCGTGCCCCACAGGATGCTGGCGACCAGGATACCGGCAAGCCAGCCGAGCCGCTGGGGCGTCGTCAGCCGATCGACCCGCACTTCGCCGGCCTCGGCGATGCCGCGCGACCAATGCCGCCAGCCATACAGGTTCACGATCAGGAAAAAGCCCTGCAACAGCATGTCGCTGTACAGTTTCGCTGTGAAGAAGATCCAGGCATAGATCGCCACGCCGAGAATCGCGAAGGCATAATTCCACACGCTGCGCCGCGCGACGAGCACGACGTTGACGACGATCAGCAACGAAGCGAGGATTTCGAGCCGGGACACTGAGATCTGCCTTAGCAAAGCTTCGGCGCAGGTCGAGCGACAAGGCGTACAATTTACCCGAAATCCGGCATGACGTGGAGAACGACAAGAGGCGGCTTCCCCTCCACGCCCGCGCGGACTAGCATCGCGCTCAAAACGGAGAGGCTTTATGCGCCATATCGCGATCATCGGCTCCGGCCCGGCGGGCTATTACACTGCCGAGGCATGTCAGAAGACGTTCGGCGATGCTGTCCGGGTTGATATCATCGATCGCATGCCAGTCCCCTTCGGCCTGATCCGCAGCGGCGTCGCCCCGGATCATCAGGCGATCAAGGGCGTTTCCCGCCGCTATGAGGCAGTCGCGCTGACCGACACCGTCCGCTTCGTCGGCAATGTCTCGGTCGGGCAGGATATCTCGATCGAGGAGCTGACCGCATTGTACGACGCGGTCGTGCTGGCGACCGGCGCCCCGGCTGATCGACGGCTCGGCGTGCCGGGCGACGATCTGCCCGGGGTCATCGGATCGGCGGCGTTCGTCGGCTGGTATAACGGCCATCCGGATTTTGCCGGGCTCGCCCCGGCGCTCGACGGGCCGGGCGCGGTGATCGTAGGCCACGGCAATGTCGCGCTTGACGTCGCGCGTATCCTCGCCAAGACGGGCAGCGAATTCGACGGATCGGATATCGTCGGCCACGCTCTCCAGGGTCTCGGCCAGCATCACATCGACACGGTGACGTTGCTCGGTCGGCGCGGGCCCCACCAGATCGCGATGACGCCGAAGGAATTGGGCGAGCTGGGCCATCTGACGCGCGCCACGGCGGTGGTCGATCCCGGCGATCTCCCACCGCTCGCTGCCGATGCGATGCTCGATCCGGGCCAGCGCAAGGCGGTCGGCCATCTGCGGGAATTCGCTGCGCATCCCGGCGACAAACCGATCCGCGTGGTGTTCGATTTCTTCGCAATACCGGTCGCGCTGGAGGGAGACGGCAAGGTCGAGCGCGTGATCGTCGAACGTACGGCGCTCGACGAAGAAGGTAACGCGCATGGCTCTGGCGAGACCTATGCGATCCCCGCGGGGCTGGTGGTCAGCTGCATTGGCTATCGCACTCCGCCGATTCCCGGCGTGCCCTATGATGAGAAGCTCGGGCGATTCGCCAATGTGGATGGGCGGATCGGCCCCAGCAAAACCTCCGGGGGCCTGTATGCAGTCGGCTGGGCACGGCGCGGGCCGACGGGGACGATCGGCACCAACCGACCGGACGGCTTCCGCATCGCCGAACACATCGCCACAGACCTCTCCGGCAAGAGCGACAAGAAGGGTCGCCCCGGGCTCGATGCCTTGCTTGCGGCCCGCAAAGTGGATGTCGTCACCTTCCGCGACTGGCAGAAGATCGAGGCAGCCGAGATTGCCGCCGCCCGCGAGGGTGCGCCGCGCGAGAAGTTCGTCGGCGTTGATGCGATGATGGCAGCCCGGAATGCCAGGGTCTGATCGCGGGGTAAAGGGCGCTGCGGCCTCCAAATCGATATCGGGGATATCGCTGGCCGATCGATATCGGGGATATCGCTGCAATGGTCGGGGCGATAGGATTCGAACCTACGACCCCTGGACCCCGAGACCAGTGCGCTACCAGGCTGCGCCACGCCCCGACACATTGCAGGGTGGTGCGCCTAGCGGGCGGGCCAATGGCGATCAAGTCAAAAGTGGCCGAGCGGCGGAATTCCTTGTCGCCGGACAGCTTCGTCAGCTAAGATGTTCTTGTAATGTCCCAGGACGAGGCCCCCCAGCGTAAAGTCATCCATGTCGACATGGACGCGTTCTACGCGAGCGTCGAACAGCGCGACGATCCAAGTTTGCGCGGTCGCCCGGTCGCCGTGGGAGGATCTAAAGCGCGCGGCGTGGTGGCGGCGGCGAGTTACGAGGCGCGGGTGTTCGGGGTGAAATCGGCGATGCCCTCGGTCACGGCGGCCCGGCGCTGTCCCGATCTGGTGTTCGTCCCGCCGCGCTTCGACGTATATCGCGCGGTCAGCGAGCAGATCCGCGCGATCTTCGCGCATTACACCGCATTGATCGAGCCGCTGTCGCTGGACGAGGCGTATCTCGACGTCAGCGAGGATCTTCACCGGCTCGGCTCGGCCCGCGCGATCGCCGAGGATATCCGCGCGCGCATCAAGGCCGAAACCGGGCTGACCGCGTCGGCGGGCGTGTCCTACAACAAGTTCATCGCCAAGCTGGCGTCGGACCAGAACAAGCCGGACGGCATCTGCGTGATCCCGCCGCACAAGGGCGCCGCCTTTGTCGCCAGCCTGCCGGTGCGGCGCTTCCACGGCGTCGGCCCGGTGACGGCAGCCAAGATGGAGCGGCTCGGCATCCTGACCGGGGCCGATTTGCGCGCGCAACCGATCGAAATGCTGCGCGCGAATTTCCGCAGCAGCGCGGACTATCTGTTCCGCGCCGCCCGGGGCGAGGATGACCGCCCGGTCCGCGTCGACCGCGCGACCAAGTCCGTCGGCGCAGAACGGACGTTCGATCGCGACCTGACCGACCCGGCGGAACTGCTCGCCGCGCTGGATCGCGTCGCGGAAGCGGCATGGGCGCGGGTCGATCGCAGCGGTGCCGCGGGCCGCACGGTGACGCTGAAACTGCGCTTCACCGATTTCCGCACGATCACGCGGGCGCGCTCCTTTGCCATGCCGCTGGCGGATCAGGCGGGGTTTCTCGCGGCGGGCGTATCGCTGCTCGAGGCGCAACTGCCGGTGCCGAGCGGGGTGCGGTTGCTGGGCCTGACGCTCTCGGGAATTTTGGAGGATGAGGAGATGGAGGCCGAGCAGGAAATTCTGCTATTATAGCGGCTCCTCTACCCGTTATCGGGACCGAAGCAATTCCCGCTGCCCCAGCACGATCGCCCCGAGCGGACCGGCATTGTTGCCCAGCGCCGCCGGAACGACATAATCATCGACCGGCTGGATATCCTCGGTCGAGCCATACCCGCCCAGACTCGTCACGAGCCGCGTGCGGATCATCGGCAGCAGATGCGGCATGCCGGTGATCACCCCGCCGCCCATCACGATCTTGCGCGGAATGCCGGTCAGCACCAAAGTGTGGAGCAATTGCGCCAGCGTATGCGTGACATTGTCCCACACCGGATGATCGATCGGCAGATCCGGCGCGCCCGTGCCGGTCCGCGCCTGGATTGCGGGGCCGGAGGCCATGCCTTCCACGCAATCGCCGTGAAACGTGCAGATGCCCGGCCAGTCGTCCCCGCCCAGCCGTGAGGTGCGGACATGACCGAGTTCGGGGTGCGTCATGCCATTGGTCGGCTCGCCGCGCATCACCAGACCGACGCCAACGCCGGTGCCCACGGTGATATAGGCGTGATCGTCCAGTCCCTGCGCCGCACCCCATGTGCCTTCGCCTAGCGCCGCGCCCGCGACATCGCTGTTGAAGCCGGTCGGCAGGCCCGCCCGCGCGGCCAGTCTTTTGGCGACATCGGTGTTGGTCCAGCCCGCCTTGGTCGTCGCGGTGATGAAACCATAATTCGCCGCTGCCCGGTCGATCGATACCGGCCCGAAGCTGGCGATGCCCAGCGCTTCATACCCCGCCCACCGATCCAGCACCGCCTCGATCGCCGAAAGAGTGTCCTCCGGCGTCGTGGTGGGAATGCGGATTTCGTCACGAATATCGTCCGGCCCGGTCGCCAGGATGCAGATGCACTTGGTGCCGCCAAGTTCGACGCCTGCAATCAGGGGGCCTGCGATCAAAGGAAGGGTCATACGAGGTCCTTCAAAACCTGTTCAGGATCCGCCAACCGCGCCGGATCGGGCGACGACCCGGCGACGACTAGCCCCTTGCCCTGCACATAATCCCGCGTTGCGTTGACGCAATCCAGCGCGATCACCTTGCCGCCGCGCAGGTAGATCAGCGAGAAACTGCGCGACGCCGGATCGCCGCGCAGCACGGTGTCGTCATAGCCGATCGACAGGCCGACGGTCTGCAATTTCAGATCATATTGGTTCGACCAGAACCACGGCACCGCGTGATAGGGGGCCACGTCGTCCGTGTTACCCGCCGCAATCACCTTGACGACACACGTTGCCTGATCATTGGCATTCTGCACCGATTCGAGCCGGATCGGTGCGCCGTCGGCAAAGTCGTTGGCGTGCAGCGCGCAATCGCCGACCGCGAACACATGCGGAAGGCTGGTGCGGCAATGGCGGTCAACATCGACGCCGTTGCCGCCTTCCGCGCCGCCTGCGATCAACGCAGCCACTTCGGGGATGATGCCGATGCCGACGATGACCATGTCCGCGGGCAAGATCTCGTCATCGGACAGGCGCACGCCCGTCACGCGGTCCCCCCCGCCCTCGATGCTCGACACCATCACGCCAAGTCGGACCGCCACGCCATGCGCGCGATGGTCGCCCTCGTAAAAGCGCGACAGCTGCTCCCCCGCGACCCGCGCAAGCACGCGGTCCTGCGCCTCCAGCACGGTGACATGCTTGCCAAGCTTGGTCAGCACCGCCGCCGCCTCCAGCCCGATATAGCCGCCGCCGATCACCACGACGCGCTTCGTGGTGGCGAGTTCGGTCATCAACATATCGACATCGGCGCGCGTGCGCACCGAATGGACGCCAGCATAATCATGCCCCGAACAGGTCAACCGGCGCGGGCTGCCACCCCCCGCCCAGATCAGATGACCATAGCCGATCGCCGTCTCGCCGACCGATACGGTGTGCGCCGCCGCATCGACCGCCGTCACGCGCTGCCCGAGCAGCATCGCCACGTCGCGCTCTTCCCAGAAAGCGGCCGGGCGGATCAACAGCCGCTCGAACGGCTTCTCCCCCGCCAGATAATCCTTCGACAATGGCGGGCGCTCGTACGGCAGTTCCGGCTCGTCGCCGATCACCGCAATGCTTCCAGCGAATTTCGCCTGGCGCAGCGCGATCGCGGCCTGCGCGCCGGCATGGCCAGCGCCGACGATCACCACATCGTATCTGGTCATGCGCGTCAGCCCTTCAGCCTCTCCGCGTGCCACTTGACGTGATCGGCCAGAAACGTCGAGATGAAATAGTAACTGTGGTCATATCCCGGCTGCATCCGCAGCGTGAGGTCGATCCCCGCCGCATCGCAGGCTGCACGCAGCAGTTCGGGTTTCAACTGGTCGGTCAGAAACTGATCGGCATCACCCTGATCGACAAGCAATTCGGGCACCCGCGCGCCATCCTCGATCAAGGCGCACGCATCATAAACTCGCCACGCGGCCCGATCCTGCCCGATATAACCGCCAAGCGCCTTCTCGCCCCACGGGCAGTTGAGCGGCGAGACGATCGGCGCGAACGCCGAGATCGACCGGAACCGATCCGGATGGCGCAAGCCGATAGTCAGCGCGCCATGCCCGCCCATCGAATGCCCGGTGATGCCCTGCCGACCCATATCGGCGACAGGGAATTCCGCTGCGATCACCGCCGGCAGTTCATCCTCTAAATACGACCGCATCAGGAAGTGGCTCGCCCACGGTGCCTCCGTCGCATCGACGTAGAAGCCAGCACCCTTGCCAAAATCATACGCCTCGTCATCCGGCACATCACCGCGCGGTGATGTGTCGGGCGCGATGAAGATCACGCCCGCCTCGGCGCAGGCCCGGCGATACTCACCCTTGTCGGTCACGTTGGCGTGCGTGCAGGTGAGGCCCGAAAGAAACCATAAGACCGGCAACTGCGCACCCTCATCGTGCGGTGGCACGTAGACCGAGAAGGTCATATCGGTGCCGGTCGCAGTGGACGCGTGGCGGTACACACCCTGCGTGCCGCCATGGCATAGTGGTCCGGCCAACCGTTCGATCGTCATGCGCGCCTGGCCCTTTGCAATACGCTGCCACCCGCGCAACGCTCGGCCGCTGCTATCCGGCTTATGGAGTATGGCCAAGCAGGAATCCCTGACTGAGGGCGCCATCAGCCTTTCCGGCAGCTTTATTGGCCGGCGATGCGCTTGTTGAGCCTGCTGAGGATATCCGGCACCAGCCGTTCCGCGAAACCAGCCAGGAATGCGAGAATCAGCATCTTGAAAAAGCTTGTGGCATTATCCAAGCCTATCGCGTCGGCCAGACGTTCGGCATCGGTACACTCCACCGCGGGTTCAGTGACCGGTAATTTGTCTTTCGATGATTCTTCGGGCTTTTTCTTTTCGCATCGCCCGGATCCGGTCGCTACCCTGGGCACGTCACCTTGACCGATCCCGCTGGCCTGATCGATCGATGCGGGGGTGGGTTCTCCGGGCTTGGGTATGACCGGCGTGGCGGAGGTAGTGGCGACCGATGGGTTGACGGTCGCATCGGGCCTCGATTTAGTCGAGGGACCGGCGGAATCGACAATCACCGCTTTGTCTGTCGCACCGGGTTTCGGGTTAACCGGCGGATCGGTAGGATGGGGGCTTGGAGGCGAAGTATTTGATTTGCTGACTTCCGGATAGGCGACGCTAAGCCCACCGGACATCACGATGCAGTACAGCACCAGCGCAAATCCGCCGCCCATCAGGAACGACATGACGACGCCGATCCACCCGGTTCGCAACCCGGTCAATTCATAGATACCGTCTTCCGTCATCGCGTCTCGCGACACCGCCGTTTGCAGGCGCTGCGTGATGCTCAACATCGATCCGACGATGCCGGCAAGACCGATGATCGTGAATGCCACGATCCGGGTGCTGTCGACACAAACGAAGATGAGGATCGCCGAGGCTAAAACCACGGTGAGCACCGCCAGAATAATGATCTTCAAACGCTTTATCGATTTCTCGCGCCCGATATTGATCAGATAATTGGCATGGACGACGTCCAGCAGCGCGCGCTGCTGATCTCTCATGAATGCCGCATTTTTCCACAGCGCATCGCCCCGTGCTGGCATGCTCGCTTCGTATCGCGTGCGCGTCGCCAAGGGCACGACGCGCTGGAATCTGTCCTCGATCGCCCAAAAACGCGCTTGCATGACGTTGTCGGGCATCGTCTCGATCAATGCCGCTTCGATGCGGAGCAGACTGGCCAGATAAGGATGGTCGCCTTTCATCTCCTCCCGGAATTGTTCTTCGAGCTCATCGAACTTAACCTGATCGAGCGGAGCATAGCCGACGAAATTATCCCGCAAGGAATCACCATACACCCGTGCAACATACGATGTTTCCATGAAAAACAATCGCAGTGCAGATTTCGCGCGATCCCATCCGGTCATGTCGACTCGCCCCCTAGAACAACTAGGGAAGCATGACTCAGGCTAATGGTCAATTCACTTGCTGTTACATCCTTTTTGAATGTAATCAGCGGCCGATAACTTCACTCCACCGTCACCGACTTGGCGAGGTTGCGCGGTTGATCGACATCCGTCCCCTTGATGACGGCCACGTGATACGCCAGCAACTGCACCGGCACGGCATACACCAGAGGCGCGATCAGCGGATGGACCTTGGGCATGGTGATCGTCGCCATGCAGCCTTCGCCCGCGGCCTGGATGCCGTCATAATCGCTGATCAACACCACCTTGCCGCCGCGCGCCTGCACTTCCTGCATATTGCTCACAGTCTTCTCGAACAGCGGCCCCGATGGCGCGATTACGATGACCGGCACGTTCTCGTCGATCAGCGCGATCGGCCCATGCTTCATTTCGCCCGCAGCATAACCTTCCGCGTGGATGTAACTGATTTCCTTCAGTTTCAGCGCGCCTTCCAGCGCCAGCGGATAATCCGTCCCGCGCCCGAGATACAACACGTCGCGCGCGCTGGCGATGTTGTGCGCCATCGCCTCGATCGCCTCGTCATAGGCCAGCGCGCCGTTCAATGCGGCGGGCGCTTCGGCAAGATGCTTGACGATCATCTTCTCGGCTGCGGCGTCCAGCTTGCCCTTGGCGCGCGCCAGGTTGGCGGCGAGCGCGGCGAGCACGGCCAACTGGCAAGTAAACGCCTTGGTCGAGGCGACGCCGATCTCCGGCCCGGCATGTGTCGGCAGCAAAATGTCCGCTTCGCGCGCCATGCTGCTGGTCGGCACGTTGACGACCACCGCGATCGTCTGCCCTTCGGCGCGGGCATGACGCAGTGCGGCGAGCGTATCCGCCGTCTCGCCGGACTGGCTGATAAACAGAGCGAGACCGCCCGCCTCCATCACCGGCTCACGATACCGAAACTCGCTGGCGACATCGAGATCGACCGGTACGCGCGCGAATTGCTCGAACCAATATTTCGCAACCATCCCGGCATAGAAGCTGGTGCCGCACGCGACGATCGTCACGCGCTTGATCTGCGACAAATCGAACTCCGGAATCGGCAGCGTCACGCGCTCTTCCATCCTCTGCAGATACGACCGCAGGGTCTGCGCGACGACGATCGGCTGCTCGTAGATTTCCTTGAGCATGTAATGCCGATGATTGCCCTTCGACACCAGATCTCCGGTCACGCCGGAAATGGTGATCGCACGCTCGACGGGGTTGTTCTCCCGGTCATAGACCTGCGCACCATCCCGCGTCAGCGCCACCCAGTCGCCCTCGTCGAGATAGGCGATCCGCTGCGTCAGCGGTGCCAGCGCCAGCGCGTCCGAGCCGAGATACATTTCGCCATCGCCATGCCCCACAACCAGCGGCGAGCCCAATCGTGCGCCGATCAACAGGTTTGGATGCTGGCGGAACAGAATCGCCAGAGCGAACGCCCCATGCAGACGCGGCAATACGTCGCGCACCGCATCGGCCGGTGCCATCCCGGCCTCGACCTTCTCGCTGATCAGGTGCGCGACGACTTCGGTGTCCGTCTCGCTGGTAAACGTGCGACCGCGCGCGATCAGTTCGTCCCGCAGCGGCTTGAAATTCTCGATAATGCCGTTGTGCACCACTGCGACCTCGCCCGTCGCATGCGGATGCGCGTTGTTGGTGGTCGGCCCGCCATGCGTTGCCCAGCGCGTGTGGGCGATGCCGGTCTTGCCCGGCAGCGGGTTGGCGAGCAGTTCCTTGGCGAGGTTGATCAACTTGCCCGAGGCACGACGACGATCGATCTGCCCGTCATGATCCGTCGCGATACCGGCCGAATCATAGCCCCGATATTCAAGCCGCTTCAGCCCGTCGAGCAACCGGTCCGCGACGTCTTCATTGCTCAGGATGCCAACGATGCCACACATGGAATGTCTCTTGTATTAAAGGGAATAAGGAACGCGGATATCCGGCATGTCGGCCGGAAAATCCCGGGTATTACGGGTGATGAGGATGCGGCCATGAACCTGCGCTGATGCGTGGATCACCGCGTGCGGCAACCTGAGCCTCGATCGTTCGCGACGCAGCGCCGCACGCTCCCGACGTTGCCACTCGACCGCGTCACCGATGTCCGTACGATCCTTCCAGGTGCCAAACGCGGCGCCGATCGCGCCCTCGCAAAGCACACGATCATCTGCATCGGGCACACTTTCCTCAATGACCCGATCGACGGCTTGACGAATGACGGCCGACCGGGACACTCCGCGCGACTTGGCGATCCGATCGAGGTGCGCGATCCGTTCGTCACCCAGGGATATGATCGCACGGCTGCTCATGAGAGCGTGATATCCCTGCATGATATCACTTACCAGCCTTCCCGGCTGCCGCCTTCTTGGCCGTCATCGCCTCGCGAAAGCGCTTCGCCCAGCCCGGCTTTGACCGCTGCTCGGGGCGCACCAGGCACAATGCGTCGGCCTCGACATCCGCCGTCACCACCGATCCCGCACCGACGATCGCCCCCGCACCGATCGTTACCGGTGCGACCAGGGCGCTATTCGATCCGATGAATGCACCGGCGCCGATGATAGTCTTCGCCTTGAAGTACCCGTCATAATTGCAGGTAATCGTTCCCGCGCCGATATTCGCGCCCGCTCCGACCTCCGCATCGCCCAAATACGTCAGGTGACTCGCCTTGGCGCCCGCACCCAGCACCGCTTTCTTCATCTCGACGAAATTACCGACCTTCGATTTCGCGCCCAGCACCGCGCCGGGGCGCAACCGGGCATAAGGGCCGACCTCCGCCGCCGTGCCGATGGTCGCGCCTTCGATGTGACAGAAAGCGTGGATCGTCGCGCCGTCCGCCACCGCGACACCGGGGCCGAAGAACACGTGGGGTTCAATTACCACATCGCGGCCGAGCTGCGTGTCATGCGCGAACCATACCGTCTCGGGCGCGATCAACGTCGCGCCGCCGGCCATTGCGGCGGCCCGGCGCTTCACTTGCCAAGACGCCTCGACCGTCGCCAGTTCGGCGCGACTGTTGACGCCCGCAACCTCGTCCGCCTCCGTCTCGGTCACGACAGAAGACCCGCCCTCCTGCCGCGCCAGCATTACCAGATCGGGCAGATAATATTCATCCGCCGCGTTGTCGTTGCCGACCTTGCCGAGCAGGCGAAAAAGATCGGCCGATCGGACCGCCATCAACCCGGAATTGCACAATGTCTCGGCCAGTTCCGCGGGCGACGCATCCTTCGCCTCGACCATCTTGACGATCCGCCCGTCCGGCCCGGCGATGATCCGACCGTAAGCTCCGGGCGTCTCGGGCCGGAAGCCCAACACCACGGCGGTCGGTGCGTCCTCGGCCTGCAACATGTCGAGCATGCGCCGCATGGTCGACGAACTGACCAGCGGCACGTCGCCATAAAGAATCAGCACGTCGCCGTTGAAACCATCAAGCGCACGCTTCGCCTGCAAAACCGCATGCGCGGTGCCCAGCTGCTCCGTCTGCAAAGCGGTCGCGATGCCGAGCGGCGCGACCGCCGCCTCGACCTGTTCCCGCCCCGCACCCGTCACCACGACGGTGCGCTCCACTCCAAGCTCCGCCACCGCGCTCGCCAGATGCAGCAGCATCGGCCGCCCGGCGATCGGGTGTAGAACCTTGTGAAGATCGGATTTCATGCGCGTACCCTTGCCGGCGGCAAGGATGATTGCGGCGATTGGCGTGGTGATTGGCTGGGGCATGGAAGCGCCCTGCCACGACCATATTGCCAATTCCAGTACGATGCTGTCTGGCGTTCACATCATGACGCATTTTTCATTCGATATCGTCGGCTTCGACCTCGACGGCACCTTCCTCGACACCAGCGGAGACCTGCTGGCGGCGGTCAACGATACGCTTGGCTTTGCGGATCGTCCGCTGCTGAGCGTCGAACAGATCAAGCCGATGATCGGCGGCGGCGCGAAACACATGCTGACGCTCGGGCTCGAGGCGAGCGGCGGCTGCGAGGCGGACGAATTCCGCAGCCTCTACAAACGCATGCTCGGCTATTACGAGGCGCATATATCGGTCCATTCGCATCCCTATCCCGGCGTACTGGACGTCCTGGACCGGTTCGATGCGATGGGCGTGAAGGCCGCGATCGTAACCAACAAGTTCGAGGCGTTCGCGGAGAAACTGCTTGGCGAGTTAGGCCTGCGCCAGCGCTTTTCCGCCCTGATCGGCGGCGACACGATGGGAAAAGGTTTGGCAAAGCCGCACCGCGCGCCGATCGACGAGATGATCCGGCGCTGCGACGGCGAACCGGGCGGGGGCCGCGCGGCGTTCATCGGTGATTCGATTTACGACATCATGGCGGCGAAGAATGCCGGCATTCCCGGCATCGCGGTGAGCTTCGGCTTCTTGATGCAACCAATCGAGGAACTCGGCGCCGATGCAGTGATCGACGGGTATGACGAGCTGATCCCGACGCTGGAACGGCTGGGCGCATAATGGGAGGGCACCCGCTATTTGCGAACGCCCTCCCTCCACGCTACTGATCTGCGGCTCATTTTTTATTGTCCTTCACGCCGATCGTCGGCACGTCGACGGTCTTGGTTTCGGTTTCGACCTTGGGCACTTCGACCTTGGCCTTGGTCGTGCCCACGACGACTTCCTTCGAATTCATATCGACTTTCGGCAATGCGCCACCCTTGACCGATACCTCGGGCAAAGCGCCCTCCTTGGTCACGTTCGCGCTCCAGAAGCCGGTGGCGAACAGCAAGCCGACAATCACGACCGCCGCGACAATGACGATAGCGATGATGGTGCCGCCGCTGCGGCGCTTGACGACGACAGTTTCGTCGTCGGTGGTGCGGTAGTCGGACAATTTTTCTCTCCCTCTGTTTGTAACGCAATTGTAACATTAAATTGCCGTTATTGTTCCGCGCACTCCCGCTCAGGCTCTACCCGCGCTTTTATCGCCGCCGCCTTGAACTCGCGCGGCTTGGTCAGACCAAGCATCTGCATGCGCGCGCGCGTCGCTTCCTGAGTGCGCATCATCCCATGGGCAATGTCGCGCACGGTGTGACCGGCTTCTACCTGGTGTCGTAAGTCGGCGACATCTTCGTCGCTCCATCGTCTGTTGGCCATGAGCCGTCTCGTCCTACAATTGTTGCAGGCTGGATCTAACCCATGGTGGATTTCAACGTGCTGAACCCATCTGTCAGCTTAGCGCAAGGAAGTTACCCCGCGCTCGGCCCCGCGCCACCGTTGCGCCACTTGGTCCACAGGTGGCGCGCCAGCATCGCCGGCGGCATGCGCAGCCAGTGCGACCGGATATAGAAAAACAGCCGGGTAAACGGACGGGTCGGCCAGCCCCATCCGTCCCGCGCGGT
>NZ_JANYEK010000228.1 GCF_025363195.1 Sphingomonas sp.
ATGGTCGGTCTGGCCATGCGGCGACCTCTGGAACCTGATGCCCGCTCACACTCGAGTCAATCAGCACGAGAAACGCGATCGATTACCTTCGGCCACAGCAATGGCGAACGCCCGGGATCGCATCATCGGGTGGTGGGATGCGGCCTATATGGATGATGAAGCCCTACGACCCCGGTTCCTGCGTGAGGCGGCCGCGGCACTGCCCCTGAGCGATAGCAAAAACGGCACGGCTGTTTACGACGCATTGGACTGGCGACGCCTGCGGCTATGGCAGGACCAACAAGTGCCGCTATGGACACCTTCAGAATCCTGACGACGAGTTGACCCACATTCGGCCGTTCATCCCGTGCCCCGCCGATCCCCACACTGGCCACTCGTTCATGTCGGGGGCGCGTGCTGCTGCGCGACGTGGATAGCTAAGAAACTAGCCGGGAAGCGGCCCCGACGCGCGGTAGCTTTCGATCAGGGCATCGAAAACGGCGATGTCGGACCTGCCGCGCGCGATGATCTGCGCGCCGGCAACGGCTGCGTAAATCGCGCGGGCCCTGGCGTCGACGCTCTCAGGCGATCCGACCATTGCGGCGGCGAGCTGTTTGCTCAACCACGCTACGTTGACGTCGCCGAATGCCTGAACCTCCTTCAGCACCGCCTCGGGCAACTTGTCATGCTCCGCCGCCATGAAGCTGCTGAGGCACAGCCGATTATCACGCTCCAGCGACGCCCGGAAGATGCTGGGATATAGCCTCAACGCGTCCATGGCGTCTCGTGCGTCGGCTGAGATCTTCTCGAGATCGCGGGCGATATCCTCCCAGTAGCGACGCGCCACCGCCTCGCCGAGCAGTGCCTTGTTGACGAAATAGTAGTTGATGCTCGCGGCCTTGATGCCGACTGCTGCTGCGAGCTCGCGAAAGTTGATGCCACCATAGCCGCGCGTCATTGCCGCCTCGCGTGCGGCCAACAGGATCGCCTCGCGCACATTCTCTTTCGACGTCGTCGCCATCGTTGCACCTCTACCTGCCATATGGCAGACAGGTGTTGACAAGACAAGTTCTGGAGCGCAAGCAAACACCTGTCAACTGGCAGGCAGGTGCCACGACCGGAGAAAGCGATTCCTTGATGGCCGACAAGCTGACGCTCTTCACCTCGCCCTCCGCCTTTCCCAACCCGCAGCGACTACGCATTTTCCTGCACGAGAAGGGCATCGCCGACAGGTTTGCTGAGACGGTGTATGACATGTCGCCCGTCGGCGAGCAGCGCGGGTGGCGACACCTGAAGATGAACCCGTGGGGCGAAACGCCGACGCTGGCGCTGGCAGACGGGTCATTCCTCAGCGAGACGTCCGCCATCGCGCGCTACCTCGACGACAGCTTCGAGGGCCGCAAGATCATGGGTGAGACCGCGCATGAGCGCGGGCTGGACCAGATGTGGGACAACCGGGTCTGGGTCCAGATTCTCTACCCGATCGTCACCGCCTTCCACGTCCTGCACCAGGGTCTCGGCCCCAAGCTGGAGCTGACGCACAACCCCGCCTGGGGCGAGCATTCGCGCAAGGTGGCGCTAGCGCACGCGGCGCTGGTCGACCGGCACCTCTCCGATGGACGCGCCTGGCTGCTGGGCGGAGACGATCCGACCTTCTCGGACATCACGCTGGCCACCGCGATCGCGTTCTCAAAATACCCGGTCAACGCTACCCCGCTGGACGAGCGCTTTGAGCATCTCGACGCGTTCTGGTGCCGGTGGCAGACCCGGCCGACCTTCCTGGCCGCCTATGCCGACAGACAGAGCGGCGTGCCAGAACTGGATAACCGCCCGTAGCGTCGGCACCGCCTCACGTATTGAAGCCCTGAGCAGGAGAACAAACATGCTGTTTCACACCATGATCGGATCAAACGACATCGAACGAGCGAAGCGCTTCTACGACAAGGTGCTAGGCACGCTCGGCGTCGGCGAACCATCACGAAATATCGCTGACAGCGGTCATACGCGGCTTATCTACAATAATGGCAACGGTACGAACTTCATCGTCAGCCAGCCGATCAACGATGAACCGGCAACCGTCGCGAACGGCAGCACGGTCGCCTTCTCGTGCAACTCACCCGAGCAGGTGAAGCAACTTCACGATACCGCCGTTGCCAATGGCGGCACCTCGATCGAAGCCCCGCCTGGCCCGCGCGAGACTGCGTCCATGGGTATGATCGAGCTCGCGTATTTTCGCGACCCCGACGGCAATAAGCTTTGTGGGATCCATTTTCCCAAATAAACTCGGCTCTCGCAGACCGACTTTGAGGTGCCGCCTATCCATGCGATGGGTAGGCGGCAAGTCCGGCCACGAAGGAAGTTCCGCAAACGATCTTGCCCTAAACGACCCAGATGCGGCCATTCGCCGAGTTCCAGCCGCTCCCCAGAATCCGCCATTCATTCATGGCAACAGCCGCGACGTGGCGAGCCCAAACATCCAGTCCTTGGTGACACGTACGTGCGGGGCGGCAACCCGATGATCTGTCGAGCTGCCACGATCAATGAAGAGACTGGTCGGAGCTCTGTGCAAGCATTACGCTGGCGAGCGATGACTAAAGCTCAATCACTTGTCGCGGCAGAGAATCAGCGGCTTGCCGCTCTCGAACGCTATCGCGTCCTAGACACTCCGCGCGAGAGCGGCTTTGACGATCTCGCGGCGCTCGCTGCCGGAATCTGCGGAACGCCGATCGCAGTGGTGAACCTGATCGGGAGCGACAGGCAGTGGTTCAAGGCCGAAGTCGGCTTGGGAGTTGACTCCACGCCTCTCGACACCTCCTTCTGCGGCACGGCCATCCTAGAGGATGAGTTCCTGCTCGTGCCGGACGCGACGCAGGACGAGCGGTTCGCCTGCAATCCGCTCGTCGCCGCGGCGGGCGGACTGCGTTTTTACGCGGGCGCGTTGCTCAAGTCCCCGGACGGCTTCGCCGTTGGAACGCTCTGCGTGCTGGACTACGAGCCCCGAACGCTGAGCCGCCCGCAGCAGCGCGCGCTCCGCGCGCTCGCCCGGCAGGTGGTGGGGCAACTCGAGCTACGGCTCGCGGTGATAGAACGGGACGAGACCAACGCCGAGCTGCGCGCGAGCGGGGCGCGTTTCCAAGCGGCAATCGACGCCGTACAGGGCGTCCCGTGGACCAACACGCCCGAAGGCGAGATGAAGGGCGAGCAGGCTGGCTGGGCTGCTCTCACCGGGCAAAGCGCCGACGAATACCAGGGGTATGGATGGGCTAGCGCGGTTCACCCGGACGACGCGCAGCCGACCGTCGAGGCCTGGAACGCCGCCGTTGCGGAGAAGCGGATCTTCGTCTTCGAGCATCGCGTCCGGCGCCACGATGGGATCTGGCGACGCTTCTCCGTCCGCGCGATCCCGACCTTCGATGCGCGTGGCGAAATCCGCGAATGGGTTGGTGTCCATACCGATGTGACCGAGCGGCGCGCGGCCGAGGACCAACTGCGCGAACTGAACGATGAGCTGGAGGCGCGGGTTGCCAATGCGCTTGCGGAGCGCCGGTTGCTGGCCGAGTTGGTCGAGCGCACCGACGCCTTCGTGCAGGTCGTGGACGGGGACTTCCGCCTGCTCGCTATCAACAAGGCGTCAACTGACGAGTTCGAGCGCGTCTACGGGGTTCGTCCCACCGTCGGGGACTCTCTGCTGGAGCTGCTGGACGACAAGCCGGAGCATCGGGACCAGGTGCGAGACACGTGGACGCGGGCGCTTGCGGGAGAGGAGTTCACCGAGACGGCGGAGTTCGGCGACCATAGCCGGGACAGGCGCTTCTACGAGATGAAGTTCAACGCGCTCAGGGAAGCCGATGGCCGTCAGATTGGCGCCTACCAATTCGTCTACGACGTGACCGAACGGGCCCGGGAGCAAGCTGCTCTTGCCGAGGCGCAGGAGGCGCTGCGACAGTCCCAGAAGCTGGAGGCCATCGGGCAGCTGACCGGCGGCGTGGCTCACGACTTTAACAACCTGCTCACCGTCATTCGCGGATCGGTAGACCTCCTCCGCAGGAGCGACCTTAGCGAAGCCAAGCGGACCCGCTACGTCGACGCGATCGGCGACACCGCTGACCGGGCCGCCAAGTTGACGGGGCAGCTCCTGTCATTTGCACGCCGGCAAGCGCTGAGCGCAGACCTGTTCGATGCCGGAGCTTCCCTCGCGGAGGTCGCCACAATTCTGCAGACGATGACGGGATCCCGTATCGTTTTGGACCTGCGGCTTCCGGCTGAACCCTACTTCATCATTGCCGACCGAAGTCAGTTCGACACTGCCGTCGTCAACATGGGAATCAACGCGCGCGACGCGACGCAGGGCGAGGGACGGCTCACCATTTCGACCGGACCCGTATCGGGCATCCCGCCGATTCGTGGCCATGCCCCAGTGGCCGGCGACTTCGTTGCGGTAACCATCACCGACACAGGCAGCGGCATTGCGGCCGACCAGCTGGACCGCATCTTCGAACCGTTCTTCACGACCAAGGGAGTCGGCGAGGGGACAGGGCTGGGCCTCAGTCAGGTAATCGGGTTTGCCAAGCAGTCGGGCGGCGATGTCCGGGCGGACAGCGTGCCCGCAGAGGGCACGACGTTCACGCTATATCTTCCCCGCGCTTATCCAGACGAGACGGATCAGCCTGTCCTTGAGGACGGCGGCGGGTATCCCGGCGGCGCAGGAATCTGCGTGCTCGTCGTCGAGGATAACGAGCAGGTTGGTCGCTTCGCCACCGCTGCGCTCGCGGAGCTTGGCTATGCAAGCGAGTTGGCGACCAACGCCGAGCAAGCGCTCGAGATGCTGCGTTCGCATCCGGACCGCTATCACATTGTTTTTTCCGACGTGGTAATGCCGGGCATGGGCGGCATTGAGCTAGGCCAAGCGATCCGGCGGTTGCACCCCGATGTCCCCGTCATCCTGACCAGCGGCTACAGCCATGTGCTCGCGGAGAATGGCCGTCACGGTTTCGAGTTGCTGCACAAGCCCTACTCGATCGAGCAGCTGTCGCGCGTGCTCGGCAAGGGTGTCCAGTGGCGGGCGAAACGGAATTCTGCATCCGCCTAAGCCTCAGCTCGTCGATGCCGGTGCTATCCCAGGCCTTGGGCTACGAGGTATGGCACGAACGTACATATCGGCGGGCCTAGCGGAGGATTGGCTTGGCCCGGCATTGAAGACCCACAAGT
>NZ_JANYEK010000255.1 GCF_025363195.1 Sphingomonas sp.
GACAGGCGGCAATGGCCGATGCCGAGATCGACCGGCGCATAGAGTTCCGAATAGTCGAATTCCGCCAATACGTCCGACCCGACGATGCCGAGTTGCGCCGCGCCGTGGGCGACGAAGGTTGCGACATCGAACGCGCGAACGCGGATCAGGTCGATGCCGGGGTTTGACGTCGTGAATCGCAATGCCCGCGCATTCTCGTCGCTGAACGCCGCTTCGGGCTCGATTCCGGCGCGCGCGAGCAGCGGCACGGCCTCGGCGAGGATGCGCCCCTTGGGCACCGCGATGATGATCGGATCGGCCATGGTGTGGGGGCTTTACTTGGGGAGGGACAAGGGAGCAACACCGGTCGCAGGAGCAGCATTGGGCGCAGGAGACAGGCAGATGGCGGACGAACAGACCAATCGCGGCGCATTCCTGATCCAGCAGCATTATTGCGACGCCAATGCCGCGCCGATCTATGGCCGCATGTGCGCGGCGATCGCGGCCGGGCTGACGCGCGACACGGCGGTCGGCGCGCGCGTGCTCGACTGGCCGGGCGAGCCGACGCGCGATGCCGTGCCGCTTCGGCTGTTCGGCGGGTTTCATGCCTTGGTGCTGGCGGGCAAGGATGCCGGGCTGGCCTCGATCTACAGCGGCACGGTGACCGAGCGGGCCGACATCCTCGCCATCCTCGAAGACGTGATGGCGACGCAGGAGGCGGCGTTGATGCCGTGGCTGGATGGGCCGCCACAGACCAACGAGCCGGGGCGATCGGCCGGATTGATGCTCGGGCTGATCGAGCTTGCGCGCCGCCACGGGCCGCGGATCGAGTTGCTGGAGATCGGGTCGAGCGCCGGGCTGAACCTGCTGATCGATCGCTACCGGTTCGATCTCGGCGGCACGATTGCGGGCGCGACGGACTCGCCGGTGACGATCAGGCCGGCCTGGGCGGGGCCGGCGGCGCCGACGGTGCCGGTCGAGATCGTGTCGGTGCGCGGTTGCGACGTGGCGCCGCTGGATGCGACCGATCCGGCGGTGGCGGCGCGGCTTGCCGCGTTCGTCTGGCCCGAGACGCCCGAGCGGCTGACGCGGGTGCGCGCGGCGATCGATATGGTGCGCGAGAAGGGCGTGGCGCTGGAGCGCGCCGATGCCGCCGACTGGGTCGAGGCGCGACTGGCCGAGCCGCATGAGGCGGGTGTCACCCGCGTGCTGATGCATTCGGTGGTGTGGCAATATCTGCCGGAGGCGGTGGCGGAGCGAATCCGCACGGCGATGAAGGCCGCGGGGGCGCAAGCGACAAGCGAGCGTCCGCTCGGCTGGGTGATGATGGAGCCGGATCGCGCCTTCGGCCACCAGAATATCCGCGCACGATCGTGGCCGGATTTTGGGCCGGATTCTGGGCCTAATTCTGGGCCTAATACTAGGCGGGGTGCGGGCGAATGGATGACGGTGGCGACAAGCCACGCGCACGGCACATGGATCGATACCAGCGCCGGCGCGGGCGATGCGCCGCCGCCAATGGCGTTACCGGAGGCCGCGCGGATCAGGGTTTGATATCCTCCCCGTTCCGGGGAGGATTTAGTTCATCCCCTTCAAACAATATTCCTTCCCCGGCGAACGCCGGGGTCCAGTTGCACAATTGGCCGTGATTGAGCGATGCCCCTTCTAACCGAAACCTTGGCAACTGGACCCCCGGCGTTCGCCGAGGAAATAAGCGGGGTAGCGGAGGATTAAGCGGAAAGCGCCGATTTACGTCAGCCAGCTGGTGATCGTGTTGACCACGGCTTCGGGCGCTTCCCACGGGACGAAGTGCCCGGCATCGACATGGATCAGCGTAAGATCGGGCACGAAGGTATCGAGTCCTTCCAGCTGGCTCGGCAACAAGGCCTTGTCCTCCATGCCCCAGATAACGAGCGTCGGCTGCGAAACCGGGGGGAAGGGCGCATCGAGATAGGCCGGGCGCTCGGGCGTCGAATCCATCGGCGGCACGATCACCTGACTGGCGCGATACCAGTTGAGCATGCCGGTCATCGCGCCGGGCTGGCCCCATTGATCGAGATAGACCGGCTTCTCGTCGGCGATCTTCGCGAAATCGGTGTGCTTCATGAAGCTGCCATCGAAGAACGCGTCGAGCCCGATGCTCTCGATATGGTTTTCCAGCGAAGGGTTACGGAAGGCGGTGATGTACTGGCTCGCCTCGCGCTGCGCCATGTCGTCGAACAGCGTCTTCTGAAAGACGAAGGGGTGCGGCGCGTTGAGGATGATCAGGCGCGCAACGCGGTCGGGGCGGGTGAGCGCGGCCATCCACGCGATCGCGCCGCCCCAATCATGGCCGACCAAAGTGAAGCGGTCGATCTTGTAATGGTCGGCGAGCGCGATCAGGTCCGCGACCATCTTGTCAGGCGTGTAATCGGCGACGTCGGCGGGCTTGGACGAGCGGGCGAAGCCGCGCTGGTCGGGGGCGAGGACGAAATGATCCTGCGCCAGCGCGGGGATGACGTGGCGCCAGGTGCGGTGCGATTCGGGGAAGCCGTGCAGCAGGATGATCGCGGGGTTCCCGGGCGATCCGGCGGTGGCGACGTCCAGGGTTACGCCGGTGGGCAGCTTCACGCTCTCAAGTTCGAAGTCCGACATCTCTACTCCCCTCCCGCTTGCGGGAGGGGTCGGGGGAGGGCCCGACCATCACGCGCGGTATTCGTGGACATGCCCTCCCCTAACCCAGTGATGCAAGGCTTTTGGTCGGGATTGCCCCCGGCAATCCCTGAACCCTGCCGGGGGAATGGTTCACCAAGGGCCTTGCATCACTCACAAGTGGGAGGGGGATTTTTCAGGGATAGCTGACCGTCAGCGGCACTTCGGGAATCGGGATGAATTCCGTGTCGTCGCCGGGGACGGTGGGGAAATTGCCAGCCTTCCAGTCGCGCTTGGCCTGGTTGATCCGGTCGCGCGAAGAACTGACGAAATTCCACCAGACGTGGCGCGGGGTGGCGAAAGCCTCTCCGCCGCACAGCATCACGCGTGCGCCGGTCGAAGATTTGAGTGACGTGGCGATGCCGGGCTTCAACACATACAAGACCATCGGCTCCAGCGTCATGCCGTCCAGCGTCGCCGCGCCGATCGCGAGATATACCGCACGTTCGTCGGCACCGGGATCGATCGGCACTTCGCCGCCCGCGTCCAGCACGATGTCGGCATAGATCGTCTCGGCATAGGTCGTGGTCGGCGCGGAGACGCCCCACAGATCGCCCATGATGATGCGGGCACGGGCGCCCTTCGTCTCGACCTTTGGCAAGTGCGCCTGGGCGACATGTTCGAACGCCGGGTCGATCTCCTCGTCTTTCTCGGGCAGCGCGAGCCAGGTCTGGATGCCGGACAGGCGCGGGCCGAGCGCGCGTTCGGCACCGGGCGAGCGTTCGGAATGGACGATGCCCTGGCCAGCCGTCATCAAATTCACCGCGCCAGGTTCGATCGTCACGTCGCTACCGATCGAATCGCGGTGGCCGATCGCGCCTTCGAACAGGTACGTCACGGTGGCGAGGTTGATGTGGGGGTGCGGGCGCACATCGATGCCGGTGCCGATCTCCAGATGCGCCGGGCCCATCTGGTCGAAGAACAGGAACGGGCCGACCATCGTGCGCGCCTTGTTGGGCAAGGTGCGGTGGACCTTGAACCCGCCGAGATCGTGCGTGACCGGGGCGATCGTCTGGAGGATCAGGTCATCGTTCGTCATCGGTCGCCTCCAGCAATGCAAGCAGGTCTGCGGGGAAGATCGCCTCGTCATGGTATGGTATTTCGGCGCGGTCGAACCAGCGCCATTCCCGCATCACGCGGCGTTCGAGATCGGTATGGCCCGAGGTATCGATATCGGCGGTTTGGGTTTCAATGCGGAAATAACGCTCGTCGGCGGTGACTTCGACTTGTTCGAGCGTCAGGAAATTCACCTCGCGGCGCGCGACCTCGGGGCCCGGATCGAGCACGAGGCCGGTCTCCTCGATCAACTCGCGCGCGGCGGCGGCTTCGTAACTCTCGCCGGGGTCGACCGCGCCGCCGGGTGTGCACCAGAATGGCGGTCGATCGTCCGGCGTGAAGCGGAACAGCAGGATGCGGCCTTCCGCATTGGTGAGCAGGATGCGCGCGGCAGGGCGGGGCTGTCTCATCGCAGCCGCCTCATTCACCGGGCGCGCGGGCCCGAATCGCCAGTGCGTGGATGCGGTCGCGCAACAGATCGGCCAGCGCGGTGTTCACCATCCGCTGGCGCTGGACGCGCGAGACGCCGGTAAAGGCCGCACTCTCCACCTCGACCGAGAAATGCGATTCGCCGGTGCCGTCATCGCCCATATGGCCGGAGTGGCTCGCACTGTCGTTGCTGACATGGAGATGGGTCGGGGCGAGCGCAGCGGTCAGACGGGTGGTGATCTGATCGGCGATTGGGGCGGTGGAAGCGATGGTCATCGCGCCTATATAGGCAGCTTTGCCGTTTCGGGGAGCCGCGTGACAGCCGAGCACGAAAAGAAGGACGGGGCACCACGGGATGGAGCCTCCAGGGACCGGCCGACCGCGCGCTTCCACGGGCGCGTGGAAAGCCCCGGGCGACTCTGTTCGGAACCCGGGTGCGAGCAAGCGGGCGAATTTCGGGCGCCGCTGCTGCAGGGGGTGGGCAGCGGGCATGAAGGGCCGCGCCCTTATCGCTGGCTGTGCCTCGATCACGTCCGCGCCTTCAACGCCGGGTATAATTTCTTCAGCGGGATGAGCGTCGACGAAATCCACGATGCGCAGCGCCCGCTCGCCGGATGGGAACGCGAAACGCGCGCCTTCACCGGCACCGGCGGCGCGGACCGGCCACCAAAATGGGCCGACTTCGCCGATCCGCTCGACGCGATCGGCGCGCGCTTCACGCGGCGCATGGACGAGGCGCGAGCGGACGGAAAGCTTTTGTCGGAGAGCGAGCGGCGCGCGCTGAAGGTGTTGGGACTGGGCATGGAAGTCGACCGGCGCGGCCTGCGGCAGCGTTACGCCGAACTGGTGCGCAAATATCACCCGGACCGCAATGGCGGGGACCGGAGCTACGAAAAGGCGCTTCAAGAGGTCATCGTGGCCTACACGCAGCTGAAGAGCGCGGCGGCGTTTGCATAGTCCGAAACGCCCAGATCCCGGCGCCGATCAGCAACATCGCGCCGGGCGTCGTCTATCGGTGTCGCTGCGACGGGAACAAGTCCTCGAGGTCGAGCCGGGTGTTGATGTTCGGGACGGGATGCGGCGCATCGATCGGGTGCGCCTCCACTGCTTCCGCCCAACCGCGCATCGAACGCCGCGTGTTGCGATCGAGATGAAGCAGCAGCACGTCGGCGAGTGTCGCGGGCCACCGCCCGATGATCGGCGAATCCGTGACGAATCCGGCGCCCTCTACGGCGCACAGGCGCGTCATCAGATCGGGATCGAGGATCGGCGTATCGCACCCGACCGAGATCACCGCCTCATAGCCATGCGCATGAGCATGGTGTAGCGCCCCGGCCAGCCCGCCGAGCGGCCCGAGGCCGGCATGCGGCAGATCCGCCACGCCGATCATCCCGGCCGGTGGCATCGGGTGTCCGCACACGACGATATGCGCGACGCTGGGCGCGAGGGCTTCGGCCACGCGTGCGATCATCGGCTTTCCATCAAGATCGGCCAACGCCTTGTCGCTGCCGAAGCGTCGCGATTGGCCGCCAGCCAGGATCGCGCCGAGCAGTCTCACGACGTCGCAACCGTCAGGATCGCGTCGGCACGCGCGAGCACGACCAACGTCAATCCGCATCCCCGCGCTCGCGCGATCGCCAGATCGGTCGCCGCCGAGATCGTCACCAACGTGGCGCATCCCGCCAGCGCGGCCTTTTCGACCAGCTCGTAGGAACAGCGCGAAGACAGGAGCGCAAAGCCGCCATCCCAGTCCGCACCTTCGCGTCGCATCGCGCCAATCAATTTGTCGAACGCATTGTGCCGCCCGACATCCTCGCGCACGTCGAGGATGTCGCCCTTCCCCGAACACCGGGCCGCGGCATGCACGGCCCCGGTGCTGCGGTTCAGCGGCTGGTGATCGCCCAATGCGACAAGGGCGCGGAAAATCGCGGCGGAGTCGATCGGCGGTCTTACCTGCACAGGTGGCAGCGGACGTAGCGCCTGTTCGAGATTCTCTATGCCGCATAGCCCGCACGACGATTCGGAGGTGCGGTGGCGCACGCGCTCGATCAGCCCGGCGGATCGTTCGGCAGACAGGGTGATGCGGACGATCTCGCCCGCCTCGGTCCGGTGGCAATCGATCTCGACGATCTCGTCGGCGCGCGCCACCAATCGCTCGCTGAGCGCGAAGCCGGTCGCGAAATCCTCCAGATCGCACGGTGTGGCCATCATCACGGCATAGCCGATGCCGTTGAACTCGATCGCGATCGGCCGCTCGATCGGGACGTTACGGATCAGCGGTGCCGATGTCCCGTCTCGCGCCGTCCGTACGAAATCGACGCTGGCTTGCTCGCTCACGCCGCCGCCGACACCGCGTCCGCCACGATCCTGACCGGCACCGATTTCGACGCCGGCGTCTTCGACATTTCGTCATGCAGACCGATCGGCACCAAGACGTTGCACTCGGGGTAATAAGACGCGACCGTGCCGCGCGGGATGCGATATCCGGTCAGCGTCAGTCCGCCGAGCTGGCGGTCGACGCCATCATCCGTGTCGGTAATCATCCGCACGGTCTGCCCTTCGCTCAGGCCCGCCGCGATGATGTCCTCCGGATTCATCAACAATACGTCGCGTGTACCCTCGATACCGTGGAAGCGATCGGAATAGCCGTAGATCGTGGTGTTGAACTGGTCGTTCGAGCGCAGGGTCATCAGCCGATATCGCCCCGGAGCGTCCTTGAAACCGACCGAATTCAGCTCACCCGGCGTGGTGAACACCGCTTTGCCGCTGTCGGTCTTCCAGATGCGTTCATGCGCGCCATTGCCGCGATAGAAGCCGCCCGCTTCGAACATGCGGCCATTATAATCGCGGAAATCCTCGGGATACGTCTCCTCGATCAAGTCGCGCACCAGGCCATAATCGCCGGTCCAGTCCGCCCATTTCAGCTTGTCGTTCGCCGGCAGCACGGCCTCAGCGATGCCCGCGACGATCGCGAGTTCGCTCTTCACCGCCTCCGACACCGGCGCGCGCCGCCCGATCGATCCGTTGATCATCGAAAAGCTGTCCTCGGTCGTCACCGACTGGTTGCCGCTGGCCTGCGCATCGATTTCATACCGACCTAGGCAGGGCAGGATATAAGCATGCTTGCCCGGATACAGGTGACTGCGATTGAGCTTGGTCGAAACCATCACGGTCAGATCCTGTTTGGCCCAGGCCTGCTCCATGCGCTGTTGATCGGGTACGGCGCGCAGCAGGTTGCCCCCGAGGCAGACGAACGCGCGGACCGTGCCTGCGATCAGCCCTTCGACCGCCTCGACCACGTTCACGCCATCATCGCGCGGCGACGTGATGCCGAACATGTCGTCGATCTTTTCGAGCGGAACCAGATGCGCCTTCTCGGCAATGCCGACGGTGCGCTGGCCCTGCACATTGCTGTGCCCGCGCACCGGACAGCAGCCTGCACCGGGCCGACCGATATTGCCGCGCAGCAGCAGCAAATTGACCAGCATCGCAACGTTGAGCGCACCATGCGCATGTTGGGTCAGGCCCATGCCATAGACGCCGATCACGCGTTCGGCGGCAATATAGACGTCCGCCGCGGCGCGGATATCCGCCTCGGTCAGCCCACTTTCGTGTGCGATCTCGCCCCAGTCGGCATCACGGCAACTGGCGATGAAGGCGTCGAACCCGGTCGTGTGCTGCTCGACAAAGGCGTGGTCGATCACTTCCGCCTTGCCCGCCGATTTGGCCGCGTCATCCGCCTCGACCACGCATTTGCACATGCCGAGCAACACCGCGATGTCGCCGCCCGCCTTCAACTGGTGATATTGGTCGGAAATGGTGGTCGCCTTGCCGGTCAACATCGCGACCGGGCTTTGCGGGTCGACGAACGACACCAGCCCCTGTTCGATGATCGGGTTGAAGGTGACGATCTTCGCACCGCGATCCTTCGCCTCCTTCAACGGGTGCAGGAAGCGCGGGCTGTTGGTGCCGGGGTTCTGCCCGAAGAAGAAGAACGCATCCGCCTGCGCCAGATCCTCCCACACGATCGTGCCGACCGGCGATCCGATTACCTTGGTCAGCCCGACCGACGTGGTCTCGTGGCACATGTTCGAACTCTGCGGCAGATTGTTGGTGCCGTACGCGCGCGCCAGCAAGGCGTAGAGATAGGACGCCTCCAGACCGGCATGACCCGAGGCGTAGAACACCGCCTCGTTCGGTTCGAGCGGCTTCAGCGCGGCGGCGATCCCGGCGAACGCTTCGTCCCACGTCACTTCGACATAACGGTCGGTGGCCGCGTCGTAGCGCATCGGGTGCGTCAGCCGCCCGGTCTTTTCGAGATTATGGTCGGTCCAATCCCGCAGCGCGGAGACAGTGTGTTCGTCCTTCGCCCAAAACTCCGGCGTGCAGCGCGCGCTGGTCAATTCCCACAGAGTCGCCTTCGCGCCGTTTTCGCAGAATTCGAAGGCTGAATAATTGGCGGGCTTGGGCCAGGCGCAGGAAACGCACATGACACCCTTGGGTTTGTTCAACTGGCCGAGGGTGGCGATCGAGGCGGGCGACGACCAGCTTTCGCCGAAGATGCTCGCAATCCCCTTTAACGATCCCCAGCCACCGGCAGGGCCCGGGGAGTGCGGCAAGTCATTTCGCTTGGTCATATAGGCCCTTCCCGGAAACTTTTCCGGATCTTAGCCATAACGTATGCGCACGCGAAAGGGTGCTTCGGCGTTAATCAACAGGTTATCTGCAACGGAGGAGGCATCAGCCGATATCGGCCTTACCGTTCGTTTCGAGCGCAGTCGAAAAAGCGTTGGGAAAATGCCCGTCGGCTTCTCGACTACGCTCGAAACGAACGGGTGGGGTGTCATCGCTCGGCTTAGTCGTCTTCTCCGGCCATCGCCTTGGCTTCTTCGTTGACGGAGCGGCGTTCAGCGGTCTTTTCGGCGCGGGTGGCCATTTCGTCCCACGCCTTGGCGGCACGGGCCCAGCGATCGCGGACATTGTCCAAGGTTGCGGAATCTGCGTCGGCTTCCGCTTGGCGGGCACGATCGCGATAAAACATGGCGGTGGTATTCGTGGCACGTCTCCCGAATGGCAAGGAACGGCGCGGACGATGGAGAATTCCGCCGCCCGCGCAGATCACTTACGCGGAAGCGAGGTTTACCGCGGACATCTTGCCGCGACGGTCCTGCTCCAGCTCGTAGGAAACGCGCTGTTCCTTGTCGAGCGTGCGCATGCCGGCGGCTTCGACGGCGCTGATGTGGACGAAAGCGTCATTGCCGCCCTCTTCCGGCGCGATGAAGCCATAGCCCTTGTCCGCGTTGAAAAACTTTACGGTGCCGATTGGCATAGGTATTTCCTTGGGTAGACGGAGCCGGAAGAAGAGACCGAGAGCGCCGCCCGGCTCCAGCCGGTGCGCCTCGAAACGGATCATGCGACGCATGATACGGATGGGATGAAAGAGGATCGGTAACGAGATGGCTGGGGCTGAAAGCGGCTCCGAAGGCTTCGACAAGCGGGAGCGCGTAAAGTCTCTCAGCCGTGCGATGCTTGTGGGCAATCTCGCGCGATGGACTCGGCATAGCAGATCGTTGCGCGATTGTCGCGGTGTTTAAGTGTGTGCCATAATCCTGCCGCACCGCAGGGCGATTACCGGGTCGTCTTCGAGGAATCGCGGGTGATGACGGTTATTTTCCTGCTGCTGCAAGTCGTGCCGGTGGCCGAGGTGCCGGATTCAGTGCCGATCAAGGCGATCGTGACCATCCCCCATCATGTGCGGTCGTCGTGCGAGACTTCACCGGAGCCGGACGAGATCGTCGTTTGCGGCAAGACGCATGACGACCAGTTTCGTCTTAAGCCGATCAAACGTCCGGCCGGCATGAAGGCGCCGAGCGATGAGCCGGGGATCGGTTTCGATATCGGGAAGGCGCATGGGAATGTTTATGCGACATCCGGGCGGCTAATAAATGGCCAAGTTGACAAGCGTATCATGGTGACGGTGAAGATCCCGTTTTAGGCCGACAAGCGCGCTAAGCCGCCTCCAGCAACCGCTCCGCCTGCGCGCGCGCCTCGTCCGTTACGGTCGCGCCGGAGAGCATGCGGGCGATCTCCTCGCGGCGCTCGGCCTCGTCCAGCGTGCGGACGCCGGTTCGCGTGACGATGCCGTCATGGCTCTTGGCGATCAGCAGATGATGGCGACCGCGTGCGGCGACCTGCGGGCTGTGCGTCACGACCAGCACCTGGGTCTGATCCGCCAGCCGGGCGAGTCGTTCGCCGATCGCGCTGGCCACCGCGCCGCCGACGCCCCGGTCTATCTCGTCGAAAATCATCGTCGCGGCGCCCCCTTCTTCGGCCAGCGCGACCTTCAGGGCGAGGATGAAGCGCGACAATTCTCCGCCCGACGCGATCTTGGTGAGCGGTGCAAAGGGTGCGCCGGGGTTGGTCGATATTTCGAATTCGACGCGGTCCTTGCCTGCCGCGCCCCAACCGTCCTCCGCCAACGGCGCGAACGCGGTGCGGAAGCGTGCTGCATCGAGCTTGAGCGGTGCGAGTTCGCCTTTTACCGCCATATCGAGACGCGTCGCGGCCTCGCTGCGCTGCGCGGTCAGGGCGTCCGCCTCCACCGCAAAGGCATTCGCCGCGGCGGCCAGGGCACGCTCCAGCTTCGCCAGACCCGCGCCGCCGCTGTCAAGCCGCTCCAGTCGCTCCGACAGATGTTGCGTCAGCGCGGCCAGATCATCGGGCTGGACACGGTGTTTGCGGGCCAGCGCGCGCAGATCGAAGAGCCGCGTCTCGTCCGCTTCCAGGTGCGCCGGGTCGAACGCCAGAGCGGCGGCGGCTTCATCCACCCTGTCCTGCGTCTCCGCACCCTCGTTGATCGCACGATCGATCGCCGCGAGCGCCTCGCCCAGCGCCTCGTGATCCTCGGCCACGCGCTCCAGCACGCGCGCCGCCTGCCGTAATCTGGCGAGGCCGCCGTCCGATCCGCCCAGCAGGTCGGCGATCGCTTGCAGATCGTCGGCGATCTTCTCGCCGCGCTGCATGCTCGCGCGGCGGGTGGCGAGAATCTCCTCTTCGCCTTCTTCCGGCGCGAAAACGGTCAATTCGGCGACAGCGTGCTCCAGCCACTCGCGGTCGCGCGCTTCGGTGTCGAATTGGTCGCGCGCCGTCGCCAAAGCGTCCGCCGCCGCGCGCCATGCCCGATGCGCGGTGGCGACAGGCGCGGTATCGATCCGGCCGAAATTGTCGAGCAAAGCGCGGTGGCCGCGCGCGTTGAGGAGGCCGCGATCGTCGTGTTGGCCGTGGATCTCAACCATTTTTGCGCCGAGGTCGCGGAGCAGGCTGGCGGAGGCTGCCTGATCGTTGACGAAGGCCCGGCTGCCGCCATCGGCCTTGATGAGGCGGCGGATGATCAGTGGTTCGCCGGGCTCGATCTCCAGCCCATTCTCGGTGAGCAGGGCGATGGCGGACGCGGGGGCATCGAAGCTGGCCGTCACCACGGCCTGCGCTGCCCCGTGCCGCACCAGCGCGCTGTCGCCGCGCGCACCGAGCGTCAGGCCCAAAGCATCGAGCAGGATCGACTTGCCCGCGCCGGTCTCGCCGGTCAGCACGCCGAGCCCGCCGGAGAATTCCAGGTCGAGGGCCTCGATCAGGACGACGTCCCGGATGGAAAGCGCGGTCAGCATATCCGGCCGGGCCTTACTGCATTTCCAACTGTTCCGGAATTGTTCTTTTCGAGACGCTTACTTACCGTTCGGGTTGCCGGGCGTCGGCGCGGCCGAACGATCGTCCTTCGGCGCGACGGCGCTGCTGCCGGGGCGAGTCGGCGGAGTGGCGGCACCGTT
The DNA here is from genome assembly GCF_025363195.1 of Sphingomonas sp. GTDB lineage: Bacteria > Pseudomonadota > Alphaproteobacteria > Sphingomonadales > Sphingomonadaceae > Sphingomonas. The sequence goes on from NZ_JANYEK010000255.1 coordinate 11,979, forward strand.
CTGCACCGGCACGATCGGCTGGCCGGGCTGAACCGCCGCCAGGGCCATCGGCGGATGATCCCTCATCAGCTTGAAGGCGCGACCATACCATTGCGTCCCGGGATAATTCGCGCCGAGCACCGCCGCCGACTTGTTCGCCTCGTCTGGCACGCCGAGCGCCAGATATGTTTCGGTCAGCCGCATCAGCGCCTCGGGCGTGTGCGTCGTGGTCTGGTAATCGTCGATTACCTTACGGAAACGCATGGTCGCGGCGAGCCATTGCCCGCGCGTTTCGTAGAAGCGCCCAATCTCCATCTCCTTGCCGGCGAGATGATCCCGCACGAGATCGATCTTCAACCGCGCATCGGCGGCGTAGCGGGTGTTCGGGTAGCGACGCGTGAGTTCGCCCAGCGCGTCGAGCGACTGCTGCGTGATCTTCTGGTCGCGCGTCACGTCGCTGATCTGCTCGTAATAGCCCAGAGCGATCAGGTAATAAGCGTACGGGGCGTCGCGGTTGCCGGGATGGACCTGCAGGAAGCGCTGCGCCGATTGGATCGAACTGGTGTAATCGCGACCGACATAATTGCTGTACGCACTCATCAACTGCGCGCGGCGCGCCCAGATCGAATAGGGATGCTGGCGCTCGACCTCGTCGAACAGCGCCGCTGCCTCTTTGTAGCGCCCCTGATCGAGACGATGCCGCGCCGCGCTGTACAGCGTGCCGACGTCGCGCGCGACATACGGCAGGTCGTTCTTTCCGGATTTGCGCGCACAGCCCGCAGTGGTCGAAAGGGCGAGGGCGGCGATCACGAGGATGATCGGGCGAGACAGGGGCATACGCATGGCTGGACGCCATAGCCCAGCCCGATCGATCCGAACAATGCTTTTCGCGTACATTCCTGCTTGTCTGCGGCGGAGCGAGTGCGCAGTCTGTGCGTTGCAATGCCGTATCTCTCGTCACCCAAAGGAATCCCGATATGCCCGCGACCTTGCTCACCACGCGCCGGGTGGAAAAGCCGTGGGGTCGCCATAAGCTATGGCCCGGCTTCCCCGATCCCGCTGCCGATGCCCCGCCGATCGGCGAAGTGTGGTTCCAGACTTTCGGCGAGGCGCAGCCCGATCTGCTGGTCAAATATCTGTTTCCCGGCGAAAAACTGTCGGTCCAGGTCCACCCGAACGACGACCAGGCGCATGCGCGCGGCCTGCCGCGCGGCAAGGACGAATGCTGGGTGGTGCTGGCGGCCGAACCGGGGGCGACGATCGCGATCGGCACGCTGGAACCGATGAGCAAGGACGCCTTGCGCGCCGCCTCGCTCGACGGGTCGATCGAACACAAGCTCGACTGGAAGCCGGTCAAAGCGGGCGATTTCTATTACGCACCGAGCGACACGATCCACGCGATCGGTGGAGGCATCACCGTGATCGAGATTCAGCAGAATTCAGACACGACCTACCGCCTGTACGATTATGGCAGCGACCGCGAACTGCATTTGAAGGACGGGGTGGAGGTGGCCGATGCCAACCCGTATATCGCGCCCACCGCGCCGGGCCGCGTGGCGGACGATCGCATCCTGCTGGTCGAAGGCCCGAAATTCGTGCTCGAACGTTGGCCGGGCGGACAGCGCACGATCACCTTGCCCGAAGGCAAGCCCGGCTGGTTCGTGCCGGCAGTCGGCGAGGGCGTGGTGGATGGTGTAGCGTGGAAGGCGGGGGAATGCCTGTTGCTGGAAGGGACAGCGCATATCAGTGCCTCGACCGGCAGCGACCTGTTGTTCGCCTATCCGGGAGACACGCGAATCTGATCGGCGACCGGGTTTAGAGTGTGCTGTTTCCTGCTCAGGCTCGGGATCGCGCGCAGCAACACAATATTACGGGCCCTGACAGAGCAGGTTTAACCTTCCCGGCCTATGAGGGGAGAGATGCTGCGCGTGCTGACCCTGTCCACCTTGTTTCCCGATGCGTCTCGGCCGAATTTCGGCGTGTTCGTCGGGCGGCAAACCCTGGGATTGGCAAGGCTTGCAGACGTGGATGTTCAGGTCGTGGCGCCGATCGGGGTGCCGCCCTGGCCGCTCGGGCATCTGCCGCATTATGCCGCGCGCTTGCCATTGCCCGATCGTGAAACCTGGCATGGGATTCAAGTCTGGCGTCCGCGCTTCACGATCCTGCCGGGCACAGGCGGGCGTTTTCACGTCAACGCGCTGCTGCGTCGCCTGAGACCGCTGTTGGCGGAGATAAAGCGCGATTTTCCCTTCGATGTGATCGATGCGGAATTCTTCTTTCCCGACGGGCCCGCGGCGATCGCGCTCGGGCGACATTTCGGCGTGCCGGTGTCGATCAAAGCGCGCGGTGCGGATATTCACCATTGGGGCAAGACCACGGCTACCGCGAGGCAGGTGTTGCGTGCCGGGCAGGCGGCGGACGGGCTGCTGGCCGTATCGCAGGCGATGCGCGCCGACATGATCGCGCTCGGCATGCGGGCCGAGGCGATCCGGGTGCATCATACGGGGGTGGATCTCGACCGGTTCGTCCCGATCGATCGTGCCGCCGCCAAGATGGCGCTGGGGTTGTCCGGGCCGCTGATCGTCTCGCTTGGCGCGCTGATCCCGCGCAAGGGGCACGACGTGGTGATCCGCGCGGTGGCCTCGCTGCCTGGCGTTTCGCTGCTGATCGCGGGCGAGGGGCCAGACCGCACCGTCCTGGAAGCGGAGATTGCCCGCAGCGGGGCGGCGGGGCGCATCCGCCTGCTCGGCACGGTGCCCCATGGCGATCTGCATCGCCTGCTCGGCGCCGCCGACGTGATGGCTTTGTCCTCGGCATCCGAAGGGCTGGCCAATGCGTGGGTCGAATCGCTGGCCTGCGGCACGCCGATCGTCGTCACGGCGGCGGGTGGCGCGGCTGAGATCGTCGACAGTTCCAGCGCCGGGCGGATCGTGCCGGTTGAATCCGGCGCGTTCGCCAGCGCCATTGCCAGCCTGCTCGCCGATCCGCCACCCCGCGCCGCAACGCGGGCAGCGGCGGAGCGCTTCACCTGGGAGGCTAACAGTGCCGGCCTGTACGATTATCTGGCGGGCTTGGCGGTGGCCGGACGCGCCCGTCAGTCGAAGGGGTAAAGCGCGGCGGCGATCCAGCGGCCTTCACCGCGCAACACGGCCCAGGCGCGGGCGGCGGCGCGGCTGTCCATCGCCTCGACGCCGAACCCCCTCGCTTCAAGTGCGCGGATCAGGGCCGGGGCCGGGCGAACCAGATGTGCACCAGTGCCGATCAGCAGGAATTCCGCCGGTGGATCGAGCGCGAGCAATGGCGCGATATCGGCTTCGGTCAGGTCCACAAGCGGCGGCGGTGCCCAGCCGTCGGCGCGCACCGGCGTGATCAACAGTGCGTGATAGACGCCCTCATCGACCTTGAACCCGCCGCTCGAAAAACCAGCGATGATCGGGCCGTCGGTCTGCGGCTTGTCCATCTTCATGCGTTCGAAATCCTCCCCGTTCGTGCCGAGCCGATCGCAGCACCGTTCTGCTCCGACGGAGACAAAGAAGAACGACCCTTTGACACACTCACGGCAAGCGCAAGATTAGGGATCACCCCTGGCGCGGGCCGACCCGTTCGGCATTGTTCGGCGCGGTCGGGGCATCCGGCGCGTTCGGATCGGCGCGCAGCCCCAGCGTGATCAGCAGCGACGACGACACGTAGATCGACGAATAGGTGCCGACGAAGATGCCGAGGATCATCGCCGAGGTGAAGCCCCGCAGCACATGGCCGCCGAATAGCAACAGTGCACCGAGCGCGAGCAGGATGGTCAGCGAGGTCATCACCGTGCGCGGCAGTGTTTCGTTGACCGAGAGATCGACGATGCCGGACATATCCATCTTGCGATAGCGGCGCATATTCTCACGAATGCGGTCATCGATCACGATCTTGTCGTTGATCGAATAACCGATGATTGTCAGCACGGCGGCGACGATGTTCAGGTCGAATTCGTAGCGGGTGAGCGCGAAGAAACCCAAGGTCATCAGCAGATCGTGGACGATCGCGACGACGGTCGAGACGCCGAACTGCCATTCGAACCGCAGCACCGCGAACAGGCCGATGCCGATCACCGCCAGCGCCACGGCCAGGACGCCGCGCCAGATCAGCTCACCCGAGACCTTGCCGCTGACCGCATCCTGCTTGGAGAAGCGCGCGTCGGGGAAATCCTTGTTCACCGCCACCTGCACCTGCTGCACGGTGCGGCTGACCGCGCCCTCATCCGTGCTTTTGGGCGGGGGCAGCTTGATCGAAACGGTCTTGCCGTCGCTGCCGACCGTCTGCAGCCGCACTTCTCCGAGCTTCAGCGCATCGACTGTGGTGCGCAATTTGTCGAGCGACGGCGGAGTCTCGAATTTCTCTTCGATCATCAGCCCGCCGACGAAATCGACGCCAAGGTTCAGCCCGCGCGTGAACACCAGCGCAAGCGCGGCGATCGACAGGATCAGGGTCAATCCAAACGCCCATTTCCGCAGCGAAACGAACGGCAGGTTGGTGTTGTCGGGAACGAGTTTCAGCAGGCGCATGGGATTTCGCCGATCAAATGTTGATGTCGGTGGGGCGGTTCTTGCGCAACCACAAGGCGACCATCATTCGGGTGAAGACGACGGCGGTGAAGACCGACGTGCAGATACCGATCAATAGCACGACCGCGAAGCCCTTCACCGGGCCGGAGCCGAGCAACAGCATGATGACGCCCGAAATGCCATGCGTCACGTTCGCCTCGAAGATCGTCCGGCTGGCTTCCTTATATCCGAGTTCGACCGCCTGCACGACCTTGCGGCCTCGCCGGCGTTCCTCACGGATACGCTCGTTAATCAGCACGTTGGCATCGACCGCGGTGCCGATCGTCAGCACGAACCCGGCGATGCCCGGCAGCGTCAGCGTGCCGTTGAGCAAAGCCAGCACGCCGATGATGATGATGACGTTGATGACCACCGCGATGTTCGCATAGACGCCGAACCGGCCATAGGTGACGAGCATAAAGATTACCACGGCGGTGACCGCGATGACCGAGGCGAGGATGCCGGCATGGACCGAATCCGCGCCGAGATCTGGCCCGACGGTGCGTTCCTCGATCACCTTCAGCGCGACCGGCAGCTTGCCCGAACTGAGCGAGATCGCGAGATTGTTGGCCGAGGCGACGGTGAAGCTGCCTTCGATGTAACCCGCGCCACCCAGAATCGCGGTGTTGATGCGCGGCGCTGAGATCACCTGGTTGTCGACCACCACGGCGAAGCGCTTACCGATATTGTCCTGCGTGATCTTGGCGAAGACCCGGCCTCCGGTGCTGTCGAACGCGAAGTTGACGATCGGCTGGCTGTTATCCTCCGGCTTGAACCCCTGCGTCGCCTTGACCAGCTGATCGCCGGTCAGGATCGCGCGGCGCTTGACCAGGATTTTTGCCTGTGGGCCGCCTTCGGAATAATTTAGGATCTGGCTGCCGACCGGGACCACATTGGTGGTCGGATCGACTGGCGTTTCGTCGACCATCTTGAATTCGAGCTTGGCGGTCTTGCCGAGCAGTTCCTTCAGCGCCGTGGGGTCTTTCAGCCCCGGCACCTGCACGACGATCCGGTCATTGCCCTGGCCGATGATCGTCGGCTCACGCGTACCGAGCTTGTCGATACGAGTGCGCACCACGTCGGTGGCGGTGCTCATCGCTTCCTTGACCGCCTGGTCGAAACCGGCCTTGGTCGGCGTCATCACGATGCGCGAGGCATCGACGACGCTCAGGTCCCAGTCGCGTTGACCGGTCATCCCCGCGCCGCCGGTCAGCTTGTTGAGCCGCTCGCGCGCCGCATCCAGCTGCGTCACGTCGCGCAGAAGGAAGCTCAGCTTTGTGCCATCGCTGGCGATTTCGCTGGTCTGGATCGCCGGCGTCGTGCGCATCGCATCGGTAATGTTGTTGCGCATATTGTCGAGCCGGGTGCGCGCCAACTCGGTCGTGTCGGCTTCCAGTAGTAGATAGGAGCCGCCCGCCAGATCGAGCCCGAAATTGATCGTCGGATGCGGGAACTTGCCCCAGCTTTTCGTCACGGATTCGGGCAGGAAGCTGGGCACGGCGAGCAACATCAGCGCACCCAGGAACCCCAGGATCGACAGCACTTTCCAACGCGGGAAATCGAGCATGATCGGCTCAGTCGTTCGCGGGCTTGGCGGTACCGGCACCGGTCACGTCGCTCAGCGTCGCCTTGACCACCTTGATCTTCACGGTCGGCGCGATCTCGATCTCGACGATCCGCTCCTCGACCTTGGTCACCTTGCCCATGATGCCGCCGGCGGTGACGACCGAATCGCCCTTCTTCACCGCCTCGATCGTCATCTGCTGCGCCTTCACGCGCTTTTGCTGCGGGCGGATCATCAGAAAGTAGAACACGACGAAGACGAGCAGTAATGGCGCGATGCTCGCGACCATACCGAAGGCACCGCCATTGGCGGCGGCGCCGCTTGCGGTCTGGGCAAAGGCTTGGGGGATCAACATGCGTGTACCTGAATGACTGGAATGGCGAGGCGGAAGAGCCCCATGCTACAAGCGCCGCGCGCTATCATCATCATCGGGGTGGTGCAACGCTTGCGTGTTCCGGCGGCGACGTGTTCAGGCACGCAGCGGGCAGCGGCGGAAACACCACCTTCGCGTAACGGCGCTTGCATCGCGGGCCACACCGGCATAAACGCGCCGCCTCGGTCGGGGCGTAGCGCAGCCTGGTAGCGCATCACACTGGGGGTGTGAGGGTCGCAGGTTCGAATCCTGTCGCTCCGACCAA
>NZ_JANYEK010000009.1 GCF_025363195.1 Sphingomonas sp.
GGCGTTGATGTTGGTGTCTGCCTGGGGTGGCCAGGCATCGACCAAGGCGGTGTCGTGGACAGCCGTGGCGGTTTTGGCCGGAGCAGGAGTCTCGCTGATCGGGCCGAGTTCGCAGGGGGCGGTGGCGTTCGACGGTCTGTACCATGCGGATGCTTTCGCGGCGTTTTCCAAGGTGCTGATCTATGTCGCTGCGGCGGTTGCGATCGTTATGGCGCCGCGCTTCTTCGAGCGGACGACGGGCGACGATTTGCGTCCGGAATATCCGGTGCTCATCCTGCTGTCTGCGGCGGGCATGGGCATGATGGTATCGGCGGGTGATTTGCTGACCCTGTATGTCGGCCTCGAACTGCAAAGTCTGGCTGCCTATGTCCTAGCGAGCTTCATGCGACGCGATACGCGCTCGGCGGAGGCCGGGCTGAAGTATTTCGTGCTGGGCGCATTGGCGAGCGGCATCCTCCTCTACGGTATTTCGCTGATCTACGGGTTCAGCGGATCGACCACGTTCGACCAGATTTCGGCGGCCTATGCCGGGTCGAAGTCGCTCGGCCTTACTTTCGGGCTGGTTTTCGTATTCGCAGGATTGGCGTTCAAGATCAGCGCGGTGCCGTTCCACATGTGGACACCAGACGTGTATGAAGGCGCCCCGACGCCGGTAACGGCGTTCTTCGCCAGCGCGCCTAAGGTGGCGGCGATGGCGATGGCGGTGCGTGTCGCTATCGAGGCGATGGGGCCGGCGACCGATGCATGGCGGCAGATCGTGATCTTCGCGGCCCTCATGTCGATCATCGTCGGTGCGGTCGCCGCGATCGGGCAGAGCAACATCAAGCGCCTGTTGGCCTATTCGTCGATCAACAATGTCGGCTTCATGCTGGTGGGACTCGCGGCGGGAACGCAGGCTGGTGTCGCGTCGGTGCTGTTCTATCTCACGGTTTATGTCGTGATGACGCTGGGCAGCTTCCTTGTCGTGTTGCAGATGCGTGATACGAGTGGACAGCCGGTCGAGACGATTGCGAGCCTATCTGGCCTGTCGCAGACGCGGCCCGGACTGGCGGCGGCGCTCGCGATCTTCATGTTCTCGTTGGCCGGTATTCCGCCGCTGCTCGGGTTCAATGCCAAGCTGGCGGTGTTCAAGGCGGCGGTCGATGCTGGTCTATATCCGCTGGCGGTGGCGGGCTTTGTCGCTTCGGTGATTGGCGCGTATTACTATTTGCGGATCGTCAAGGTGATGTATTTCGACAATCCTGCGCCGGAATTCGAAAAAGGTGGCAGCGTGGTCGAGGGTGGTTTGATCGCAGCCGCTGCGGTGTTCGTGTCGCCGATCGGCTGGGTGCTGCTCGCGCCTTTGGGCGTGCTGACGTTGAGTGCCGCACGGTCGCTGTTCTGAGCAATACCGTCCGCACCGTCGCGGAGACGGGATCGACCAACGCAGATATGCTGGCGCTCGCCGCGAGTGGGGCGGCGGAGGGCCTTTGGCTGCGGGCCGACCGTCAGGTGAGTGGCCGTGGGCGGCAGGGACGGGTCTGGGTTTCCCCGGTCGGTAATCTCAGTGCGACGACGTTGGTGAAGCTGCGTCCGACCGATCCATCGGCCGCTACGCTGGCATTGGTCGCCGCGGTAGCGGCCGAGGAGGCGGTGTCGGTCTATCTCCCCTGCGATGGCGGGACGGTGGTCATCAAATGGCCCAACGATCTGCTGATCGACGGGGCCAAGGTCTCGGGCATCCTGCTCGAACGCGCTGACGATGCGGTCGTGATCGGGATCGGCGTCAATCTGGCGCATCATCCCGAGGGATTGGATCGACCGACGACCAGCCTTGCCACACACGGGGTGACGCCGGATCCGGCGCAGTTTATCGAGACACTGGCCGAAAGCTTTGCGCGCTGGCTGGCGAGGTGGAGGGGCGAAGGCATCGTTCCGGTGCGATCGCGCTGGCTGGAGCGGGCGCATCCGGTCGGTACTGCACTGACCGCCGCTTGCCCTGACGGCAGCATGATTGATGGATTGTTTCAGGGGCTGGACGCAGATGGTGCGCTCGTCCTGCGCTTGGCGGATGGCAGAACCCGTGTCATTCACGCCGCCGACATATTTCTGATCTGAAGGGCCGAAAAATGTTGCTCGCGATCGATGCCGGAAATACCAATGTTGTGTTTGCTCTGGTGGATACTGGCCAGGGGGGCGGGACGATCAAAGCGCGCTGGCGCATCGCGACCGACCCGCGTCGTACTGCGGATGAATACGCGGTATGGTTGAGCCAGTTGCTGAGTCTCGAAGGCTATGATCGCAAGCAGGTTACCGGCGTCATCATCGCCACGGTCGTGCCGCGCGCGCTGCACAATCTGCAGGTGTTGGCGCGGAAGTATTTTGGTGGCGAGGCACTGATTGCCGGGGAACCGCCGGTAGAATGGGGCATGGCGCTCGATGTCGATGAGCCGCGCTCGGTCGGAGCCGATCGTGCGGTGACGATGATCGCGGCGCATGCGCTGCACCCTGGTGACTTGATCGTAATAGATTTCGGCACCGCAACTACGTTCGACATCGTCGATTATTCCGGTGCTTATAAAGGCGGCATTATCGCGCCGGGCATCAACCTGTCGCTCGATGCACTCGTCACCGCCGCCGCCAAGCTGCCTCGCATCGCGATCGAGGCCCCGGCCAGTACCAGCGTCATCGGACGCGACACGGTCAGCCAGATGCATATCGGCATATATTGGGGTTATGTGGCGATGATCGAGGGCCTGGTCGCGCGGATGAAGGCCGAGGTCGGGCGGCCGGTCAAAGTCATCGCCACCGGCGGTCTTGCCACTTTATTCGAAAAGCAGACTGACGTTTTCGACGTGATTGAGGGCGATCTGACGATTCAGGGGCTGGCGATGATGTGGAATCGGGCCCATATATAGGTTCAAGAGTTTCGAGTGCGCGCCCGCCTTGCGGCGCCCCGCTCTTCCTCACGAGATCATCCGCGCTTCAATGCGCATCACCATGCCGCCCGCTTTTTGCGTGCAAGCGGCTGAACTAGAGAGATAATAGTGACTAATCCGAAGAAAGAACTCCTGTACGTAGCGCTTGGCGGCTCCGGCGAAATTGGCATGAACGTCAACCTGTATGGATGTGACGGGAAATGGGTGATGGTCGATTGCGGCGTCACTTTCGCCGATCCGCAATATCCCGGCATCGATTTGATCCTGCCCGATCTCGCCTTTATCGAGGAACGGCGGGGCGATTTGCTGGGCATCGTGCTAACGCACGGTCACGAGGACCATATAGGCGCGCTGCCGTATCTGGCCGAGGATCTTGGCGTGCCTCTGTTCGCGACGCCGTTTACCGCCGGGCTTATCCGCGGCAAGCTTGACGAGGAAGGCAACGCCGATCGTGTCAAGCTGAAGACCATTTCGGTCGGTGGAAGCTTTGACCTTGGGCCGTTTCACTTCACCTTCGTACCGATGGCGCATTCGATTCCTGAGCCGAGCGCGCTGTTGATCGATACCCCTTATGGTCGCATTTTCCATACGGGTGACTGGAAGCTTGATCCCGCACCGCAAATCGGGAAGCCCGCGACGCCGGAGCAGCTGGGCAAGATCGGCGACAGCGGCATTCTGGCCTTGGTGTGCGATTCGACCAACGTGTTCAATTCCGACGCTTCGGGCTCGGAGGCGGATGTTCGGGTCGGACTGATGGAAACGGTTGCTGCCGCAAGGGGACGCGTTTTGGTGACGTCGTTCGCTTCGAATGCGTCGCGACTGCACACTCTGGGCGAAGTAGCGCGCGAGACCGGGCGGCAATTGTGCGTAGCCGGGCGTTCACTCGATCGTATCCTGAAAGTCGCAAAGGCGACCGGATATCTGAAGGACTTCCCGCAGACGATCGATCCCGAAGCGGCGATGCGCGTGCCAGCGAATAAGCTGATGGTGATCGCGACCGGCGGGCAGGGCGAAGAACGCGCGGCGCTTGGACGGGTTGCGGCGGGGTCGCATCCCATTTCGCTGGATGCCGGCGACACCGTGATCTTTTCGTCCAAGCAAATCCCGGGCAACGAGGTGGCGATTGGGCTGATCCAGAACAAGCTGGCGGCGAAGGGCGTGGTAATGGTCACGGATCGTCAGGCGCATGTCCACGTCTCGGGCCATCCCGGGCGGCCGGAGCTGGCGCAAATGTATCGCTGGATGCGGCCCGAAGTGCTGATCCCGGTGCATGGGGAGATGCGTCACCTGATGGAGCAGGCGCGCTACGCGCTATCGGAGGGCGTTCCGCGCGCATTGGTGCAGACCAATGGCGACATCGTGCGGCTCGCGCCAGGTGATCCGGTGAAGATCGGTCATGCCCAGACCGGCCGTCTCGTGCTCGACGGGGATGTGATCCTGCCGGGTGACGGACAGACGATCAACGAACGGCGCAAGCTGGCGGTCAACGGACAGATTTCGGTCGCTGTGGCGATCGACAAGGGTGGCCGCCTGATCGGTCAGCCACAGGTGCGTTTGCAGGGTATTCCGGTCGAGGAGGACCGCGATCCGTTTATCGACGAAGTGGCCGACGCGCTGGTACAGGCCATGCGCCAAGCTGGTCGTGACCGCGCCAAGTTACGGGAAACGCTCCGTCTCGCGGTACGTCGCGTGGCGACGCGTTGGACCGGCAAAAAGCCGATCGTTGATGTTCTGCTGATCGAGGCCTGACGGATATGATGAAGTGGACCTCCGCTGTGGCGATCTACTTCCTGTTCTGGTCGCTATCCGTTTTCCTTGTACTACCGTTTGGGGTGCGAACGTCGGATGAAGCCGGGGGAGAACGCGTGCGTGGGCAAGCAGAAAGCGCCCCGCACGAATTCCGGCCCGGGCGGATCGCTATGCGCGTTACTGTGGTGGCGACGGTGCTGTTCCTGATGTTCCAGCTGAATTATGTTTATGGATGGATTACGCCGCAGGTCATCGACCAGGTGATGCCGGCTGAATGAGGGGCGGGGCTTTCTGCTTCGCACCGCTTGCCGGAAAATTGAACTGGTTTCAGCTCCCCTCAGGCCACAAGCTTCAGCCGAGCGGTTCAAGCCTGTGTTTATTACCGGATCATTCTCATGCGGATGTTCCGACGCGATCAGGTCGATCGGCCATTGACGCCGCCGAGTTTCATCTGACCGTCGCGGGCGCTGGTGGACGGCATGTCGGACAACAACTCGTATGGCAGCAGGCGATGCACTGCGCATCATGATGTGAAACCGGGAGCAGCGGCGGTGCGATAGTGATGCACGCTGGCCAGCAAAGCGGATGTAATACCGTTATAAACCGTGCGATGATGCTGAAACGAGGTCAGCATGACTATTGTTGGACTGTCTAGGTTCGCAGCCGCTCGATCGCCTGGGCCAGCGCAACATACAGCTTGCCCATGTCGGATGACAGCAGCGTCACTCCAAGCGGTGAGCCGTCGCGTTGCGACAGGATCACGCGGAGCATGGATTCGAAATCGTGGATGTAGCGGTTGACCTGTTCGCGGAAGGCCATGTCGTCGTCATAGAGGCGGACGATGTCGCGCACATCTCCGGCATCGATCAGCCGCACGGCGCGACGGGTAAAGACGCCGCGATCACCCTTGAGATAGGCCGCCCAAGCGCTATCGCTGACTTCAGCCGAGAAGGATTTGGTGATGTCGATCGACGCCGAATTCAGCGCCTCGATCAGCAGCGACACACGCTTGGCGATACTGTCCTTGTCGGCGGCCTCGCGTTCGACGCGGGCTTCCTCGATCCGACTTTCGACAACCGCCGTCGAATCGGCGATGGTCAACATCTGGTGGACCAAGCGATCCGAGGCGCGAGCGGCGACAATCGCGGCATCGTCCGCCGCACGACCGATCGCGGCGATCTGCTGCTCCAGCGCGCCCTCTGTCGCGCGGCGCATCGCTGCCCCACTCGCGGCCTCGAGTGCGTCGGCGGCTTCGGGGATAACGCTGGCCAACGTCTCACGCGCGCGGTCGGCGGCCGCACTGGCAGTGTCTCGAATGCGCAGCAAGGCATCGACCAGGCGGGGCGCGACTTCCTCGGCGAACAGGTTCGTGCGACCAATCGTATCATCGACCATCTGGCCGATCTCATCGGCCTTGATGCGGCCGTTATTGAGCGTGGCGATCATGGTGCCAGAAAGTTTGTCGACCAGGTCGCGCTGACCGGAAATGACCTGAGCGATCGCTTCGATGGCGTCGTGGGTGCTTTCGGCTGCGGTCACCAGGGCCAGCAATTCCGGCTTGGCGTCGCCGACCACGCGGCGGCTGCCAGCGATGCGATCATCGAGGCGGGCGAGCGCATCTGGCAACGTCTCGTCGATCTCGCGCGCAGCGGCATCGAGTGCGGTCAGCAGATGTTCGGTGGTGTTGATCGTGATCCGCGCCATTTCGTCGCCGGTCTTCAACGCCTCGGTCATCGCGTCGGCCGATCCGCCGAGCGCGCTGATCGACGCAGCGAGCGTCTGGGTGCGATCGATGCCTTGGCTGTGCAGCGAATCGAGACGGCCCGATACCAATGAGATGCCGCTGTCGAGTTCGTGGATGATCGCGTCGCTGGCCGTACGCTGGTCACTCAGGCGATCGGCGATCCGGTCGATCAACGTCTCGATCGTGGCGATGCGGGCGGAAAGAGCCTCGGCGCTGTCATGGCCGGTACGGTCGAGCGCCGCCTGATTGGTGCCGAGCATCGCCAGCATCGCATCGCCCTGCGCGGCAATACCCTTGCGCGCTTCGTCCACAGCGTCGGCGGTGCGGCCGAGCAGTCCATCGACCGCTTCGGACATCTGGGCGGTGACCTGTTCGAGACGGGCGCCGGCTGTTTCACCGGTCGCTTCCATGCGGGTAATGTGCGCGGCGAGGCGCTGGGCGGCACCGCTGGCGAGGTTGTCCGCCTCACGTCCGCGTTCGGCCAGCGCCGACAATTGCGCATCGAGTGCGGCAGCGTGCGAGGCTGCCGAAAGTCCGGTTTGTTCGAGCAATTGGGCGAGATCGCCGGTTTCCTGACGCGCGCGGGGCAGCATGACCGTGAGCACATCGAGTTTCGCATGGGCCGCCGTCGCTGCTTCGGCGAGCGTGCGGGCATGAATGTCGCTGGCCGTGACCTGTTCGGCGAGGCCGGTGCCGATCGTCGCCAGCTTTACCGCAGCGCCGTCACCCAGCGCCATCAACGTCGTGACCTGTTCGGCCAAACGCACGCGATTCGCGTCGATCGTTTCGGACAGCATCGCCACGCTTCGTTCGAGGCTGGCCGCCTCGGCGCGCATCGCACTGGCCGTCTTGCCGAATCGCCGGGCCTCGGCCGTGCTGGTGCGCAAGGTGAGCAGTAACACAATGCCGATCAGCGCGGGTGGTACGCACAAGGCCGCAACGAAACCAGCGAGCGCCACCGGGTTGGTGTTGTTGAGTGTCGGCCACGCGAGAAACAGCGCGCCACCAATCCAGCCAAGCGATAATGTCAGCCCCAGGACCGGAAGGATCTTGCTCGTCCAACCCGGTACTTCGTCCTCGGCGATTTCTTCGATGTCGTGATGCTCATATTTTGGGGAAGGGGTTTCAAAGTCGCCGACAGTTTCGAGCAGCAGTTCGTCCTCCGGTCCGCCCTCGTCCCGGCTCGATGTCAGATTGATGATGCGAGAACCCCCGTTCATTCAAACCGTTTACCATGAATCCGGCGCCAAGGAAGCGAATAGCGAAACCTTGAATTAAGGGATGCGACGTAGGGAGGTCGGATGGCATATGATCCCGGTGCAATCGATGCAGCCCTGGCGGCTGCGGTGGGCGACGAACCCGCGCTGATCGCGGAACTGCGTGGCGCGTTTCTCGACAGCGTACAGCGTGGCCTGGACGGCCTGGAGGCTGCCCATGACGACGAGGGTTGGCAGGCCGCTGCGTTCAGATTGAAGGGGCTGGCGGCGAGTTTCGGGGCGGTGCGGCTGATGGCGCTGGCGATCGAAGCCGCGGATATGCCGACGCAAGATGCGGGCGTGCTGCGGAAGCTGAAGCGCGCGGTGGAGCGACTTTAGGATTTTAGCGCCAACGAAAAGACGCACTCCGCATCTTGGTCTTGTGGAAAAAACGCCGGCGGGCGAGGAGGCGGCAACCGTGTCACAGTGCAGCCTTTGCCAATCGGGTTTCGACCGCCTAACAGCCTGACCCATGCTGGCTGGACTGATTTTCGCGACCGATGATGCCGATGACCGGCCGGGCATGTTGGCGGCGACGCTGCCGTTCGGCGGGCTGACGCTGATCGAATTTCAGGCGCGATTGCTGGTCGGGGCGGGGGTCAGCCAGATCATCGTCGTCGTCGCGCGGCTGACGCCCGAATTGCTCGGTGCGATCGCGCGGATCGGGCGGCGCGGTGCTTCGGTGGATGTCGTTCGATCCGCGGTCGAGGCGGTGGAAAAGCTTCATCCCTTGGCGCGGGTGCTGGTCGTCGCGGATGGGCTGGTGACAACGGGCGAGGTGATCGCGATGATGGCCGAGGATGGCGGCGATGCGCTGCTGACGGTGTCAGATCGTGAGGCGTCCCCGGGGTTCGAGCGGGTCGGGGCGGAAACAGCCTGGGCCGGTTTGGCGCGGCTGGAAGCGAAACGCATCGCCGAGGTGGCTACGATGCCGCGGGATTATGATTTCCAATCGACCCTGTTGCGCGTCGCGGCGCAGGCGCGAGCCCAACATATCGCCCTGTTGGCGGGCGCAGCGGGTGGAGCGCATGGGATCGAACGCAATTCGCGGACGCTGGCCGAGCGCGGCAACACCATTCTGACCGCGCTGGTTTCGAAGCCGGTGGTTTGGGCGGATCGCTATATCCTCGCGCCGCTCGCCCGGCTGGCATTGCCGCCGCTGATGGCGCGCGTGGTGCCAAGTTGGGCGGTGAGTGCGGTCGGCGTGGTGCTTGGCATCGCGGCGCTGGCAGCGATCCTGTTCGGCGTGGCGTGGGCGGGGATCGTGCTGGCTATTCTGGCGAGCCTGGTGTTCACGATCGGTGCTGCACTGGCATGGTTGCGCGACGAGGAGGCGCTGGGACGGTTCCAGACTATCGCGATTCCCGGATTGTCGGCTCTGTCCGAGATGCTGATCGGCCATGTTACGAGCGTTTCCCAAGGAACCGCGACCGGCTGGACGCTCGCTATCGCGCTGGTCGTGGCCGGTGCATTGATCGAGCGCGCTGCGGCGGGCGGTGCGCGACGTCGTTGGTGGGGAAGCCCGATAGCGTATCTGCTGATCCTCCTGCCGTTTGCGATTGCCCGGCTGCCGTTGATCGCGCTGGCGGCAGCGGCGCTGTATGCCACCGTGACACTTTCCGCCGCGATAGAAGGCATTCGTAAAAAGCCTTAGTCTCGTTTTAACGACACTCCCGTAGACCGGCCGTCATGTCGATCAACGTTCGCGATATGGATGATGGAGCCCAGACGGCTGCCAGCCTGCTGATCGCGCGTGCGACGGCGGCGGACCGGCGCGCACATTCGCGGCTCACAGCTGCGATAAACGACTTTTTCCTGCCTGACGATGCGCGGCTGGACGATCGTATGCGCGGTGGCATCGCAGCGGCGCTTACCGCCTTGGTTGCCGGCGTAGAGGGCGCGTTGACCCAGCATGCGGGCCGCTTGCTCGCTGCGCGAGGCGAGCCCGAACTGGCGTTGCGGCTGACCGGCAATACTGCTCCGGTGCTGGATCGGTTGATCTCCGCGGGGCTGCTGCGCGATACCGACCTGATGCGCGAACTGATTGCGCGGGTGCGGCAGGACGTGATCGGCGATGCGCTCCCTGCCGCCAGCCCGGCCGAACTCGATGCGCCGAGCCTGCTCGCCCGGCTCGCCAACCATGGTGACAGCGTGGTGGCCGGTGCGGCGACCGCCTTGTTCGCGGCGGAGAGCCGGCGGCGTAGCGCGTTCGAGAGTGCGATGCAGTCCGACCTGCCGGCCGAATTGCACCACCGGCTGGTGTGGTGGGTGGCGGCGGCGTTGCGCGAACGCTGCGATCTGGCCGGTGATGCAGTTGCATCCTTGGACAAGGCACTGGCCGAGGCGGCGGTTCGCAGCCTTGCCGCACATGACGAGGGCGATCGGTTGGAGGCAGCCGCGCTGCGCCTTGCGGTAGCATTTGAAGCGGGTCCGCACGAATTGTCGGCGCTTTTGGTCGAGGCGTTGGGCGATCGGCGGATCGCTTTGTTCATTGCTGTGTTGTCGCATGCGGTGGGACTGGATTACGAACAGGGACGAGACATCGTCAGCGATGCGGATGCCGGGCGCTTGTGGCTGGTGTTACGCGCGCTGGAAACCGATCGTCAGGCGATCGCGCAAATCGGGCTGGCATTGTGCGAGGCCGATCCGCGTCGTGACCTGGAGGATTTTGCCGATGCCCTGGACGATATCGTGGCGATCCCCGCCAATCTCGCGCGCGACGCATTGGCGCCGTTGAAGCTTCACCCGGACTATCGCGCCGCGCTCTCGGCGCTGATGCGCGGTGGACGCGCATGAATGTGGTCGACCCCGGCCTGCCCTCGGTGCGAGGCCTGATCGATCTGCATGGCCGGTTGATCGAGGCCGATCAGCGGTTGAACGAATTAAATGCGCGTGCCGGTGGCGCGATCGGGCAAAGCATTGCCATCCCGGAGATCGCCACGTTGGCGCGACTGGCGCAGCGGCTCGGAATCCTCATATCTCGCGCCGTGGTGGCCGGGGATGGAGATGGCGACGTCGATCTTTGGGTAAAGGCCGGCCCTGCGCCGGAGGGCGTGCGGCTGGACATTACCGGTTGGCGAATGCGCGCGGCGTGGCGGCCAGGTGCGTCCGATCATGAGCGGGACGGCGATTTCCTGCGTAGTGGTGCCGACTGGTTGTGGGAATCGGACGCAGCGCTGCGTCTCACTTTCCTGTCGGCGCCTGCGGGTGCACGATACGGCTTCGATACTGCCGAGATGCTTGGCCGGCCGCTGACCGGATTGTTCGCACTGGGTGAGGATAAAGACGGCGCATTCCCAATTCTGGGTGGGCTCGCAATGCGGCAGCGCTTCGACGATCAGCGCGCGACTTTGCGCCCGACCGGACGAGCAGTGAGACTGGCAGCGACGCCGCGCACCGACCGGATGGGCGTATTCGCCGGCTTCATCGGCGCGGTGCATATGGTGACCCCGGAGCCGGCCCCGTTTGAGGCGCCTTATCCCGAGACCAAGGGTTTGTCGGGTGCGTTTGCGATGCAGCTGGATGCCGCGTTGCGCACCCCGCTCGGTCGGATTATCGCCAATGCGGACAGCATCAACGCGCAGTCCGAGGGTCCGCTGCGCCAAGACTATGCTGATTATGCCGCCGACATCGCGAATGCCGGTCGGCACCTGATGGGTCTGGTCGACGATCTGGTCGATCTGCAAGCGATCGAGCGGCCTGATTTCGCCGTGGCGTCGGAGGCGATCGATCTGGCCGACGTGTCGCGCCGTGCCGCCGGATTGCTCGGTTTGCGCGCAGGCGCGGCGCGGGTGCGGATCGACACGCCGCCACTGGACGAAGCGCTGCCTGCGACCGGCGAATTTCGCCGCGCGTTGCAGGTTTTGGTCAATCTGATCGGTAATGCAGTGCGGTACTCGCCCGCTGATGCGATGGTGTGGATCCGTACCGAGCGCGAGGGTGATATGGCCGCCGTGATCGTCGCCGACCAAGGCAAGGGCATTGCGGTGGAGGATCAGGAACGCATCTTCGAGAAGTTCGAACGGGTCGATCCAAATGAGCCCGGCGGCAACGGCCTCGGCCTATATATCGCCCGGCGCCTGGCGCGGGCGATGGGCGGAGACATCACGTTGGACAGCGCGCCGGGGCAAGGTGCGCGTTTCGTCTTTACACTGCCGTATCGAAGCTAGGGTGGCCTGCCTCGGTAGGAAGGGCCGAGGGGACATGATGTCCGGTCTTTAATCGCGTATCGGTCTTCCCGACATTTCAAGCACCCGCCAACCGCGCTAACACAGCCAGCTTCAGCGTCGCCGGGACCACCAGATCGCAGCGACGCCGATCAGCGCGAGCAGCGCGCCTTTTACCGCCCAAGGGCGCTGATCGAGCATGAAGTTACCCTTGGCGGGCCAGTGGACATAGCCCAGGCCCTGACCGACCCACAGCAACCCCATCGCCACGGCGGCCACGCCAACGATGAGAACGAGAATGCGGGTGAATGCCATCTCAGCGCTCTCCGACCGGAACGTAATCCCGCTGGGTCGGGCCGGTATAGAGCTGGCGCGGACGACCGATCTTCTGCTCCGGATCGGCGATCATCTCATTCCACTGTGCGACCCAGCCGACGGTGCGGGCGAGCGCGAACAGGGCGGTGAACATCGTCGTCGGGAAGCCGATCGCCGACAGGATAACGCCGGAGTAGAAATCGACGTTCGGGAACAGCTTCTTCTCGATGAAGTACGGATCGCTCAGCGCCATTTCTTCCAACGCGATCGCAACATCGAACACCGGATCGGTCACGCCGAGTTCGCCAAGCACTTCATGCACCGTCTGCTGCATCACGGTCGCGCGCGGATCATAATTTTTGTACACGCGGTGGCCGAAGCCCATCAGGCGGAACGGATCGTTCTTGTCCTTGGCGCGGGCGATGAATTCCGGAATGCGGTCCACGGTGCCGATTTCACGCAGCATGTTGAGCGCTGCTTCGTTGGCGCCGCCGTGCGCCGGACCCCACAGACAGGCGATCCCTGCCGCGATGCACGCAAATGGGTTGGCGCCCGACGAGCCGGCGAGCCGCACGGTCGAGGTCGAGGCGTTCTGTTCGTGATCGGCATGCAGGATGAAGATGCGGTCCATCGCCTTCTCGACGATCGGATT
Source organism: Sphingomonas sp. (assembly GCF_025363195.1). Lineage (GTDB taxonomy): Bacteria > Pseudomonadota > Alphaproteobacteria > Sphingomonadales > Sphingomonadaceae > Sphingomonas. The sequence goes on from NZ_JANYEK010000009.1 coordinate 12,801, forward strand.
CACAACATAAGGCTCGGCGGGGACGCCGAACGTCATGCGCAGGAAGTTGCCGGTGTAGCTGAGCGAATTGTCCGGATACAGGAATGGCTGACCGGTCGAATATTTATATGCCATCGCCGCGATCGTCGGCATCTTGGCGATCAGGCGGTGACTGGCGATCATGCGCTGGCGCGGATCGGTGATGTCGGTCGAATCGTGATAGAAAGCGCTAAGCGCGCCGACGACGCCGCACATGATCGCCATCGGATGCGCATCGCGACGGAAGCCGCGATAGAAGGTGGCGAGCTGTTCGTGCAGCATCGTGTGGCGGCTGATCGTGTGGCTGAACCCGTCAAGCTCCTCCTTTGAGGGCAATTCGCCGTTAAGCAGCAGGTAGCTTACTTCCATGAAGCTGGAATCCTCGGCCAACTGGCCGATCGGATAGCCGCGGTGCAAAAGGACGCCTTCGTCGCCGTCGATATAGGTGATCGCGCTGTCGCACGACGCAGTGGAGGTGAAGCCGGGATCGTAGGTGAACTTTCCGGTCTGGGCATAGAGCTTACGGATGTCGATCACGTCCGGGCCGACGGTGCCCGAAATGACGGCGCAATCCACGTCCTTGCCGCCGACGCTCAGCTTTGCGGTCTCGCTCATACTCACGTCCTTTTCCTCGTGGCGCCCGTTCAGGCGTTCATGTGATCGGCGATCCGGCCGAGGCTTTCGTCGCGCCCGAGCAATACGAGCACGTCGAAAATCCCGGGCGAGGTCTTCTTGCCAGTCAGCGCGACCCGAAGGGGTTGTGCGACCTGGCCAAGTTTGACCCCGGATTGCTCGGCGACCTGCCGAACCGCGTCTTCAAGTTTCTCCGTATCCCAGCCGTCCACCGCGTCAAGCGCGCTGTGTGCAGTTGCGAGAATGGCGGGGGCGTCGCCCTTTAGGAGATCGGCTGCCGCGGGGTCGATCGGCAGTGGCCGTACCGCGAACAGGAAAGCGGTGGCCGCGGTAAGTTCGTTGAGGTTCGCCGCGCGGGGTTTGAGGGAAGGCATCGCGCGAACCAGGAGATCGTACTGCGCCTGCGAAGGCTCGAAGTCGAGTTTGGCTCCGACGAGCGCCGCGAGACGGACGTCGTCCGATTCCCGCATGTAGTGGCCATTGAGGTTTTCGAGTTTCTTGAGGTCGAAGCGCGAAGGGGATTTGCCCACGCCCGGCAGATCGAACCACGCGATCGCCTGCGCGCGGCTAATGACTTCGTCGTCGCCGTGGCCCCAGCCGAGACGCAGCAGGTAATTGTCCAGCGCTTCCGGCAGAATACCGAGTTCATCGCGGTACGAATCGACCCCGACCGCGCCGTGGCGCTTGCTCAGTTTCGCACCATCGGTGCCGTGGATCAGGGGGATGTGCGCATACACCGGCTCGCCCCAACCCATGCCGTGGATGACGGCGAGTTGGCGGAAGGCGTTGTTGAGGTGGTCGTCGCCGCGGATGACGTGGGTGACGCCCATGTCATGATCATCGACGACGACCGCGAGCATATAAGTAGGCGTGCCGTCCGAACGGAGCAGGACGAAATCGTCGAGTTCGGCATTCTGGACGGTGACGGAACCCTGGACCTCGTCATGGATCGTGGTTGCGCCGTCTTTCGGGGCCTTGATGCGGACGACGAACGGCGCGCCTTTTTGGGCGTCCTCGGCCGCGCGGTCACGCCAGCGGCCATCATAACGCATCGGCTGTTTGGCGGCTTTCTGGGATTCGCGCAGCGCGGTCAGTTCATCCGCCGTGGCGTAGCATTTATAGGCGTCGCCACTGGCCAGGAGCTGGTTGGCGACCTCGGCATGGCGCGCGGCGCGGGCGAATTGGTAAACGGTGTCGCCATCCCAATCGAGGCCCAGCCACGTCATCGAATCGAGGATCGCGTCGATCGCTGGCTGGGTCGAGCGGGCGCGATCGGTATCCTCGATGCGCAACAGGAAGTCGCCACCGTGATGGCGGGCGTAAAGCCAGTTGAACAACGCGGTGCGGGCACCGCCAATGTGCAGGAAACCGGTCGGCGATGGTGCGAACCGGGTTACGACCTTCTTGGCCGGGGGCGTCGCCTGATCGGCGGCCCCTGCTTCATGTGTTGCGCCCAACCGCGCTTGCTCCTTGAATTGAATGTGGCAGACTTGAAACTGATGGCCAGTTCAGCAGCCGAGCCCCCTAGCACGCGCGCCTTGTCGCTTCAAATCGGCGGAGGGGCGTGGGCTGTGCATATGCGGGATCATATGGAGCGCTGGCTGGAGGCCGAGCGTGATCAGATTATACTGTGGTTGCCGGTCATGCTGGGCGCAGGGATCACCTCGTGGTTTCTGCTGCCGGACCGGCAGGGTTGGATGCTGGTGTTGCTGCTGTGCGGTGCAGTTGCACTGGGCGCGACCGCGATCGGGCAGGGTGGGCGCGCAGCCCGGACGATCATGGTTGCGGGTCTTGCGGCAGCCTTGGGGCTGACCTTGATATGGTGGCGGGCCGAGCAAGCCGGCGGTATCATATTATCACGACCGACGATTGCGACGTTCGAGGCGAAGGTGGAGAGCATCGAGCCGTTGCCGGCGCGGGAATTGGTGCGACTGCGGCTGGCCCCGACCGGGTTGGGGGATGTAGGGACCGGGTTGGGGGGTGTAGGGACGGGGCGGCGATCGGTGACTTTACCGGCCCATATTAGGGTCAATCTGGCGGAGGCAGATGTTCCGGCGGGGCTGACGCGGGGTGCGGTTATCGCGCTGCGAGCGCGGTTGATGCCACCGCCCCAACCGGCCGTGCCGGGAGCCTATGATTATGCGCGAGTAGCGTGGTTCGATCGGATCGGCGCGACCGGGCGTGGTTTTGCACCGGTCAAGATCGTGGAGGAAGGGGATGCGGCAGGATCGGCGCTGCGGCAACGATTGTCGGCGCATATCGAGCGCAGTCTCGACGGCAGCGCAGGCGGGATCGCCAGTGCACTGGCGACCGGGGACGAGGGAGCGATCTCTAGGGAAGATGCCGATGCGATGCGCAGGTCCGGCCTGGCGCATCTGTTGTCTGTCAGCGGGCTGCACATCACCGCCGCCGTTGTCGCGACGATGCTGTTGGTGTCGCGGCTGTTGGCGTTGAGCCCGTGGCTCGCGTTGCGTTTTCGCCTGCCGCTGATCGCGGCGGGAGCGGGTGCGGCGGCGGCGATCGGGTATACATTGTTGACGGGTAGCCAGGTGCCGACGATTCGGTCTTGCGTGGCATCCTTGCTGGTACTCGTAGCGCTGGCGACGGGTCGCGAAGCGCTGACACTCCGGCTGGTGGCGGCGGGAGCGGTAATCGTGTTGCTATTATGGCCAGATGCGTTGGCTGGGCCGAGTTTCCAGCTGTCTTTTGCGGCGATCACCTCGATCGTGGCGTTGAACGAGCATCCCGGTATCAAGGCCCTCGTCAGCCCACGGGACGAGCCGAGAATGAAGCGTTTTGTTCGGGAAATCGGGGCGCTGTTGCTAACCGGTTTAACGGTGGAACTCGCCTTGCTGCCGATCGGGCTGTACCATTTCCACAAGGCTGGATTGTACGGTGTCGCGGCGAACATCGTCGCGATCCCGCTCACGACCTTTGTCATCATGCCGCTGGAGGCCGTGTCGCTAGTGTTTGATGCCGTCGGACTCGGCGCGCCGTTCTGGTGGCTGACCGGAAAGGCGATGGCGATTTTGCTGTGGATTGCGCGGACGACGGCCCAAGCGCCGGGGTCGGTTGCCGTCCTGCCCTCCATGCCGGTGGGTGCATTTGCGGCGATGGTGTTCGGCGGATTGTGGATTTCTCTGTGGCGGACGCGGTGGCGGCGGCTAGGCGTGGCGCCGCTGTTGATCGGAATGGTCTGGGCGATGACAACTCCGGCGCCCGATCTGCTCGTGACCGGCGATGGCCGGCATCTTGCGGTGCGCACCGCAAGTGGCGGCCTGGCAATGCTGCGGGATCGGGCAGGGGATTATACGTCCGATACGCTGGCCGAGAACGGCGGCGTCGATGGCGTGCCGCAATTATTGTCCGAGCAACCAGACGCCCGATGCAGCCGCGATCTGTGCTTGATCGAGCGTACGATCGACGGACGGAATTGGCGGATATTGGCAACGCGGAGTGTCTATCTGGTGCCCATCCAGGAATTGATCATGGCCTGTGAGACAGCGGACATAGTCGTGAGCGAGCGGTGGCTACCCAAGGCATGCCACCCGCGCTGGCTTCGCCTCGACAAGAACGTACTGGCGAAGACCGGTGGCGTGGCGATCACATTGTCGCAACAGAATGTCGTTACCGTGCTGCGGCCCGGGGACCGGCATCCGTGGCGGATACCGATCCCCCAAAATCCTCAGGTCCAATCGAACTTCAAAGGTAGCGGCGAAGCAAACCGGCGAGTTTCCCCTGCACGCGAACCTGCTGAGGAGCGTAACGTTGTGGATCGTAAGCGCGATTCGCCGGATCGAGCCGGATCATAGCGCCTTCGCGGCGGAAATATTTGAGCGTCGCTTCATTTTCCTCGATCAATGCGACGACGATCTCCCCGTCTCGTGCGGTGTCGGCGCGGCGGATGAGCGCGTAATCGCCATCGAGGATGCCGGCCTCGACCATCGAATCGCCCGACACTTCGAGCGCATAATGTTCGCCGCCACCGAGCAACGCGGCAGGCACGGCGAGCATCGCACTGCCTTCGAATGCCTCGATCGGCACGCCCGCGGCGATACGGCCATGCAGCGGGATCTGTATCACGTCGTTGGCGGGCATCGGCAGCGCGGAATGTTGCGGCGAATGTTGACGCGCTGACGCGGTTTCAGGAATCTTCGACGCGGCGCGTTCGCCCCCCCGCTCGGGCATCTTGAGCACTTCCAGCGCGCGGGCGCGGTTGGGCAGGCGGCGGATGAATGCGCGTTCTTCAAGCGCGCTGATCAGGCGGTGGACACCGGACTTGGATTTCAGGTCGAGCGCCTCCTTCATCTCCTCGAACGAGGGCGAGACCCCAGACTCTTCGAGCCGATCGTTGATGAAGCAGATCAGTTCGTGCTGCTTGCGCGTTAGCATTGGCGTTCCTCCGTCAGAACAGACGCGGAACTTTTACGGAACGTTGTGGTGCAAGTCAAGCGAGCGGCAGGATTTCCGCGGTATCGCCAATTTCAGCTGCGGGGGCATAAGGGGAGCGGATCAGCAGGCAGTTGGCGCGGGCCAACGTGCGGAGCATCGAACTGTCCTGCATGCTGGATGTGAAGACGTGCCCGTCGCGCAAAGTCGCGCGCAGAAAATCCTGCCGGTGATCGTTGGCGGGCAGCGCATCGCCGAGCCGCACGGGTAGGGGAACGGGCAGCGGATTTTCCGCGCCCGACATGGCAGCGATCAAGGGCAACAGGAAAATGGTGGCGGTGACGAACGCGGATACGGGGTTACCGGGCAGACCGAGCACGACTGTCTCGCCCAGGCGCCCGGCCATCATCGGCTTGCCGGGGCGCAGCGCTATTCGCCAGAAGTCGATCGAACCGCCTGCGGCCTCCAGCGCGGGACGGACGAGATCGTGATCCCCGACCGAAGCCCCGCCGGTGGTGACGAGAATGTCGGCACGCACTGCGGCGAAAGCAGCGGTCATCACGGACAGATCGTCGGGGAGGATACCCAGGTCGATGATATCGACTGGAAGATCGCGCAGCATGGCGGCGAGCATCAGGCCGTTGGTTTCGGGCAGCTTGGTCGGATCGTCGGTGCCGGGGGGGGCGAGTTCGTCGCCGGTGGCGGCGATGGCGACGGTGGGGCGGCGGGCGACCCGAAGCGTCGCATGGCCACCGATCGCGGCGAGCGCGAGAGCGGCGGGTGTAATACGCTGGCCCCTGGCGATCAGCAGGTTCCCGGCGGTGAAATCGAGCCCGCGCCGGCGGACGTTACCGCCATGGCGCGTCGGCCCTTCGCCGATGAGATGTATCGTGTCGCCCTCCCGTCGTGCCTCTTCCTGGACCAGGACGGTGTCGGCACCCGGCGGGAGGGCGGCCCCGGTGAAGATGCGCACGGTATCGCCGGCGTTGACCGAGGCGGCGAAACCATGCCCGGCGGCACTCTCCCCGATCAGCGCGAACGGGCCGGGCAGATCGGCATGCCGGATCGCATAGCCGTCCATCGCCGACAGGTCGGCATGCGGCTGGGTGCGGAGGGCGGACACGTCCTCGGTGGCCCATCGGCCGACGGCCTGTGCGAGCGGGACGGTTTCCGAAGCGACCGGCACGGCGAGCGCGAACATCCGGGCCTGGGCATCGGGTACGGAGAGGAGAGCAGGGGGCATGGGAGATCCAGTGTCACGATCGGTGGGCGCGGGACAGGAATTTTGTGGCGATTCACTCATCTATCGACGTGCGGCCTCGGATTATCGAACAGGCGCGAATCCCGTCCGGCCTGCCGGCTTTGCGGGAGAATACGGAGCGGCAGATTGCGAAGATATTCGCGCCCGTTCGCCCCGGTGTGTCCCCAAAAACACAGCCCGATCGTTTCGGGTGAGGGTCGCGCCTGTGTCACTATTCGGTCTCAATCGTTGCATAATGCTTCCGACAAGGCGGGGACCAGCCAGATTTTAGCGAGAG
>NZ_JANYEK010000028.1 GCF_025363195.1 Sphingomonas sp.
CCCCCCACCCCACCCGCCCGCAAGGGACCGTTCGAGCGCGGCGGCGAATGAGTTTGGACAGTACCAGCGCCAGCAATTTGTGGCTGGTGTTCGCGCTGGTGATGGGCGTGGCGGAGTTGATCATGCCCGGCGTGTTGCTGATCTTCCTGGCGATCGCCGCCGCCATTACCGGCGTTGCGATGCTGGTGCTGCCGGACCTGCCGGTGGCGGCGCAACTCGCCTCCTTCGCAATCTGGAGCGGGGTGACGGTGACGATCGGCAGGCGCTGGTATCGCGATTACCCGGTCGCGACTTCGGACCCGTTGCTGAACGACCGCACCGCCCGGTTGGTCGGCGAGATCGTCACGGTCGATCAGCCGATCGAGGCCGGTGAAGGGCGCGTGAGGGTCGCGGACGGGGTCTGGCCAGCGCGCGGACCGGATGCCCCCGCAGGCACACGGATGCGGGTGGTGGCGGTCGACAGCGGCGTGTTGCTCGTCGAGCCGGTGGCGCGGATCGCCACCGGCTGACCCCGTATTTTATTTCTTGCCGAACAGTCCGCCCGCCAGACCGGTCAAATCGTTGAGCGGATTACCGTCGCCATCCTTGTCGAGCATACCGGAGATCCTACCCATAATCCCCTCGCCGCCCTGCGAACCGAGCAGGCCGGCGAATTTCCCCAAAGCCCCCTCGCCGCCGATATGGCTGACGATCTGCTGCAAGATGTCCGACGAAATGCCGGTATTGGCGGCCGCTGTCTCTACGGTATCGCCAGGCTCGGAATGCGCCTGACCTAAAGCGGTCACCGCGGATTCGGCTTGTTCGGGCGAGATGCCGACATTTGCGGCAAGGTTCTTGATATCGACGTTTTCGGTAACCTGGCTAAGCAGTCCGTCAAGCAAACCCATGAGAAATTCCTTACTGCGCCGGAAAGCGGCACCGCCAACCTATCACGACACCGGCAGCGGCGCGAGATCGGGAATTCCGCCCCGCGCCACCGGATCACCTTCTGTTTCAGGCGGCTAATTTAGCATCGGTGCTAGGTGCGGCCTGGCGCACGCCTTCATCGACATGCTCAGCGAATTGGGCGAAGTTTTCAACGAACAGGTCGACCAATTTCGCTGCCGTCGCATCGTAATCGGCTTTGTTTGCCCAGGTCTCGCGCGGATCGAGGATCGCGCTGTCTACCCCGACCACACTCACCGGAACCTGGAAGCCGAAGTTCGGATCGGTGCGGAACTCCGCGTCGTTGAGCGAACCATCGAGTGCCGCGTTGAGCAAGGCGCGCGTCGCCTTGATCGGCATACGGTTACCGGTGCCGTATTTGCCGCCGGTCCACCCGGTATTGACCAGCCAGCAATCCACCCCGCCCTTGGCAATCCGGCTCTTGAGCAGATTGCCGTAGATCGAAGGGTGACGCGGCATGAACGGAGCGCCGAAGCATGTCGAGAAGGTCGCGTCAGGCTCGGTCACGCCGATCTCGGTGCCCGCCACACGGGCGGTATAGCCCGATAGGAAATGGTACATCGCCTGATCGGGCGTCAGCTTCGAAATCGGCGGCAGCACGCCGTATGCATCCGCCGTCAGCATCACGATGTTGCGCGGCACCGGCCCCATATTGTCGGCCGAGGCATTGGGAATGAAGTCGATCGGATAGGCGCCACGGCTGTTCTCGGCGAGGCTGTTATCCTCAAGGTCGAGCGCGCGCGTGACCGGGTCCATCACGACATTCTCCAGCACCGTCCCGAAGCGTTTGGTGGTGGCGAAGATTTCCGGTTCTGCATCGGCGGAAAGCCGGATCATCTTGGCGTAGCAACCGCCCTCGAAATTGAACACTGCCGTGTCCGACCAGCCGTGCTCGTCATCGCCGATCAACGTACGGCTGGCATCGGCGCTGAGCGTGGTCTTGCCGGTGCCGGACAGGCCGAAGAACACCGCCGTGTCGCCCTTGGGGCCAATGTTTGCGGAGCAATGCATCGGCATCACACCGTTCACCGGGAGCAGATAATTGAGGAGGCCGAAGACCGACTTCTTCATCTCGCCGGCATATTTCGTGCCGCCGATCAGGATCAGCTTCTCGGTGAAGTTCACCGCAATCACCGTCTCGCTGCGAGACCCATGCTTGGCAGGATCGGCGCGGAAGCTCGGCAGGTCAATGATGGTATATTCCGCCTCGAACCCGCGCAATTCGGATTCCTGCGGGCGCACCAGCATCGTGCGGATGAACAGATTGTGCCAGGCGAGTTCGGTGACGACACGCACGCGAACCCGATTTTCCGGCTGCGATCCACCGAACAGATCCTGGATATACAGGTCTTCCTTGTCGTTCAGCGCGGCCATGAAGTCGGCCTTCAACGCGGCGAAATGCTCGGGCGTCATGCCCTTGTTGCTTTTGCCCCACCAAACGACCGATTCGGTCTCGGCATCACGAACGATGAATTTGTCCTGCGCGCTGCGCCCGGTATGTGCGCCGGTTTCCACCACCAGCGGACCATCGGCGGAAAGCTTGCCCTCGTTCTTCGCCACCGCGGTTTCGATTAGCCGGGCGGTAACCAGGTTCCAGTGCAGGTTCGCGCGGGTGGCGATGCCCTGCGCTTCGAGGCCGGCGGTGGGAATGCGGTCGCTCAAGATGAAATTCTCCATGATATGATGCGGTTTAAGTCCGCACGCGTATGCATTTGATGATTCGCGCTTATCGCGCGGATTGGCGGTGTGTCCAGATGACAACGCTGACAGAGCAATAAGTTGAGCGGCATGGCAGTTTGGACTAATCCAAGCTGCCCCTTAGGTGGCCACCCGGTGCAGGACGAAATTTGATGACGGCAACGATCGCGCTCGTCGATGACGACCGCAACATCCTGACTTCGGTTTCGATTGCGCTGCAGGCCGAAGGCTTCGTCACCCGCGTCTATTCCGATGGCGAGACTGCGCTGAAGGCGTTGATCGAAAATCCGGCCGATCTCGCCATTTTCGATATCAAAATGCCACGCATGGATGGCCTCGAACTGCTCCGCCGCTTGCGCGAAAAGCAATCGACGCCGGTGATCTTCCTGACGTCCAAGGACGATGAACTGGACGAGGCGCTGGGTCTGGCGATGGGCGCGGACGATTATATCGCCAAGCCGTTCAGCCAGCGTCTGCTGATCGCGCGGATCCGGGCAATTCTTCGGCGTACCGAATTGGCACAATCCGGCCCCGCCGGTGATGAAGAAGTGGCCGCGGGCGAACTCGCCCGAGGGCGACTGGCGATGGATACGGCGCGTCACCGCGTCACTTGGGGTGGCACGAACGTGACGCTGACGGTCACGGAATTCCTGATCCTTGAAACGTTGGCGCAACGCCCCGGTATCGTAAAGACGCGCAACCAATTGATGGACGCGGCCTATCAGGATGATATCTATGTCGACGACCGCACGATCGACAGCCACATCAAACGCGTACGTCGCAAATTCAGGCAGATCGACCCCGAATTCGATGCCATAGAAACTCTATATGGCGCGGGATATCGATTTTCCGAGGAATGAAAAGTTCCGCGATGGGTGAAGACGGCGAACTGAGTCTGCGCTGGTCGGGCCGCGTATCGCTCACGCCGCGCATCCTCGCGGTGAACATTTTTGCGCTGGCGATGCTGGCTGGCGGGTTCTTTTACCTCGATTCGTATCGCAGCCGGATCGTTGACAGCCGCGTGGCGCAGGCGAGCAGCGAAACACGATTGATCGCCGAGGCGTTACGCTCGGTCGAGCCTGATCGGCGCGCCGCTTTGATGCTGCGACTGGCTGCCGATACTGGCGCGCGCCTGCGAATGTACGATGAGAGCGGTAGGTTGCTCACCGACACGCGAGCACTGGGCCTGCGCGACATGGTGCTGCGTGACCCCGACAAGCAAGGGCGGGGGCAGGCTGCAGCGCGGTTCCTCGATGCAATGATCGACACCGTGGTCGGCGCGCCGCGACCGCCTTTGTATCGCGAGCGCTCTGATGGCTTGGCGTGGCCCGATGTGCGCGCCGCCCGTAGCGCGAACACCATCGCGGCCACGGTCTGGCGCGCGCCCGATCGTACGCCGATCATCACCGCCGCGGCCGCCGTGGCCGGGCGCGGGGTGATCATGACCACCGCAAACGCGACCGACATCACCCAGACGGTACGAATCGAACGCTTCCGCCTGAGCGTGGTGTTGCTGATCGTATCGATCGTCTCGATTCTGCTGTCGCTGTTCCTCGCCCGCACCATCGTCCGCCCGCTGCGTCGGCTGGCGCGCGCAGCGGTGCGGGTACGGCTCGGTCGAGCGCGCGAGGTCGTGGTCCCCCGGCTGCCGTCGCGGCGCGACGAGATTGGCATGCTGGCGCGCGCATTGTCCGACATGAGCCTGGGCCTGCGCGCGCGGATCGACGCGACCGAAGCGTTCGCCGCCGACGTGACGCACGAGATGAAGAACCCGCTCGCCTCGTTGCGTTCCGCGGTCGAAAGCATGTCGATGGTCAAGGATCCCGCACTCCATGCGCAATTGCTCACCATCGTGCGGGACGATGTGCACCGGCTCGATCGCCTGATTACCGACATATCGGAGGCTTCGAGGCTCGATGCGCAACTCAGCCGTGCCAAGTTCGAGCCTGTAGATGTCGATGCGATGATCGCCGCATTGCTGGCGCAGCGCGAAGCGCGCGGGATCGAGCGGGGCATCCGCCTGCGTTACGATGAACGCGGCAAGGATCGCATGATCGTAATGGGGGAAGGCGCGCGACTCGAACGCGTGTTCGAAAACCTCCTCGATAACGCCGTGTCCTTTTCGCCCGATGACGGCGTGATCTCGATCGCCGCGTCGCGCGAATTCGACATGCTGCGCATCCGCATCGAGGATGAAGGGCCCGGCGTGCCGGAGGAAGCCCGAGAAAAGGTGTTCAGTCGTTTTCAGTCGCTCCGCCCGGAAGGCGAGGAATTCGGCAAGCATTCTGGCTTGGGTCTCGCCATTGCGCGGACGATCGTCGAAGCCCATCAGGGCGATATCGCGGTGGAATCGCGGGAGGACCGGGTGAAAGGCGCACGTTTCGTGGTACGACTGCCCTTGGCCGAGCGCCTGTGAGTGGGCGCCTGATCGTCGAGGAGACGCTGCATGCGACCACCGTGGCGATCAATGGCCACGCCGTGATGATCGAAGGACCGTCGGGCGCGGGCAAATCCGATCTCGCACTACGGCTGATCGATCGCGGCGCTGTGCTGGTGAGCGATGATCGCACCATCGTTAAAGCCGAACGTGGCGCATTGCGCGCCACTGCGCCCGATACGATCGCAGGGCGGATCGAGGTGCGCGGGCTCGGCATACTGCCGATGCCGCACGCCGATGGATCGACCGTCGCGCTGATCGTGCGCCTGACCGACGAGATCGAGCGCCTGCCGCTGACCCAGGTCGAACGCTGTATCGCCGGAATCGCGATCCCCGAGGTTACGATCAATCCGCACGAGGCGTCGGCCCCGATCAAGGTTGAACTCGCATTGAAGTGGCAACTCGGCTGATGGCGGACCCGAAGAATATCCTGCTCGTCACGGGCCTGTCCGGTGCGGGCAAATCCACCGTTTTACGCACGCTGGAAGATCTGGGGTGGGAAGTGGTCGACAATCTGCCGCTGTTGCTGCTCGATCGCTTGCTGAGCGCGGCGTTGCCCGAGGGCTCTGAGGGTGACAATAAACCGCTCGCCATCGGCATCGGCGCGCGCACCCGCGATTTCGACCCGGATCGGATCGTCCAGCGGATCAATACGCTCCGCCAGCGACATGGTCACGATATCGGGACTTTGTTCCTCGATTGTTCCGGCGCCGAACTGGAGCGTCGCTATTCCGAGACACGGCGGCGGCATCCCCTGGCCCTCGATCGCCCGGCGAGCGACGGCATCGCGCGCGAACGGGAACTGTTGGCGCCGTTGCGCGACTGGGCCAACCGGCTGATCGACACCACCGATCTTACCGCCAATCAGCTTGCCCAACAGGTCCGCGAGACGTTTTCCGGCGGGCGGCAAGGGTCCCCTACCCTTTCGGTGACCTCATTCGGCTTCGCACGTGGGCTGCCGCGCAACGCCGACCTGGTGTTCGACATGCGATTCCTGCGCAACCCGCACTGGGTGCCGGCTCTGCGTCCCGGCACCGGGCTGGACGAGGAGGTCAGCACCTATATTGCGGACGATCCCGCCTACGATGCCGCCATGGCGCAGATCGAATCGCTGCTGCTGCTGTTGCTTCCGCGCTACAAGGCGGAGGGAAAATCGTACGTCACCGTCGCGTTCGGCTGTACCGGGGGGAGACACCGCTCCGTTCACGTCACCGATCGGGTGGCGCGGCGGTTGCGTGCGGAGGGTTTTTCGCCCACGGTCACGCATCGTGATCTTGCCGCCGCGTCCCAGGACAGTCTGGAGGGCGCCCCGGCAGACGGCACTGGCAGTGGAACGCAATTGGAATGATCGGCCTGGTTCTGGTGACGCATGGACGCCTTGCCGAGGAGTTCGTGACCGCGATGGAACACGTCGTGGGCAAGCAGGAGCGCATCGCGACGATCGCGATCGGCCCCGAGGATGACATGGAGGCGCGGCGCAAGGATATCGCCGATGCCATTAACGACGTCGACGCCGGGCAAGGCGTGATCCTGCTGACCGACCTGTTCGGCGGAACCCCGTCCAACCTCGCCATCTCGCTGATGGAAAAGGGCCGGTTCGAGGTGATTGCGGGCATCAACCTGCCAATGCTGATCCGTCTGGGCTCGGCGCGCTCGAAGATGAAAGTCGTCGATGCCGTCGCCGCCGCGCGCGAGGCCGGGCGGAAATACATCACCGTCGCCTCCGAAGTGCTCGGCGAGGCAGCGGCCTGATGCCGGTCCAGCGCACCGTCCTCATTACCAACAAGCGCGGCCTGCACGCCCGTGCCAGCGCAAAGTTCGTAACGCTTGCCTCCAGCCAGCCGATCGAGGTGACGGTCGAAAAAGACGGCGCTGGTTCCGTCACCGGCACATCGATCATGGGGTTGATGATGCTCGGCGCAGCCATGGGCGACTCGATCATCATCTCCGCCGACGGTGAAGGCGACGAAGCGGCGGTCGGTGCACTGTGCGAACTGGTCGAGGCGAAGTTCGGGGAAGACTGACCTTCTTCCCCCCTCCCGCTTGCGGGAGGGGTCGGGGGAGGGCATGTGAGCGGAATGCCCCGCGAAATCACCGCTTATTCGAACCCGCTCATCAAGCGAATCCGTTCGCTGCGCGAGAAGAAACACCGTCGCGCTGAAGGGCTGTTCCTCGCCGAGGGTCTGCGCATCTTGACCGAGGCGCGCGAAAATGGGCGCATCCCCGAATATCTGTTCTATTCCCGGGAAGGTGCCGGGCATCCGCTGGTCCGCACGCTTATCTTCGATGTCGAGGATAGCGGCGGTCAGGCGATCGAGACGGTGCCGGATATCCTCTCCAAGCTTTCCGGCAAGGACAATCCGCAGGCAGTGGTCGGCGTGTTCGCCGAATTCGCCGGCGCGCTGAAGGTGCTTGACCGGACCTCCGCCGACATCTGGCTGGTCGCCGAGCGGCTGCGCGATCCGGGTAATCTCGGTACGATCCTGCGCACCGGAGACGCGGTCGGCGCGGGCGGGCTGATCCTGATCGGTGAGTGCGTCGACCCCTTCTCGGTCGAGGCGGTGCGCGCCAGCATGGGCGCGCTGTTCACGGTGCCGGTGGTGATGGCCGAATGGAGCGAGTTCCTGCCATGGCTGCGCTCCGGCCCCGGTCAGTTGGTCGGCCTCAGCCTCGACACCGAAAACGACTATCGTGCGGCCAAATACGATACGCCGACCTTCCTGCTCACCGGCAACGAGGCGCAGGGCATGCCGCCGGAAATGGCGGCGGAATGCGACCTGCTGGTCAAATTGCCGATGCTGGGCAAGGCCGACAGCCTGAATGCCGCGGTGGCGACGGCGGTGATGGCCTATGAGGTGCTGGCGCAGCGACGAGCTTGATCCGCCCCGTCATTCCGCCGCCTCGTCCCTAATCTCTTCGAGTGCTGGCCCATCCCCATAGCGCGCCAATGCCTCGACCGGCTGCATCGCCTCGATTTCGCGGGCGCCGGGCTCGATATTGAGATCCTTGAGCTTGCGCGCCGTAACCAATGTCCGACTTTCGAAACTCGAGACGAAGGTATTGTAATTGTTGACCGCCGAGGTCAGCCCGCCGCCGACCTTGCGCAGATCCCCGGCTGCCTTGGCGAGGCGGTCATAGAGTTCCTTGCCCAATTCGCCGATCTGGCGCGCTTCCTTGGCGAGCCGTTCCTGCCGCCACACGGCTGATACGGTGCGGGCGATGGCGATCAGGTTGGTCGGCGTCGCCAGCAACACGCGCTTCTCGAACGCAAAGTCCCACAGGCCAGGTTCTTGTTCCAATGCGGCGGACAGGAAATGTTCCCCAGGCACGAACATGATGACATAATCCGGCGCGTCGGCGAACTGGCTCCAATAGGCCTTGTTACCCAGGCCGTTGATATGCGCCTTCATCGATGCCGCGTGCAGCGCCAGCCCCTTTGCCCGCTCGGCCTCGTCGACCGCGCCGAATGCATCCTGATAGGCGTTGAGCGAGACCTTGGCGTCGATCACCAGACTGCGGCCGCCCGGTACGGTGACGATCGCGTCGGGGCGCAACCGCCCGCCCTCATCCCCGCCCGAAATGCTGACCTCGGTCTGGAAATCGGTATGTTCGGACAAGCCACAGGATTCCAGGACATTTTTTAGCTGTTGCTCGCCCCAGCGACCGCGTGATTTGGGCGCGTTGCGCAGACTGTTGACGAGCTTGGCGGCTTCGGTCGAAACCTTTTCCTGGCCGATGCGCATCTGTTCGATCTGGCCCTTGAGTTCGCTGAACGCACCTTTGCGCTCATTCTCGACCTTGCCGACCGCTTCCTCATACTTCAGCAGCCGATCGCTCACCGGCTGGAGCATCGACTTGAGGTTCTGCCCGGCGGTTTCCTCCGATTGCTTGAAGCGTTCGTCGGCGCGCTTGAGGAAATTGCTCTGCGCCTCGGTGAGCAGCTTGCCCGCGACGTCGCTAAACTGTGCGGCCATCACGTCCTTCGCCTCGCGCAACTCCAGCATGCGGGCATTGTGCGTGTCGCGCTGTTCGATCAGCCGGGCCTCGTTATCTTCGCGCTGCTGGATCATGCGCGCTTCGAACGCAGCGGAATGAGTCTTGAGCTGGACGTTCTCGAGCCGGGCGACGTCGCGCTCGTCCCGAATACCCTCAAGCCCATCGAGCTGTTCGGCAGCGGCGCGAGCGCGCTCTTCCGCCGCGGCGAGATCGACGATCGCGCGCTTGAACTCCTCGGTGCGGGCATCGCGTTCGACCCGGGCTTGCGCGGCGGTGCGGTTGCCGACCAGCCAGCCGATCGCCAGCCCGACGATGATCGCGACGAGCGCCGCGGCGAGCATTTCCATCACAATAGCCCCGCGAATGTTATCAACGTTGACGCGCCAGCCGAGTCTTGACGGGCAATGGTCCCGCGAATGTTGACACGATGGCGTGAGTCATCGGCATAGCGGGGCATTGGGCTGGGGGAGGAGGCGGGACGGATGAACGCTGACATCACCGGAACATAGATTGAACACCGGGTGTAGGACAGATGAAAAATCCTTCGATCCCGGCTTGCGGCGCGGTTTTCCACCGTTACGACGTGATGCCATGCTGTCAGACATCGAAATCTCGCGCGCCGCCCGCCTCCAGCCGATCGGCGAGATCGCCGCCAAGCTGTCGATCCCCCCGGATGCGGTGGAACCCTACGGCCATTTCAAGGCCAAGATCGATCTGTCGCGCGTTCCCGCCACGGGTAAACAGGGCAAGCTGATCCTGGTCACGGCGATCAACCCGACTCCCGCGGGCGAAGGTAAATCGACCACCTCCGTCGGGCTGGCGGATGCGCTCAACCGGGTCGGGCGGCAAACGGTGTTGTGCCTGCGCGAGCCGTCGCTGGGCCCATGTTTCGGCACCAAGGGCGGCGCGGCGGGCGGCGGTTATGCGCAGGTCGCACCGATGGAGGATATCAACCTCCATTTCACCGGCGATTTCCACGCGATTACCAGCGCCCACAACCTGCTCGCGGCGATGATCGACAACCATGTCCACTGGGGCAATGCGCTCGGCATTGACGTGCGGCGGATCGTGTGGCGGCGGGTGCTGGACATGAATGACCGGGCGTTGCGCGAGATCACGCAATCGCTGGGTGGGCCGGCCAACGGCTATCCGCGCGAAAGCGGGTTCGACATCACCGTTGCGTCCGAGGTGATGGCGATCCTGTGCCTGGCGACCGATCTGCACGATCTCGAAGCGCGGCTGGGAAGGATCGTCGTGGCCTATACGCGAGACCGGCGACCGATCATGGCGCGTGACCTGAAGGCGGACGGCGCGATGGCGGTGTTGCTGGCGCAGGCGATCAAGCCGAACCTCGTCCAGACGCTGGAGGGTAATCCGGCGTTCGTACATGGCGGGCCATTCGCCAATATCGCCCATGGCTGCAATTCGGTGATAGCGACGCGCACGGCGCTGGCGCTGGGCGATTATGTCGTGACCGAAGCGGGATTCGGTGCGGATCTGGGCGCGGAGAAGTTCTTCGATATCAAGTGCCGTCAGTCGGGGCTGAAGCCAGCGGCGGCCGTGATCGTCGCGACGGTGCGCGCGCTGAAGATGAATGGCGGCGTCGCCAAGAATGCGCTGGGTGCCGAGGATGTGGCGGCGGTGCGGCGTGGTGGCGTCAATCTGGCGCGGCATATCGAGAATGTGCGGATGTTCGGCGTGCCGGTCGTGGTGGCGATCAACCGCTTCGATGGCGACAGCGCGGCCGAACTGGACGTGATCCGCGAGATTGCGGCGGCGCAGGGTTCCGAGGCGGTACTCTGCACGCATTGGGCCGATGGCGGCGATGGTGCGGTACCGCTTGCGGAGAAAGTTGCCGAATTGTGCGACCACGGTGCCGCGCAATTCGCGCCGCTATACGATGACGGGCTGTCGCTGTTCGAGAAGATCAACACCGTCGCGACGCGGGTCTACCGGGCGGAGGAAGCGATCGCCGATCCGGGCGTGCATGCCCAATTGGAGCGCTGGGAGAAAGCGGGATACGGTGCCCTGCCCGTCTGCATGGCGAAGACGCAGTATAGTTTTTCGACCGACCCGGCGAAATTGGGGGCGCCGACCGGACATGTCGTGCCGGTGCGCGAGGTGCGGCTGAGCGCGGGCGCCGGTTTCGTGGTGGCGATCTGCGGTGAGATCATGACCATGCCGGGGCTGCCGCGCGTTCCGGCGGCGGAGGCGATCAGGTTTGGTGCGGACGGAGAAATCGAAGGATTGTTTTGACGGCCATTCCCGTCACTCCGGCGCTGGCGGAGATGCTGCATCCGGCGCGGTTCACCCCGCCTTGCGCTGCTTGGCGAGCTTCTTCATCAACATGTCGCGCTTCAGTTTCGAGATATGATCGGTGAACAGCACGCCGTTCAGATGATCGATTTCATGCTGGATCGCGGTGGCCATCAGGCCATCAAATTCAGCCTCGTGAGCAGTGCCCTTGTCGTCCAGCCATGTGATCGTGCAGCGCGCCGGGCGCTCGACCTCGGCATATTGCTCGGGAATCGACAGGCAACCTTCGTTATAGCTGGCGTAATCTTCGCTCAGCGCAACGATTTCGGGGTTGATGAAGACGTGTGGCACGCGGACGGGCTTCGCGTCCTTCTCCTCGTTTTCGGGTTCCTGCAGGTCGATGACGACGATGCGCTGTTCGATCGCGACCTGGGTCGCAGCGAGGCCGATGCCGCGGGCGTCATACATCGTGTCGAACATATCGGAGACGATCGTGCGGACGGCGTCGTCCACGTCGGCCACGGGCTTGGCGACGGCGCGCAGACCGGGATGCGGAACTTCGAGGATTTCTAGGATGGCCATGGGTTCGCGCTAGAAAAGCCCGCGCAGTGCGTCAAGTTCCTCCTCCGTTTATCCGCGGCTGGGTGTCTGCGGGGAACCAATTGAGCCTGCCCTGGCGAATTCAGGAGACCGGGCGTCGTGCTCTCAGTGCCTGTGCCAGAGTGCCCTCGTCGAGATAATCCAGTTCGCCGCCGACCGGCAGGCCATGCGCGAGCTGCGTGACGCGCACCGGGAACCGCTCGATGCGTTCGGCGATATAATGCGCGGTGGTCTGGCCCTCCAGCGTGGCGTTCATCGCCAGCACGACCTCGTCCACGCCGCCCGCCTCGACCCGGCGAACCAGCGAATCGATCGCCAGATCTTCTGGCCGCACGCCCTCCAGCGCGGAGAGTCGCCCGCCCAGAACGTGGAAGCGCCCGGGAAACAGGCGCGATCGTTCCAGCGCCCAGAGATCGGCCACCTCCTCCACCACGCACAGGGCGCGGGCATCACGGCGATGGTCCGCGCAGATCGCGCAGGGATTGGTCGTGTCGATATTGCCGCAAGTCGAACAGGTTGCGAGATTATCTTCGACCGCGCTCAGTGCGACGAGCAGCGGGGCGAGCGCCGTCTCGCGCTTCTTGAGCAGGTGCAATACCGCGCGACGCGCAGAACGCGGGCCGAGGCCGGGGAGGCGCGCAAGGGCCTGGGTGAGCGCTTCGATTTCGGGAGAGGCCATGATGGAACAGATAGGGGGTTGCGCAGGGGAATGCCAAGCGGCCAGAGCATGCGGCATGCGCATAATCTTCATGGGAACGCCGGAATTCTCGGTGCCGGTGCTGCAGGCTCTGGTTGATGCGGGGCATGACGTCGTCGCGGCCTACAGCCAGCCGGCACGTCGCAGCGGTCGCGGCAAAACGGTGACATCCTCCCCCGTCCAGATGCGAGCGGAGACGCTGGGGATCGCAGTGCGGACACCGGTATCGTTGCGCGACCCCGACGCGCAGACCGAATTCGCGGCGTTGAGGGCGGATGTCGCGGTGGTTGCGGCGTATGGATTGATCCTGCCGCGTGCCGTGCTGGAGGCTCCACGCCTTGGGTGCCTCAATGTCCATGCCTCGCTGCTGCCGCGTTGGCGAGGGGCGGCACCGATCCAGCGGGCCATTTTGGCCGGGGATGACGCGACCGGTGTCGGGATCATGCAGATGGAGATCGGGCTCGACACCGGGCCGGTGCGGCTGGAGGGGCGGACGCCGATCGCCGCCAAGACGGCCGGCGACCTGACGGACGAGCTGAGCGCGATGGGCGCGCGGCTGATGGTGGATGTGCTGGCGGATATTGCGGCCTACCCCGCCATTGCCCAGCCAGCAGAGGGTATTACCTACGCGCCGAAGATCGACAAAGCCGAGACTCGGCTCGATTTTTCGAAGCGTGCCGTGGAGGTCGAGCGGCAGGTGCGCGGGTTCAATCCTCCCGGCGCCTGGTTCGAGGTGCAGGGCGAGCGCGTTCGGGTGCTGGCGGCAAGCGCGGATCCCGACAAAAAGCTCGCATTCGGGCAGCGACACGGATCGGTGGTGGATGAAGGGCTCGCCATCCAGTGCGGCGACGGGGTCATCCGCCCGATCTTGCTGCAACGCGCGGGACGTGGCGTCATGACGGCGGAAGAGTTTTTGCGCGGTTTCTCCATCCCGGTGGGCACACAGCTTTGACGCGGTTCGCGCTGACCGTGGAATATGACGGGCGACCCTTTTCCGGGTGGCAACGGCAGACCGCGTCGCCCAGTGTTCAGGCGGCGATCGAAGCGGCGATCTTCGCGGTGACCGGTGAAGCTGTCGCGGTGCATGCGGCGGGGCGTACCGATGCCGGGGTCCATGCCACCGCGATGCGCGCGCATGTCGATGTCGCGCGCGAGATCACGCCGTTCCGGCTGATGGAGGCGATCAACGCAAGGATCCGGCCCGCGCCGGTGGCGATCCTCGATTGCGTCGCCGTTCCGGAAGATTGGCACGCGCGGTTTTCCTGCCTCGGGCGGCGGTACGAATATCGCATCGTCCTGCGACGTGCACCCCTGACGTGGGAACGCGGACTCGCATGGCGCATACCACGGGAACTGGATTCCGACGCGATGGCCAGGGGAGCGGCCCGCCTCATCGGCCGGCATGACTTCACCACCTTCCGCTCGGCGCATTGCCAGGCCGACAGCCCACTGCGCACGCTCGACCGGCTGGATGTGGTGCGCACGAACACCATCAGGGGCGACCAGATCAGCATATTCGCTTCGGCGCGGTCGTTCCTGCATCACCAGGTGCGATCGATGGTCGGGTGCCTCGCGCTGGTCGGGCAGGGCAAATGGTCGCCGGATGACATGACGGACGCGCTGGCGGCGCGGGATCGCACGCGGCTGGGGTTGAACGCACCGCCGGACGGGTTGTTCTTCATCGGCGCGGATTATCCGGAACCTGCCCCGCCCTCACCCGGACTTGATCCCGAAGTGACGGTCGCAGATGGATTCTCCCGGCCTAAACGGCCCGACTGAACTTGGCCGCCAGCTCGACATGGGTGGACCAGCGGAATTGTCCGACCGGCTGGATCCAGTCGAGCGTGTAGCCGCCATCGCACAGGATCTGTGCATCGCGGGCAAAGCTGCTGGGATTGCAAGAAACATAGATCAGCGATGGCACCTTCGAAGGCGCGGCTAACACGGCCTGCTCCCGCGCACCCGCCCTGGGCGGATCGAGAATCACCGCGGCAAAGCGATCGAGTTCGGCCGTCGTCAACGCACGCCGATAGAGATCGCGATGGTCGGCGAAGATCGTTCGTCCCGCGCGCGCCGCAGCGGATTTGAGCGAAAGGATCGCCTCGCGCGCGGCCTCCCCCGCATAGATCTTGCCCGGCAGCGCGAAGGTGAACGTACCGAGCCCGGCGAACAGGTCGGCAATCGTTGCGGCCTTACCCACACCCTCGCGCACCGCCGCGATCAATGCGGCCTCCCCCTCACGGGTCGCCTGCAGGAAGGATGCGGTCGGTAACGACACTGCCACGCCGCTGAGCGTGATGGTGACCGGTTCGGGCTCCCAGCGCACTTCCGGCCCCAGCCCGCTGTCGATCGCGAAGCGCGCCACGCCGTGTTGCTGGCAGAATTCGCTGATTGCCTCGGCGGCATCGAGCCCTTCCGCCTCGATGCCCTCGACCAGCAGGTCGATCCCTTGATCCGCCTGCGTGAGATGCAGCCGAGCACGGCGGTTCTTCTTCAGAAACTTTGCGAGCAAGCCGCGCAAAGGCGCGATGACGGCAAACAATTCTGGCGTCAGGATCCAGCATTCGTGGATATCGACCAATGTATGGCTGGCATTTTCGCTGAACCCGATCTGCACCTTGCCGTTCTTCATCTCAGCCTGCAACGCGGCGCGACGTCGGCTTTTCGGGGGCGAGAGTTTGGGGGCACGGATATCGGCGACCAGATCGTGCGCAGCGAGCGCACCGGCGATGCGATCGATGATGAACTGAGCATAGCTCTCGTCGTCGAGATGCTGGAGCTGGCACCCGCCACAAGTCGGGAAGTGGTCGCATGGCGGAGACTGGTGATGCGGGCCAGGGATCACCTCTAACGCGGCGGTCAGCGTGTCGCCGGGGGCCGCGAGCGGAGCATGGCGGCCATCGGCGGTAATGCCTTCGCCGCGCGCGGCGACGCGGAGGATCGTGTCAGTCATGCCGACGCCCTAGCCGCGGTCAACGCCAGCGCCAAATCGTCGGCGATAAAGGCGGGGCCGAGGCGGCGCGCGGCGTCTGCGTGCAGCCATACTCCGGCGGCGGCGGCGTCCAGCGGGTCCAGCCCGGCGGACAGGACAGCGGCGATCGCGCCGGCCAGTACATCGCCGGTTCCGGCGGTGGAGAGCCACGAACTGCCGGCCTGCGCCACGCGCACCCGACCGTCCGGCGCGGCGATGACGGTATCGGCACCCTTGAAGACCAGGATGGCCCCGGATCTGATGGCGGCGGCGCGGGCGCGATCGATCTTGCTCGCATTCGATGGGCCGAACACCGCGTCGAATTCGCCGGCATGGGGGGTCAGGATGACCGGAGTCTCGCGCCCGGCGATATCGGCGAGGGCGAGCAGATGGAGCGCATCGCCATCGATCACCAACGGGTGCGACGTGGCGAGTGCCGCCTGGAGTTTACGTTTCGCGCCGTCGTCTCGGCCCAGGCCGGGCCCGACCAACAGCGCACCGATGCGCGGATCGGCGATGGCGTGATCGGAGAATGGCATGTGGACCACAGCATCCGGTGGGCCGGGGGTGTCGGCGAGCAGCAGGACATAGCCGGCCCCGGCCCGCATCGCGGCGATGCTGGCGAGCCGGGCCGCGCCGGGCATCGCGCCGCCGACCACCGCGACCATGCCCCGAATATATTTGTGCGCATCGGGGCCGGGCTCCGGCAATGCGGGGCGTGTCAGGACATAAGCGTCCGGCTGGTTGGCCACGCCGATGTCGAGCACCCGGACGGCGCCGCAATGGCGTGCGGCGGGCTGAAGCAGGTGTGACGGCTTGACCGCCCCGAGCGCGAGGGTGAGATGGAAAAAGGGCACATCGCCCAGCGTTTTGCCGTCGTCGGTTGCGACACCGCTGGGCAGATCGACCGCAATCGCCAGCTGTGCGGAGCCGACCAGCATCGAAAGCTTGCGGCTGGCCGAGGCTTCCAAATCATGCGTCAGACCGGTGCCGAACACGGCATCGACCAAGATGGGGGCGGGTTCGGCGCTGGCATAATCCTCGACCGGGCCAGCCCAGTCCGTCCTCGCTGCCTTGGCCGCATCGGTCTTCGGATCGGCCAGCGCCGCGACACGCACATCCAGCCCCGCCGTTCGCAAAATCCGTGCGGCGACATAGCCGTCGCCGCCATTTTTACCCGGCCCGCACAGGATCAGGATCGGCAACGCGCCCGCAAGTCGGCGAACCACGGTTGCGATTTCCTGCCCTGCGCGCGCCATCAGGCTTTCGACCGTCGCGCCGTTCGCAATCGCCGCATCTTCCGCCGCCCGCATCTGCTTGGCGGTCAGGATCGGCTGGCCGGCGAGTGGCGTCACGGCGTCTTCCTTGTGGGTGGACCTGCCCCAATCGTCGCGGGCAGCCGGTAAAGATCTCCGCCGAGCGCAACGTCGATCTGTCCATCGCCCACTACACTAACGACCGCCTGCTCCGCACCGTCTGCGGATATCACTCCCCGCCCGTCGTTCGTCGTGGCCAGGCGGCGGAACGCGCCGTCGGGATGTCGCACGGTCAGGATCAGGCCATCGCCGCCGCTCTGGCGATCGACCAAGCAATCACGTGCCAATGCGGCGCGTGCATGGGCGCATTCGATCAGTTCCACGGCGGGTTTAGGCCGGGCGGTCTCTGGAGTCGTCTGCGGGTTATTCTCGGTCTTCGCCTGGCCACAAGCCCCCAATGGGGCAAGCAGCAAGGTCAGCAATGTCGCGCTAGATATCCGCGTAGACATGGGTTTCGGCGCGCGCTCCGGGGTGGGTGACGGCACCCTTGTACGCCGGGCCAACGTTCTGCGCATAGCGCCATAGCGCGCCCGATTGATAGTCGGTGCTGCGGGAGCGCCACCTGGAACGCCGCTCGGCCAGCACGTCCTCCGGTACGTCGAGGTCGATCGTCCCCGCCTCGGCGTCGATGCGGATGATGTCGCCATCCTCGACCAGCGCGATCGGGCCACAATCCGCCGCTTCGGGCCCGACATGGCCGATGCAGAACCCGCGCGTTCCGCCAGAGAAGCGCCCGTCGGTCACCAACGCGACCTTTTCGCCCAAACCCAGGCCATATAGCGCGGCGGTGGTGGACAGCATCTCGCGCATGCCGGGGCCACCCTTGGGCCCCTCGTAGCGGATGACGATCACCTGCCCCTCGACGATCTCGCGCTTTTCGACCGCCGCGAACGTGTCTTCCTCGCACTCGAACACGCGCGCCGGGCCTTCGAATTGCAAACGGTGCATGCCGGCGACCTTCACGATCGCGCCATCGGGTGCGAGCGACCCGCGCAGGCCGACGACGCCGCCGGTCGGGGTGATCGGCGTCTTCACGTCGTAGATCACCTTCTGGTCGGGATTCCACGTCACCTTGTCGATATTTTCCCCCAGCGTCTTGCCGGTGACGGTCAGGCAATTGCCGTCGAGCAGATCGTTCGCCAACATCGTCTTCATCAGCATGTAGACGCCACCAGCCTCGTACATATCCTTGGCGACGTACTTTCCGCCGGGTTTGAGATCTGCGATGTAAGGCGTTGATTTGAAGGCGTCGGCTACGTCGAACAGGTCGAATTCGATGCCTGCTTCATGTGCCATTGCCGGCAGGTGCAGCGCGCCGTTGGTCGAGCCGCCCGTAGCCGCGACGACGCGCGCGGCGTTGATGAACGCTGCGCGCGTGCAGATATCACGCGGGCGGATATTGGCGGCGATCAACTCCATCACCTGTGCGCCCGCTGCGACGGCGATCTGTTCACGCGTACTATACGGGGCCGGCGTCATATTGCTGTTGGGCAACGACAGCCCGATGGCTTCGGCAACGCAGGCCATCGTATTGGCGGTGAACTGGCCGCCGCACGCGCCGTGGCCGGGACAGGCGACCTTTTCCAGTGCATGGACCTCCTCGATCGGGCAGGTTCCGGCGGCATAGCGACCGACGATCTCGAACACGTCGACGACCGTCACGTCCTTGTCGTGGAACCGACCGGGCAGGATCGATCCGCCATAGACGAAGATGCTCGGCACGTTGAGGCGCAGCATCGCCATCATCATGCCGGGCAGCGATTTGTCGCAGCCGGCGAAGGTGACGAGCGCGTCGTAGCAATGGCCGCGCACGCTGAGTTCGACCGAATCGGCGATCACCTCGCGGCTGACCAGCGAGGATTTCATCCCTTGATGACCCATCGCGATGCCGTCCGTGACGGTGATAGTGTTGAAGCGGCGCGGCATGCCACCGCCCTGGATCACGCCCTCGCGCGCGGCATCGGCCTGCGCATCGAGCCGCGTGTTGCAGGGTGCGCTGTCATTGCCGGCGCTGGCGAGTCCGACGAACGGTCGTGCAATCTCCTCCTCGCTCAGGCCCATCGCGTAATAATAACTGCGATGCGGTGCGCGCTCCGGGCCGACCGAGACGTGGCGGCTTGGAAGAGTGGTTTTATCGAAACGGTTGGACATAGGCAGCGTCTATGTCGCGGGATGCCCCGTTTGCGCAAGTGTGTTGCGCCATATCGGCGAAAAGGGCGACGAACTTGCGCTCGTCGCCCCTTTGCGTTCGACGACGCACGGGGCTCATCAGGCCGGCGTGGATCATCAGCGGACGCGGCGCTCAAAGGCGGCGGACCCGTTCGGCGAGACACTCAGCAAGAGCGGGGCCAGTTCAGGATTTGTGCCCGTCTGAAAGGTTAACGATTTCCACGCCGTCCCGATGCGGAACGGAAAAGCGTTACGCGAGTGCCGATTCGAGACACCACCAGGCCGGATCGTGCGCGCGGATCGCCGCCGCCGCGCGCGTGCGATCACTTTCGCTGGCATAAAGTGCGAAACAGGTCGCGCCCGAGCCGGACATACGGGCGAGAACTGGCATGCCCTCCCTCAACGTCTCCAGCACCTCGTCGATGACCGGCGCGACCACGCGGGCCGGCGGCTCGAGATCGTTGCGGCCCGCCAAGGCCAGGTCGAGCAACGAACCCTCACCGATCAGACCTGCATCCCGACCATCCCATCCCTCGAATACGGCGGCGGTAGAGACGGCGACACCGGGATTGACCAGCAGGACCGGCGTGCCGGTCAATCCATCCCGGGGAGCAAGTTGTTCTCCCCTACCCGTCCCGATCGCGCTGCGCCCGAGCAGGCAGGCGGGAACATCGGAGCCGAGGCCATCGGCGCAAGCGAACAGGCGCGGATCGTCAAGCGGGATATCGTTCAGCCGGGCGAGCGCGCGGAGTGTGGCCGCCGCGTCCGCCGAGCCGCCGGCGATACCCGAGGCGATCGGCAGGTTTTTGGTCAGCGCGATAGTATAGGGTTGTTCAATACCAAAGGCTTGGCTGAAGGATGTAACAGCGCGTGTGACGAGATTATCACCCTCTGTCGCCAATCCGGCGGCGAACGGACCGTCGATCCTGAAGCTCGCCGGGCCGGGCGAGACGCGGATTTCGTCGCCATCGCGGAGAAAGGCGAAGAGGGTTTCGATCTCGTGATACCCATCCGCCCGACGCGCGCGGACGTGAAGCGCGAGGTTGATCTTGGCGGGCGCGGATTCGGTGATGATAGCCAATGGCCTTATGGTCGACTGCGATTGCTAAGGGGAACGTGTTTGGTACTCATCATTCCAACGAGGATACTTCCCCGGCGAAGGCCGGGGTCCAGTTGCACGGAAGGTCGTAGCCCAGGGATTCCACTGCCAACCAAAACCTTGGCAACTGGACCCCGGCC
>NZ_JANYEK010000029.1 GCF_025363195.1 Sphingomonas sp.
GCCCGAGCGATTCTGAATCGGGCCGGGTCATGACCTTTCAGGGCTGGGCGCTGATCGCCCTTTTCACCATCATATTGTGGGCGTTGGCCAAGCCGATGGGGGTGTGGCTGTTCGCCTTGTACGAGGGGCGGCGCACGCCGCTGCACCGCGTGCTGGGGCCGATCGAGACAGGCTTCTACAAATTCGCCGGGATCGATCCGAACGCCGAGCAGGGCTGGCGGCGTTATGCCGTGCACATGCTGGTGTTCAACCTCGCGCTGCTGCTGCTCACCTATGCGGTGCTGCGATTGCAGGGCGTGTTACCGATGAACCCTCGCGGGCTGGCGGGAATCGCGCCGGACGGAGCGATGAACGTCGCGATCAGCTTCACCACCAACACCGATTGGCAATGGTATTCGGGCGAGGTCGCACTGTCGAACTTCAGCCAGATGTTCGGGCTGACGATCCATAACTTTCTGAGTGCCGCGACCGGCATCGCGCTGGCGTTTGCCCTGTTCCGCGGGTTCGCGCGGCGCGAGAGCAAGACGGTGGGCAATTTTTGGGCCGATACGACGCGCGTCACGCTGTATTTGCTGCTGCCCATCTCGATCCTTTACGGCGTGTACCTGATCGCCAGCGGCGTGCCGCAGACGCTCGCCCAGTCGGTCGATGTGACTACGCTGGAGGGCATCAAGCAGACGATCGCGCTTGGGCCCGTCGCGAGCCAGGAAGCGATCAAGATGCTCGGCACCAATGGCGGCGGCTTCTTCAACGCCAACAGCGCGCATCCGTTCGAAAACCCGACCGCGATGACCAACCTGATCCAGATGCTGTCGATCTTCGTGATCGGCTTCGGGCTGACCTGGTGCTTCGGCAAGGCGGTGGGCAACACCAAGCAAGGCTGGGCGATCCTGGCGGCGATGACATTGCTGTTCCTCGCCGGTACGTCGGTCGCCTATTGGCAGGAAGCGGCGGGCAACCCGGTGCTGCACCATATCGGCGTCGCGGGCGGCAATATGGAGGGCAAGGAGGTACGCTTCGGCATCGCCGCATCCGCGTTGTTCGCGGTCGTCACCACCGATGCGTCGTGCGGCGCGGTGAATGCGATGCATGACAGCTTCACCGCACTCGGCGGGATGATCCCGCTGATCAACATTCAATTGGGCGAGGTCGTCGTCGGCGGCGTGGGTGCAGGAATCTACGGCTTCTTGCTGTTCGCTCTGCTTGCAGTGTTCGTCGCCGGGCTGATGGTCGGGCGCACGCCGGAATATGTCGGCAAGAAGATCGAAGGGCGCGAGGTGAAGTTCGCGGTGCTGGCCATCGCCGTGCTCCCGTTGATGATCCTGGGCGGGACGGCGCTGGCGGCGGTGTTGCCCGGCGGGCTGGCGGGGCCGCTCAACAAGGGGCCGCACGGCTTCAGCGAGATCCTGTATGCGCTGTCTAGCGCAGTCGGGAACAATGGGTCGGCGTTCGCCGGGTTGAGCGCGGGCACGCCGTTCTACAACGGCCTGCTCGGGGTCGCGATGTGGATCGGGCGGTTCTTCGTGATCGTGCCGATGCTGGCCATCGCCGGATCGCTCGCCGCGAAGAAATATACTCCCCCCTCGTCGGGCTCGTTCCCGACGACCGGGCGGCTCTGGGTCGGCCTGCTGGTCGGGATCATCCTGATCCTCGGCGGCCTCACCTTCCTGCCGTCACTGGCCCTTGGCCCGATCGCCGATCATCTCGCGATGATCAGCGGCACGCTCTCCTGAGGACGAAAGACATGTCCGCACCTGCATCCATCTTCACCATGAACCTGCTCGGCCCGGCGGTCGGCGACAGCTTCAAGAAGCTCGACCCGCGCCAGTTGATCAAGAATCCGGTGATGTTCACCACCGCGATCGTCGCGACGTTGCTGACGGTGCTGCTCCTGATCGGCGGCGAGCCGCTGGCCGTCGGCTTCCAGATCCAGCTGATCGTCTGGCTGTGGCTGACCGTATTGTTCGGCACCTTTGCCGAGGCGCTGGCCGAGGGGCGGGGCCGCGCACAGGCCGCATCGCTGCGCGCGACCAAGGCCGATCTGCAGGCCAAAAGGCTGATCGGCGTGGGCGACGCCTGGGGCATGGTCAGCGCGACGCGGCTCGAAAAGGGCGATGTCGTGTTGGTCGAAACGGGTGATTTGATCCCGGCGGACGGCGAGGTGATCGCCGGTGTCGCCTCGGTCAACGAAGCGGCGATCACGGGCGAAAGCGCGCCGGTGATCCGCGAGGCGGGCGGCGATCGTTCCGCCGTCACCGCTGGTACGCGGGTGATTTCGGACAGTATTCGGGTGCGCGTGACGCAGGAGCCGGGGCAAGGCTTTCTCGACCGCATGATCGCTTTGGTCGAGGGTGCGGAGCGGCAGAAGACGCCGAACGAGATCGCGCTGACCATCCTGCTCGTCGGGCTGACGATCATCTTCCTGATTGCGGTCGGCACGGTGCCCGCCTTCGCGCATTATGCCGGTGGCGCTGTGCCGGTGACGTTGCTTGCCGCGTTGCTCATCACCCTGATCCCGACGACGATCGCCGCGTTGCTCTCGGCGATCGGCATTGCCGGCATGGACCGGCTGGTGCGCTTCAATGTGTTGGCGAAATCCGGGCGCGCGGTCGAGGCGGCGGGCGATATCGACGTGTTGTTGCTCGACAAGACCGGCACGATCACGATCGGCGACCGCCAGGCGAGCGAATTCCGCGCGGTGGGTGGCGTGTCTCCTGCGACCCTGGCCGAGGCGGCGCTGCTCGCCAGTTTCGCGGACGAGACGCCCGAGGGCCGATCGATCGTCGTGCTGGCGCGCGAGAAGTACCAGCAGCAGCTCGACGCCTTGCC
>NZ_JANYEK010000126.1 GCF_025363195.1 Sphingomonas sp.
ATCGGGATCACGACGCGAACATCGGCGCGGTCGTGCACGGCGTCCGGCACGCCCGCGCCCTCGCTGCCCATCAGCAGCACATCGTCGGGCCGGAACGCGGCCTCGTGCAGCCGCACCGCCCCTTTGGTCGTCAGCAGCACGATTCGCCCACTGATCTGTCCGGCAAAGGCGTCCCAATCGGCGTGGCGGATCACGTCAACGCCCGCGACATAATCCATGCCCGATCGCGCCAGCGCCTTGTCGCTCCATGCAAATCCCATCGGTTCGATCAGATCGACGCCAAGCCCGAGACAGGCGGCGGTGCGGAGAATGGCGCCGACATTTCCGGCGATATCGGGTTGGTACAGGGCTATGCGCATCTGCGAACTATTCGCACGGGCGGCATGTCCGTAACAACAGGGCTAAAATGCTGTTGGCAAACGCGCACTCCCGCGTCTATCAGCACGCCAGCCTCCGCGGGAACGGAGGATCGGGGACGCGTATCTGATCTCGTCGCATATGCGGCTCCGATGAATCGCCGGATAAGTTACCTGGATACGTTACAAGGGCAAGTGCATGGCAAGTGTGGATAATGCTGTCCCTCCCGGTGAAAACCCGGTTCCGTTTCACGAGGACGCCTCCGATCCGCGGCGGCGCGACTTCATCAATATCGCAGCCGTCGCCTGGATCGGCGTCGGTGGTGCCACCATCCTGCTGCCGCTCATCAACCAGATGAACCCGAGCGCGGACGTGCTGGCGCAGGCGACGACCGAGGTCGATCTCTCGAAGATCACGCCCGGCCAGGCGATCAAGACCAGTTTCCGCAAGCAGCCCCTGTTCGTGCGCAACCTGACGCCGAAGGAAATCGCCGAGGCCGACGCGGTGCCGCTGAGCGAATTGCGCGATCCGCAGACGCTCGCGCAGCGCACCAAGGAAGGCAAGAAGAATTGGCTGATCACGATGGGTGTCTGCACCCATCTCGGCTGCGTTCCGCTTGGGGCGGGCGAGGGTGAGAATCGCGGACCGTTCGGCGGATATTTCTGCCCGTGCCACGGTTCGGCCTACGATACCGCCGCACGTATCCGCAAAGGCCCGGCGCCGCTGAACCTGCATGTGCCGGACTATAAATTTTCGTCAGACACGACCGTGACCGTCGGTTGAGGATCCAGATATGAGCTTTCCCTGGGCCAAGCATTACGCACCGACCAATCCATTCATGAAGTGGATGGACGAACGGCTGCCCGTTCCGCGTCTCGTCTACAACGCGGTCGGCGCGGGCTATCCGGTGCCGCGCAACCTCAACTATTTCTGGAACTTCGGCGTGCTCGCGGGCGCGGCGCTCGGCATCCAGATCATCACCGGCATCGTGCTGGCGATGCACTACGCGTCCAACGGCACCGTGGCGTTCGATTCGGTCGAACATATCATGCGGGATGTGAACGGCGGCTGGATGTTGCGCTATGCGCACGCCAACGGCGCGTCGATGTTCTTCATCGTCATCTACCTGCACATCTTCCGCGGGCTCTATTACGGGTCGTACAAGGCGCCGCGCGAGATGGTGTGGCTGCTTGGCGTCGTCATCTTCCTGCTGATGATGGCCACCGCGTTCATGGGCTATGTTCTCCCCTGGGGCCAGATGAGCTTCTGGGGCGCGCAGGTCATCACCGGCTTCTTCTCGGCCATACCCGGCGTCGGCGATACGATTCGCATCTGGTTGCTCGGCGGTTTCGCGCCGGACGATGCGGCGCTCAACCGCTTCTTTTCGCTGCATTATCTGCTGCCTTTCGTCATCGCGGCGGTCATCATCCTGCACATCTGGGCGCTGCACATTCCGGGGTCCAACAACCCGACCGGCGTGGCGGTGAAGGGCGAGCAGGATACGGTGCCGTTCCATCCCTATTACACCGCGAAGGACGGCTTCGGGCTCGGCATCTTCCTGTTGGTGTTCGCCGGCCTGCTGTTCTTCTACCCGAACTATCTCGGCCATCCGGACAATTACATTCCGGCCAACCCGCTCTCGACGCCTGCGCACATCGTACCGGAATGGTATTTCTGGCCATTCTACGCAATCCTGCGCGCCTTCACCGCGGATTTCATCCTGCCGGCGAAACTGTGGGGCGTGCTGGCGATGTTCGGGTCGATCCTGCTGCTGTTCTTCCTGCCGTGGCTGGACAGTTCGCCGGTGCGCTCGAACAGTTACCGCCCCAAGGCGCGGATTGCGTTCTGGGTATTGGTCCTCGACGTGCTGATCCTGGGCTCTTGTGGTGGATCGGCGGCTGACCCTGCCTATGTCATCGCCAGCCAGATCGCCGCGATCTATTATTTCGCGCATTTCCTGATCATCCTGCCGATGATCTCGCGCTCCGAACGGCCATTGCCGCTGCCCAATTCGATCACCGAAGCGGTGCTTTCGAAACATGGTGCAGTGCCGGCCGCGCCGGCGCTGGCGTAAGCGAACAAGAGGGATATCGACATGGTTCGCTTTATCGCAATGCTCGTCGGGATCGCCTTTGCGGGCGTCCTCGCGATTGCGCTGTTCAGCAGCGTCTCCGGTGTGATCACGGATCCGCCGGCGGCGACCGCGGAGCACGAATTCCACCTGCATCCCAGGGAACTCGATCTGGCCAGCAACGGCCCGTTCGGCAAGTTCGACATGCGCCAGGTGCAGCGCGGGCTTCAGGTCTACAAGGAAGTCTGCTCGGCCTGCCACTCGCTGCGGCTGGTGTCGTTCCGCGACATCAAGGCGATGGGCTATAGCGATGGCCAGGTGAAGGCTTTCGCCGCGAGCTACGACAACATCCCATCGATCAACCCGGATACGGGCGAAGTCGCCACCCGCAAGGGCGTGCCGTCGGATCGTTTCCCGTCGCCCTTCGCCAATGAAGTCGCCGCCCGCGCCGCCAACAATAACGCGCTGCCGCCAGATCTTTCGCTGATGACCAAGGCGCGTCACGATGGCCCGGCTTATGTCTATTCGTTGATCACCGGCTTCCAGAACCAGCCTGCCAAGCTGCTCAAGGAATTCCCCGACGCGACCACGCCGAAGGGTCTGCACTACAACCCGTATTTTGCGAACCTCAACATCGCGATGGCGCCGCCGCTGACCGCCGAGGGTCAGGTCACCTATACCGATGGCACCCGCCCGACGGTCGACCAGATGGCGAAGGACGTTGCGGCATTCCTGACCTGGACTGCGGAACCGAAGTTGCAGGCCCGCCACTCCACCGGCCTGGCGGCGATGCTGTTCCTGCTGATCTTCTGCTTCCTCGCCTATGGCGCGTATCAGAACGTCTGGCGCAACGTTAAGCATTGATCGGGCAGCGGATTAGCGAAAGCTAATCCGCGTCGCGGCCCCGATCACGGCCGGCGGGCAAAGCCCGACCGACGGCGTGGCTTTGCCACGACGCACTTCAGATCGAGCCCGAACTTCAGAATATCCACGCGCACCGCCTTAGCGAAGTCCCATCACCCCGAACGTGGTCGGTAATCATACCCTTCAGCCATGGAATCGTCATTCGCGCGCAGGTGGGAATCCATATTGGCGGAAGTCGCGATCATCGTTGACGGTGGGGTTATGGATCCCCGCCTGCGCGGGGATGACGAGCAGGTCCATGCGCGAACGGGATCATCGCCGACATGATCCAGGGGGCCATTCGGGCGGCAAGCTTTTCGTTTGAAGCCGCCTTCTACCGAACGCGCGGCCATTGGACCCCGACCGTTTTCCGGGGTGACGGGCGTCGTCAGGTCACTGCAAGTATAAGCAGTTCGGGACCGTCCCGCTTCAGGAACCGAGGCGCGGAACGGCCTTTCAAAGGAAGGAACGTAATCCTTCCGCCCCTCGTTCTCTTCTGGTCTGCGGCCCGTGTTATGCCGCACTCCGCGTTCAGGAGAATCGAAATGCTTCCGATGAAGATCAAGCTGGCCGCACTCGGCCTCGTTGCAGCCGCGAGCCTCGGCGGTTGCGTCGACGATTATGGCTATGGTGGCCTTGCCGTCGGCTACGGCAATGTCGGCTATGGCGGTGGTGGATATTATGATGGCTATGGCGACGGCTATTATCGCGGCGGCTATGATGGCTATCCCGTAGGATATTATGGCGGTGGATCGTACGGCTGGTTCGGCGACTATTATTATCCCGGCACCGGCTATTACGTCTATGGGCGCGATCGTCGACCGTATCGCTGGAACGACGAGCAACGGCATTATTGGGAGGGCCGTTGCGGCGATCACCGCACCACGGGCGATGTCCAGGGCCGTGCCAACTGGCAGGGCTTCGACCATGATCGCGGCCGACCGGGTCAGGGGCAGGGGTATCGCGGCCAAACCTATCAGGACCAGCGTGGTCAGGGCCAAAGCGAACGCGGTGGACGTCCGGAGTGGCGCGGCAACCGTGAGGCGGTTCAGCAGGGCCAAGCCGTGCAGCCGCAAGTCCAGCGCGACAATCGCCCATCTGCTGGGCAGCGGACGTTCCAGGGCCGGCCGCAGGGCGGCAATTCCGGGCGCGGCGGTGGTCGTCGCGGCCGAGACTGACGATAACCTCCCCTGGATCCGGGCGAAAGCCGGGGTCCGGGGGCATCAGTCTATATGCCCCCAATCGTCAAACGGTCCGATCCTCAGCCCTCGGGTCGCGTCGCAATCAGCCCGATCGACGTGAAGCTCAGCACTGCCACATCGTCCTGGTTGAACACCCGCATCCTGCTGCGATAGCTGCCCATCTCCGGGCGGCTACGGGACGCGCGTTTTTCGATCACCTCGGTTTCGCAGCGCAGCGTGTCGCCGGGATAGACCGGCTTCAGCCAGCGCAGTTCATCGACCCCTGGCGATCCCAGCCCGGCCTGACGCTGCGTCTTCAGATTGGCGACGACCATCGCCATCGCCATCCCGCACGTATGCCAGCCGCTCGCGGACAACCGCCCGAAATGCGTTTGCGCGGCCGCTTCGTCGGAGAGATGGAATGGCTGCGGATCGAATTTCTGCGCATAGGCTATGACTTCCTCGCGGGTCACGTGATAGCTGCCGAAGCTGGATGTGCGGCCGACCTCGATATCCTCGAAATATTGCACGCGCCGCTCTCCTATCTTCTCGCCAGCCGCCAGGTGGCATCGCTTCCATCGGTCGTGCCGGGATCGATACCCAATACGGCAGCGACGAGCGGCTGGATATCGACATTGTCGAACGCCGGGATCGTCCGTCCACTGCCGAATGCCGGGCCGTTGGCGATGAACAGGGCGGTCATGTCGGGCGCTAGATTGTCATAGCCGTGATTGCCGCCGGTCTCGGCCTTTTTCGGTGCTGACGCCTGAACCAGCCAGCCATCGTCGGCCAGACACAGATAGGGCGGCACGCGCGGGTTTTTACCATAAGCGAAGCGCGCCGGAATATCGGCCTTGCGCCAGCATTGCAGATGATCGCGTTTGACGAACAGGCGTTTCTCCAGCGCCGCCGCATGCCCCGGCGTCGCTTCGAGCGCGGCATAGGGGCCGCTGGCGAGGACGCGATACTCCTTGGGGTCGGCGATGGTGTCGAGCGCGATCGTGCGCGCGCTGCTCGTCGCCGCCATGCCGTGATCGGCGACGATGACGAGGTTGGCGGGCTGGCCGATCGCCGCAAGGCCGGTGACCAACTGGCCGATCCGTGCATCGACTTCGGCCACCGCCGCGATCGTCTTGGCACCGTCCGGCCCGGTCTCGTGCCCGGCGCTGTCGACGGTGTCGAAATAGAGCGTGACGAATACCGGCCGGATGTCCGCCGGACGACGCAGCCAGTCGAGCACGCCATTGACGCGTTGAACATTGTCGATCGCCTGGTTGAACTGCGCCCAGTCGTCGGGACGGGTGCCGCCGATGACCTGCTTGTGGCCATCGTCGCCGTCCTTGGTCAGCGTGCCGCCGAACGCGACATTGGAGCCGGGCCAGAACATCGTCGCGGTGCGCAGCCCGGCTTTGTCGGCGGTCACCCACAAGGGCTCGGCGGCGTTCCACCAGAAGGGATCGTCGGTCGCCATCGTGAAGGTTTCGCCGGGCCGGCTGGAATCCTCCATGCTGTTGGCGACGATCCCGTTATGGTCGGGGCGCCGGCCGGTAACGAGCGTGTAATGGTTGGGGAAGGTCTTGGACGGGAAGCTCGGGTGCATCGGCCCGGTCACACCGTCGCGGGCGAGCCGCGACAAATTGGGCGTGACGCCGCGCGTCAGATAATCGGGGCGGAAGCCGTCGATCGAGATGAGGATGGTCACCGGCATCCGTGCCGCGGCAGGTGCGGTTCCGGTGATCGTCGGTAGCGCGGTGGCCTGCGCCGAAGCGGCCTGAAGCTGCGGGGCTGGCGACGTGGCGCAGGCGGATAGCGACGCGCAGCTTGCGACGAAGGCGAGAATTCGGGTCCAGCGCATCACACGTCCTCGCTCCAGCCATGCGTCACGATCGTGACGATCCGCAACCGCGACACTCCGCAACGATAACATTGGCCGTCGACAGGCCACCCGGAATGGTGCCCCGGACATTGGCTTGATACGATGACCGGCGGATCAGTTGTGCAGGAAGTGCATCACGTCACCGTCCTGCACGACATAGGTCTTGCCCTCGGCGCGCAGCTTGCCGCCCTCGCGTGCGCGCGCTTCGCCACCCAGCGTCACGAAATCGTCGAACGCGATCGTCTCGGCGCGGATGAAGCCCTTCTCGAAATCGCTGTGGATCTCGCCCGCCGCCATCGGTGCGGTCGCGCCGACATGCGTCGTCCAGGCGCGCGTTTCCTTGGGGCCGACCGTGAAGAACGTCAGCAACTGGAGCAGTGAATAGCCCGCCGTGATGACCCGGGCGAGGCCGGTTTCCTGCAGCCCCAGTTCGCCGAGGAATTCACCGCGCT
>NZ_JANYEK010000083.1 GCF_025363195.1 Sphingomonas sp.
TGCGCACGATGCGCCTGCCCGATGCGTTCCAGGACCAGGACAAGCCCGAACTGCAATATGCCAACGCCAGGCTCGACGCCGACGCCATCGTCGATACCGTGCTCACCGCGCTCAGGCATAATGCAACCAGGGTCGTGGAGGGCGCGCGGGCTTAAGTCCGATAAAGATCCAGTGGCTTACGGGATGGTTTGGCCATCGGCCGTCAACGCGCTCACCTTCGCGGGAGAGCACCAAGCTGGGCGAGCATTCCCCTAAATTCGTCGCAGATGCAGCCGAGCCGGGCGCGGCTGTCGGGATGCGAAAGGCGTCATAAGCGGCTAGGGCAAACGCGACTCGAGGGAAGTGCGATGGCCAAGACGCGTGTCGATCAATTGTTGGTGGATCGCGGGCTGGTGGAAAGTCGCACGCGGGCGCAGGCGTTGATCATGGCCGGGCTCGTGTTTGCGGGTGAGCGCAAGATCGACAAACCGGGGCAGACGGTGGCCGACGATGTCGTGCTGGACGTGCGCGGGCGCGATCATCCCTGGGTCTCGCGTGGCGGGATCAAGCTGGCGCATGGGCTGGATCATTTCGGCTGGGATGTGACGGGTGCGGTGGCGATCGATGTGGGGTCGTCTACCGGCGGCTTTACCGATGTGCTGCTCAGTCGCGGCGTCATCCGCGTTTATGCGGTGGACAGCGGGACCAACCAATTGGCGTGGAAGCTGCGGCAGGACGAGCGCGTCGTGGTGCATGAACAGACCAGCGCACGGATCCTGACCGCGGCGCACGTTCCGGAGGTCGTCGATCTGGTGGTGTGCGATGCGAGCTTTATCGGCCTCGCCAAGGTGCTGGACGTGCCGCTGGGCTTTGTCCGCCCCGGCGGGCGGCTGCTCGCGTTGATCAAACCGCAGTTCGAGGCGGGGCGCGAGGAAGTGGGGAAAGGCGGCGTGGTGCGCGATGCGGACGTTCATATGCGAGTGTGCGGCGAAGTGTCCGACTGGCTCGCCGCGCGGGGCTTGATCGTCGCGGGTATCGTCGAAAGCCCGATCACTGGGCCGGAAGGCAATGTCGAATTCTTGATCGGCGCCACCTTGCCCGCATGAACATCGTCCCGTTTCCGTTCACACGTGCAGAATTATGTCGCGCCGGTACGCGGCGTTTGCTTCTATGCTGAAAGATCACGGATGGGAGGCGAACGCTTGAGGGAAATCGCATCGAAGCAACAATTGCGGCTGGCGTTCGCGCGGTGGGCGGTGGTGACGGTGCCGTTGATCGTGCTGCTCGGTTTCGCCTCCAGCCGCCTGTTTCCCGTGGGATCGAACAATCGCTGGTACGTGATGCTGGTGAAACCGGGCTTCACCCCGCCCGACTGGCTGTTCGGCGTGGCGTGGACGGCGCTGTACATCATGCTGGGCCTGTCGCTGGCGATGATCATCAATGCGCGCGGATCGAAATTGCGCGGTGTGGCGATCCTGCTGTTCGTGTTACAGCTGATCGTCAATCTCGTGTGGAGCCCGTTATTCTTCGGCGCGCACCAGGTTTCGACCGCATTCATCGCGATCGTGCTAATGTTTGTGCTCGCGCTTGGCACCACCTTACTGTTCGGGCGCATCCGCAGCGGTGCGGCGTGGCTGATGCTGCCGTATCTGGTGTGGCTGGCCTATGCCGGGGCGCTCAATTTCGAGATCGACCGGCTCAACCCCAATGCGGCAACCCTTGTGCCGTCTTCCGCCACCACCCAGATGATGCACTGAAGTTTTGATGAGGACCTGTGATGCAAGCCGATAACAAGATGTTCGACGATTTCGTCAAATTCGTGAACGGTGCCGCCGGAACCCTGGCCGGTGTGGGCCGTGAGGCGGAGGCCGGCGCGCGCTCGAAGGCCAAGGAATGGATCGGCGGGCTGGACTTCGTGTCGCGCGATGAATTCGAGGCGGTGAAGGCGATGGCGGCGGCGGCGCGTGATGAGGCCGATGTGCTGCGGGCGCGGCTCGACGCGCTTGAAGCCAAAGCCGTGAAACCTGCCAAGGCGCCGAAATCGGAGGCCTGAAGCGATCTTTTCCACAACTTTCTCTGATCTGCAGATCGCGTCCCGCTTGCGTGGCCATCCTTGTCGCGTCACCCCTTGGGTTGAGTTGAGGGGAACATGATGCTCGACGAAGCGGACGATAACGGCGACGACGCCGCGCCGATCGACATGCTCGAAAGTTATTTCGAGGCGCATGGCTGGGAACATGAGCGCCTCGATGATGAGGTGATCGCCAAGGTCAAGGGCAGCTGGACGACCTACGAATTGCGCGCGTTGTGGCGGGACGAGGACAGCGTATTGCAGTTCCTCGCCTTCCCCGACATCCGCGTGACGGACGAACGGCGCCTGGCGGTGTACGAGGCGATCGGGCTCATCAACGAACAATTGTGGGTCGGACATTTCGAATTGTGGTCGTCGAGCGGCATCCTGCTCTATCGTCATGCGGCGGTGATCGAGGCGGATGGCGGCACACTGTCGCTCGCCTCGGCCGAGTTGCTGGTCGAATCCGCGATCGACGAGTGCGAGCGTTTTTATCCGGTGTTCCAGTTCGTGATGTGGGGCGGCAAGACGCCCAAGGAAGCGCTGGCGGCGGCGATGACCGACACGCAGGGCGAAGCCTGATGAGGGACGCGTGAGCATCACGCGGCTGTGGCTGGTCGGCTGCGGCAACATGGGCGGCGCGATGCTGCGGCGCTGGATCGAAACCGGTGTGATCGCGGGACGCGATGTCGATGTTGTCAATCGCGGCGATCGTGTTTTGCCCGAAGGCGTGCGGCAGGCCCGCGAGCTGCCCGAGGGTCCGCTGCCCGACATGGTGATGCTGGGCATGAAGCCGCAGCAATTGACCGAGATCGCACGCGACCATGCGGCGCGGATTTCCGATGTGCCGGTGCTGGTGTCGATCCTCGCCGGGGTGGAGGAGGCGACGCTCGCCGGGCGCTTCAGCGCGGGGGCGATCGTGCGCGCGATGCCCAATCTTCCGGTCGGGATCGGCAAGGGGGTGGTCGGCCTGCACTCGGACAGCGCGTCGGGGGCGGTGCGTGATGAGATGGCGGATTTGATGGCACCGCTCGGGCTGGTCGAATGGGTGCCCGAGGCGCGATTGTTCGATGCGGTGACGGCGATGGCAGGGAGCGGGCCGGGTTTCCTCTATCGCTTCATCGATGCGCTGGCCGATGCCGGCGCGGCGCTCGGGCTGCCAGCGGATCAGGCGCAGCGGCTGGCGGTGGCGACGGTCGAAGGGGCCGGGCTGATGGCGGCGGCGTCGGAGGACAGTCCGGCGGCGCTGGCCGACAAGGTGGCGAGCAAGGGTGGATCGACCCGCGAGGGGCTGAACGTCCTCGACGCGGGCGAGGCACTGAAATCACTGTTGCGCGAGACGCTGGCGGCAGCCGAGCGGCGCAATGCCGAGATGGCAGCGGCGGCGCGCTAGTCGCGCAGGCCCTCGACGCGCGTGCGTTCCTCCTCGGGGATCAGCCCTTCCAGCACGGCCCAGAAGCCGCCAACGGCGACCTGCCCGGCGCTGGCATAGGCGGCGGAAAGGCGCTCCCGCAGCGCATCGAACAATTGGCCTTCCAGCGCCGTTCCTTCCGCCGACAACCGCAACAGGCGTTGGCGTCGGTCGCGCTCGCCGGGGCGCACGTCGATCAGCCCGCGATCGGTCAATTCGCTCAGCACGCGTCCGAGCGACTGCTTGGTGATCGACAGCAGACCGAGCAATTCGCTGACGGTCAGATCGGGCTGGCGCGCGACGAAATACAGCGCGCGGTGGTGGGCGCGGCCCAACCCCTGCGCCGCCAGCCCGCGATCGATTGCCCGCGTCAGGTGGCTATTGCCGAAATAGAGCAGTTCCATGCCGCGACGCAGTTCGGTTTCGCGGAGGAATAGCGGCGATGCTGAGGGTGTGGGAGAGGCCATGTTGACCCGGTTTGCCATCCGCCTTAGGCGTCCGCAACCCGCCATATACGTGCACATCTTGCATTGCGGCACAATGAGATGAGGACGCGATGATCGCCGACGCCAGCCTGACTTTCCGTTATGAGCCAAATGCCACGCCGGTTGCGGCGAACGAGCGCGCGGCGCGGCTGGTCGATCCGGGCTTTGGGCGCGTCTTTACCGATCACATGGCGATGGTCCGTTTCAGCGACGAGCGTGGCTGGCACGATGCCAGAATCACCGCGCGCGCCCCGCTGTCGATGGATCCGGCCTCCTCGGTGCTGCATTATGCGCAGGAGATATTCGAAGGCATGAAGGCGTATCGCCTCGCCGATGGTGGCACGGCCCTGTTCCGCCCCGAGGCCAATGCGCGGCGCTTCCAGAATTCTGCGCGCC
Organism: Sphingomonas sp.; assembly: GCF_025363195.1. Lineage (GTDB taxonomy): Bacteria > Pseudomonadota > Alphaproteobacteria > Sphingomonadales > Sphingomonadaceae > Sphingomonas. Next base: position 4,343 of record NZ_JANYEK010000083.1, read on the forward strand.
GGCTGGCGATGCCGGAATTGCCGGAAGCCTTATTCCTCGAATCGATCGAGCGGCTGGTCAAGGTGGATGCCGACTGGATTCCGGAGAGCGAAGGCGGGTCTTTGTATCTTCGCCCGTTCATGATCGCGAGTGAGGTATTTCTCGGCGTGAAGCCGAGCGCGGAATATCTCTACATGGTGCTGGCTTGCTCGGTCGGCGCGTATTTCAAGGGCGGCGCGCCGACCGTGTCGATCTGGGTCAGCCAGGATTACACCCGCGCCGCGCCCGGCGGCACCGGCGCTGCGAAGTGCGGCGGCAATTACGCGACCAGCCTGGTGGCGCAGGCCGAAGCGATTCGCAACGGCTGCGATCAGGTGGTGTTCCTCGATGCGGTCGACCGTCGTTTTGTCGAGGAACTCGGCGGTATGAACGTGTTCTTCGTGTTCGAGGATGGCAGCATGGCGACCCCGCCGCTGACCGGCACGATCCTGCCCGGCATCACGCGCGATTCGATCCTGACGCTGGCCCGCGCGCAGGGCGTCGTGGTCCGCGAGGAACCCTATGCGATCGACCAATGGCGCGCCGATGCGGCGAGCGGCAAGCTGACCGAGGCGTTCGCCTGCGGCACGGCGGCGGTGGTTACGCCGATCGGCAGCGTGGCGTCGCCGGAGGGCAGGTTCGAGATCGGCAGTGGTGGGCCGGGCCAGTTGACGATGCGCATGCGCGAGGCGCTCGTCGCGATCCAGCGCGGTACCACGCCGGATGCGAACGGCTGGCTGCGCCATCTCGACATGACGTGATTATTCAGGGGTTTTCTAAGCGAAGCGCGCCGCTATAAGGCCGCCTCGCTGTTGGGGCGTCGCCAAGTGGTAAGGCAGCGGCTTTTGATGCCGCCATTCGCAGGTTCGAACCCTGCCGCCCCAGCCAACACACATGATCTCAGGTCATGAACCGCGGAAATGCGTGTGTCTTGCGGCCGAAAGGCTTAGCTGGGCCGGCAGTGTCACAGGTCGCTGTATCAAGTGACTGTGGTGAGTGCTCATGCCGGATGTTCAGAACGTATTCCGCCGCGGCGGCGCATATTGGTGGCGCCGGACCCTAAGTTGGCTGGATGGTAACTCCCGACCTATAACTATCGCGCTAAGCCTGGGGACAAAGGACTTGGCCGTCGCGCGCCACCGGGCAGCGGCGATGACGGCGCAGAGCGAGGTTGTGCGAATGGGATTGTATGAGCGCGTTGCTCGCGAAGGGCTGACGGCGGAACTGCGAGACGCCGTTCTGCGGACCGAGATGCGGGCATATCGTGATGCCCTAGAACATCTAACGGCTGCGTGGCAGTTCGATCCCGCACTGTCCAAGATCACCGATGTCGATACCGATCTTCAGATTTACGAGGCTATCTGGACCGCTTTCGCAAAGACCGGTGTCATTGATGGCAAGCCGAGCGTGGCCTATTTCAGTGAGCACCTGGCGGGCCTGAGTGGCGATCAGCAGGTCGCTGTTCGGGGACTGCTCGATTCGCTCAACATGCGGGAAAGCCTGTCGCGAGAAACGGCACAGCGGCTTGAGGATCTAGGGATAGAGCCCAATCCCACCAATATGTCGCTCGGGGTGCGGATTATGCTTAATGCGCGCGCACGGGCGACACGGGAACTGCGATGCGGGATCGACACCATCGGCAACGCAACCGTTGCTTTGCCGCCAGAAAACCAGGCACGCGCTACCAAGGTCTCAATGCCGCGCACATCGCACCCACCTCTCGATGCGATCCAGATACCGGAGAAATGGCGCACCGCAACGCCTGTGGAGGCGGCAGAACTACTGATCGCGTCGAGCCCGGCGATGCTCGAACATCGTAAGGAAGGAAAGCGAGCCGCCACCCAGGTCGGCGAGCAGACGTTGCGGCAAATTCGCTGGGCGGCGGTCCTGTTGCAAAAATCGATGAACCCAGAAGGGCCGGCCGGCGGCATTCGACCGTTTTGGACCTGCACCTTCGACGACATCGTGACCTTAGACGGCTGGTTTGACCGTCTGCCGGTGACGTGCGGCAAGTCGCCTCGGGATCGCCAGCCAGACACGACCCTACAGGCCATCCGCGACCGCGCGCTCGACCAG
>NZ_JANYEK010000101.1 GCF_025363195.1 Sphingomonas sp.
AGTCGGTCCGATACGCTCGACCGTATTGGGCAGCGTGCGGGGGGTGCTGCAGCCAGGTGACGAACTGGGGCTGATCACTGCGCTCACGCCGTTCCAGCCCTCAGAATTTATCTTCCTGCGTGCACGGTATACCACGCCGGTCCGATCGGCAGGGGCGTCCTTGTCGGTTTCGGGCTCTTATGGGCGTGTCCATCCCGGCGCGTCACTACTGCCGCTCCGGGTCATAGGCGAAAGCGTGGACGGTAGTCTGAACTACGCAATGCCGCTCAAGCGTTCACAAAAGCAAAGCCTTTGGGCCAACATCGAACTGCGCGGCCTGCGCAGTCACCAGACCTTGCTCGGCAGCGAGTTGCGCGACGATCGTCTCGTCACGCTGACGGGTTCTATCACCGGAAATACCGGGGCAGGACGTAATGTTCTGCGCGGCACCATTGCTGTGGTCACCGGACTGCCGCTTCCCGGTGTGACGCATCAGGGCGACATTCATACCTCGCGCAGCGATGGCGATGCCCGTTTCGTGACGGTAAATTACGATATGGAACTGATCTCACGCTTAACGTCGCGGCTGAGTGTCGCTCTGACGTCGCAGGCGCAGGTCGCCTCCCGTCCATTACTGGCAACTGCGGAGATTGGAGTGGGCGGCCCGGTATTTGGGCGAGGGTTCGATTATGCCGAGCGCACCGGCGACGATGGTATTCTCGGTGGAGCGGAAATGCGCGTGGATCTGGGCAGCGTGATCCGCCACGTTATCGATCGTGCGCAAGTCTATGGCGCGGTCGATGGCGGCTATGTCGGAAATCTCCGTGGCGGCTCGGGCGGCGGCTCGCTAATCTCGACCGCAGCTGGGCTACGCATCGGTGGTGGTCGACTGGATGGCATGCTGGAAGTGGCGTTGCCGTTAAATCAGGACCGCTTCGACACCAAGAACCGCCAGCCGCGAATATCCTTCCGTGTTTCCCGCGTGTTTTGATGCAGTTGGGTCGCTTATATGTGCGGCTGTCTCAGGTGCGCCCATCGTCCTGGGCAATCCTTATGACTGCGGCTGTATTCGGTTTTTACCTTTCTTCGGGTCCGTTCGGCGGGGCGATTGACAGGGCGCTCTCCTCCGCGCGCTTCGGCGTCTTCCATCGGGCCGCCAGTGGCAACGTGGTCATCGTAGAAATGGATGCGCAGAGCACGGCCGTGATCAAGCGGTGGCCTTGGTCTCGCGTCAACTATGCCCAAGTCGTCGACCGATTGCGCGCGGCGGGTGCTGCCCCGATCGTATTCGACGTCGATGTCTCATCGCCTTCTGACGCGGACGGGGATCGTGCGTTTGCAGCAGCGTTGGCACGGGCGGAAGGCATGGTGGCTCTGCCGACCTTCGCGCAGAATGCCAATTCGTCCGATCAGCGCAGCATCGACGCGCTGCCGATCCCCGAGTTCCGATCGCATGCCGCTTTGGCATCGGTGAACGTTTCGCCCGATCCCGACGGCCAGGTCCGCGCGATGCCCTTCGGCACGATGACCGCAGGCATTCCGCGTCCTTCGCTCTCCGCCTATATCGCACAGCGATCCGGCGCTGCCGACGCGAGCTTCCCGATCGATATGTCGATCGACCCTGCGACGATCCCGCGTCTCAGCTTCATCGATGTGGTAAGAGGGCATTTCGACCCCGCTGCGGTGCGTGGGCGCAGTATCCTAGTTGGAGCGACCGCAATCGAGATGGGCGACCGGTATGGAACGCCGCAATGGGGCGTCATCCCCGGGGTCGTCGTGCAAGCTATGGCAGCGGAAACTCTACTGCGTGGGGTGCCGGTAGAGGGGGCGGCGCTCACATCGTATCTGCTCGCGCTGCTTGCGGCGGCGGCGATTGTGGCGGCTCGATCGACCAAGCACTTACTGCTCGCCACCGGCCTCTCGATCACCGCGATCGTCGCGATCGTGCTTGCCGCACAGCATTGGCTCTTGATCTTCTATCCGCTCGCCGGCGCTCTGGGCATCATCCTGCTGACGGGCTCGGCCTGCGTCCTGCGTGAGGTCAACAGCAGTTTCAGGGTACAGCGCACGACCGATGAGGCGACCGGATTGCCCAATGCGCGCGCCATGTCCTTGGCGCTCAAGGCCGATATTGCGATAACGCTCGTCGTTATTCAGATCGAGAATTTGGATAGCCTTCTGGCTGTCCTCGGCCAGGTTCCCGCCAGCGACATCGTCGTGCGGATATCGGAACGGCTCGCGCTCATCGCCAACGACCGAAGCGTGTTTCGAACCAGCGAGCGGCAATTGGCGTTCACCTTGCCACCCGACGAGCCGATCGACGATACGCTGGACGGTCTTCGCCTGGTGCTGCGTCAGCCGGTTGAGGTGGCAGGACGCCGCGTCGATGTCGTCATGTCGGCAGGCGGTTCGTCGGGATCGGGTAACGTCGAGCGGTTGCTCGTCGAAGCAGCCATCGCTGCGGATGATGCGGCGAGGGCAGGGGTGTTCTGGCGCGCCAGCGTCAGCGACACGGCGGATCGCGAAGTAGCGATCTCGCTGATGGGCGAACTGGACGACGCTTTGGCGGCAAACCAGATCGAGGTGTTCTATCAGCCCAAATATCATCTCCGTGAGGATCGGATCACGAGCGTCGAGGCGCTGGTGCGCTGGCGGCATCCGCAACGCGGTTTTATCGGCCCCGATCTTTTCGTGCCATTGGCGGAAAAGACGAACCGGATCGAGCCGATGACGCTCTACGTGTTGCGGACGGTGGTTCGGGATTTGGCGGCGTGGCGGAGCAAACATCCGGATGTCACGGCGGCCGTCAACATTTCGGCAAATTTACTGTCGGACGGGTCTTTTAACAGCAATGTCGAAGATATTTTGGGAGCTTCGGGTCTGCCAACCTCGTCGCTGGTTTTTGAGATCACCGAATCCGCGGCCATGTCCGATCCTGTCAGCGCGATTGCCGCGCTCATGCGGTACCGGGAGCTGGGCGTCGCTGTGTCGATGGACGACTACGGCACAGGGCAATCGACGCTGACCTACCTTCGCCGACTCCCGCTCAGCGAGCTCAAGATCGACCGCAGTTTTGTGCAGCATGTGCATCGCAACACGAATGATGCGCTATTGGTACGATCGACTATAGAATTGGCACATAATTTGGGCCTCAAGGTCGTCGCAGAAGGCGTAGAAGACGCGGAGTGCCTGGCTTTTCTTCGAGACAATGGTTGCGATCTTATCCAAGGGTATTTCATCTCCAGGCCTGTGCCACTCGATCAATTCATGTCCCTGCTGGACCATGATTTCTCGCGAGCTGCTTGCGCCTGAGTATAAACAGATCCGGGAAAGGGTTGCCGGTAGACAGACGAGCATGTGCCACCGTCCGATGGTCACCATGCTCATCCCGAAACGGCATCCACCGACGGACGCGATACCTAGCCAGCGCGAGTCACGCGGGGTGGCCCGCGCGCCAGCTTTTTACGGCCGCGAGCGTCTTGTCGACATGGCCGCTCGGATTGAGCGCGCTGTATTCGAAGATGATCCGGCCATCAGGCGCGATGACGAACGACGTACGGTTCGATTTGCCCAGCAAGGGAATTTTGACCTTATAAGCCGAAATCAGCTTCCCGTTGGCGGATGCAATCGCGAACTTGTTACGGCATTCGCTGACCGAGAAACGGTTCAGCTTGTCGATGGGATCGGCCGATACGCCGATCACGGTTGCCCCCAAAGCAGCGAAGCCCGCAGTTGCCTCGGCGAATTCATGAGCCTCGACCGTGCAGCCGCTGGTGAAGGCGGCAGGATAAAAATAGAGCACCACCGGCCCCTTGCGAAGCGCGTCGGCAAGGTGAAAAGTGAATGGCTTTCCTGCCAGTGTCGCCTGTGTCGTAAAATCCGGAGCGCTCGCGCCCACCGGTAGAGCCGCGAGTACGGGGGAGGTGCTGAGAAGCGCCAGAGGCACAGCGAGGCGGACGAGCTTCATGATGGGTTTGCTCCGTTGGTGGACCTGCGAGAGACGTTCGAGCTGCGGTCTTGGATGCAGTTTAGACAGGCCGAGGTTTATCATCGGGGGTGCGTCCGCCCAACGCCAATTGAGCGCGTCGATCTATCGATGAACCGCCGGGATTTGATCACCTGCAAGATTCGGATCGACCGAATGGAATTGGCCACCCGTGGGGGCACGCAAGTTCCAAACCAGCGTGTTTTCTCTGGCCGCGCGCCACAGGCCACCAAGTTCCAGATCGATCCAGTCCGCGGCGAACGGATCAAGGCCGGAGCCGGGATACAAGCAGAATTCCCCAAATCGCGGCCGTCCATCAATCTCAAAAAAATCGATGCGCAAGAAATCCTGCCCATCTGCCAAAGCTTCGGCCGCCGCCAACATCGCGTCGAGCGAACGCGGCGCAGCGGGCTTGTCAACTCCAGCGACCAGCGGACGAAACGCCCGGTCGTGCAATATCCAGCGATGATCGGTGGCGCGTCCAACATGCACCTGAACGTGCGTCGCGCGCCCGCCGAAGACGTAGATCTTATAATCGAGTGGCAGGACATGGCCGTCGCCAAGCAGCGGTTCGGCGATCAATGCGCGTGGAACGCCTTCATATGCCCACTCATCGAGCCACTTGCCATATGGGCCTGCCATCCACCGCTCGGAGAGCATCCTGAGCGACTGCCACTCGCTCGGTGACGGCGCGTGGCTGAGCACCTCGTATTGATTACAACCATGCCGCGCTTTCAAGATCGCCGGGATTTGGAAAGGTGGTGACGGGGGCAGGGCGGCACCTTCCCAAAGTGTCGGCGTGGCCCATTCGGGGCCGAGCACGTCCGCCGCGATCCGCTTCGCTGCGATCTTGTCCATAAGCACCCTCTGGTGCGGATCGCGATCATGGAGCTTTCTGCGCTGAACCATTTCGGTAAAACGCGGCGCAGCGTCGAGGTCGGGCAGCCGACCGTGCCGATACAGATAGGTCAGCATTACTCGCGCAGGAGCGAGCTTACTGTCGGCAGATCTTGACCCAAGGGCATGCGCTAAAATCTGAATCAGTCGATCCGATAATCTATCGGTCGGAAACTGCCGCCGTTGGAAGCATATGCCGAACATGCGGTCAGCCCGATCACGCAATCCATCTGCGCAGTCAACCGGATCAGGTCACCCGGTTTGCTCACCGGCGGCAACACGCGAATTCGCCCGGTCCCAGCGTCCACGGGCACGTTCATGAACAGGTTGAAGGCGGTCGGAATGTCATCCTCGTCTAAGCCCCAAGGCTTCAAAGCGGCGGCCAGATTGCCAAAACAGCCGCGATGAACCGCTTGCTCGGGATAGAAGTGACGAAACGTCGCTTCGCTGCACGGGGTGAGAAGAAAGTCGTGACACCCCACGGTGTCCTCGATGATCATCAGCATGGCGTTCGACCGGTTCGACCACAGCTGATTCCCGACCGAGAGCGAAATCGTCTCCTCATAGTCGAAAGTCCGGCCGTTCGAGAGGACCTCGCGGACGTCGGCCAACGAATAAGCCAGCAGATCGGCAACCTGAGAGCCTTCGGGATCGATCACGGTGAGGGTCTGACCCTGCTTCAATTCGAACGCCATACCCGAGCGCGGCGAAATGCGTTTTGTCCCGCTCATGCGCGAGGATCGTGGAACGAGGATGCCCAATCAGCAAAGGCGCCGCGCGCCAAGGCTGATTTGGCGCCGACCCGTGGGAAGTTGACCTGCCGGATCTTCGTCAGAAAATGTTGAGTTGCGGTTGGAGGCCGGTCATTGAGTTTCGATGAATGCATCACTGTTGAACGCGTCGTCCTGGAATCGGTGCCGGACGACATTGGCCGATCCGACGATGTTCGCTCACGCGTTGGACGTTTGCACGATTCGCGCAGGCCGACCGGTTTCGTCCCCCCGAAATTAGAAGCCACTTTAACCTCACTGCTGCGGCGAGATACGCGTAATCGTCTCGTCGAGACGCGCCACCGGCATACCCAGCGCACGGATGATCATGATATTGTGAGCAATCATGCCCCCTTTGTCGAGATAGAGCCACTGATCGGCCTTCAGGCGCCCCTTCAGCATGAAAACGATGTGTAGCCGATTACCATCGACCGTGCCTAGAACCGGCCCCACTGCATCGGTGAGTGTGCCAATATACCCACCAGCCCCATCAGGCCGCAGATGCCATTGACGATGGGTCGCTAAACGATTTCCGCGCTTCACGGATTGATAGAGGTCAATCGCATGGTCGATTGTCACGCGACCCAAACCTTCGACCAACGTCGGCTCGCTTCGTCGCCCGACGATCTTCAGCACACCTTTACCCTCGGTGCGATTCTCGAAAAAGGCTACGGCGTCGAACTTCGGCGCCTGCGCTCGCGTGCTGTCCAGGTGGCGGGTGGTCACGCACCCTGCCTGGCCTGCCAGTATGATCGTCCCGACGATGAGACGGAGGAGCCTCAAAGTAGGGCGACAGGTTTTCCAGAAATACATGTGATCGAAAAAGCCCTCAAAGCAGCCGGCGCTTCAGTTAGCCGGAAACGCGCGAAAGCGGGATAATGCGAACGTCCTGTCGCGTTGCCTAAATTCGAGTTCAGCCTTGGCGCGACGTGCAAACCAGCATTACCGCGCTGCCCTGATCGGCAAAACGGAGGCGGAAGCCATGTAAATCGGCAATTGCCTTAACCAGACTCAGACCCAGCCCGGCGCCCTCGCATTCATGCCGTCCGCGATAGAAGCGCTGCGTGACGAGCGGCCGCTCCGCTGCTGGAACACCTGCACCCTGATCGGCCACGGTGACGGTCGCGCCGCCGCTGTCGGGGCGCAACGATACGGTGACGACGCCCCCGGCGGGGCCGAACTTCATGGCATTGTCGATCAGGTTCGATAGCGCTTCGATCAGCAGGCTCGCATCGCCCTCGACCGGATCGACGCCCACGACGTCGCACCGCAGGCCGATGCCGCGATCCTCAGCGGTGGGTTGATGCAGTTCACAGGCATCCTCGACCAGACGTGCGAGGTCTACCGGCGCAAACCGGCTGCGGCGGGCATGATCTTCCAGCTCGCGCACGCGCAACAGCGCGGCCACGATACCAAGCAGCTTGTCGATCTCGCCCAATGCAGTGTCGGCGGCTGCCTCGAACGCGGCCCGATCCTCCGCTTCTCGCATGCCCCGCTCGATCCGCGCGCGAAGCCGCGTGAGTGGCGTTCGCAACTGGTGCGCGATGTCATCGCCGACCCCGCGAACGTCTCCGACGAGGATCTCGACCCGGTCGAGCATGGCGTTGATGTGCGCACACAATAACCCGAAACTGTCCGGCCGAGTTCTGACGGGCAATCGTCCATCGAGGTCCCCCGATACGATGCGCTCGGTCAGGTTGCGCACAGTATCGACCTGCCACGCCGCGCGTCGCCCAGCGATCAGTCCAAACCCGATCGCGAGCAGCAGACCCGGGATCAGGCCGAAAGCTAGCGAACGTTCGACGACGCGTAGCGCCTCCTCGGCTTCATCCAGGTCGATCCCGGTCAGGAGCTTGTCGCCGTCCGGCATGACGCATAGCCTCAGGCGTGCCACGTCGCTGGTCTTTCCTGGCAGCTGGGTGGGCACGATGGTTGCAACAGTCGAATTCAGCCCCAAGCCGACCCCGTTCGGAATCGTCGCGACATTGCCGTCGAGGAGCCGCCCGGTGTGATCGAACAGCGCAAGAAAGCGGTCGCGGTGGATGTCTTCCGCGATCATCCGGCGAAGGCTTGCGTGGCGCTCCGAATCCGGCAACGCGGCGAGCATTCGGCAGTCGGCAGAAAACGTCGCCTCGGCGGCGCGCAGATGGCTGCCGTTCGCGAGCCCCCAGAACAGGCCGGACAGGACGAGCGACTGCACCACCATCAAGGCGGCAATGGCGCCGCCCCATCGCCAGGTAGCAAGGGCGCTCGGGTTAGAGGGGGACATCGAAGACATATCCCCTGCCGCGCACATTGTGAATGAGTTGCGCTTCGCCTTCGGCATCGATCTTGCGCCTCAGTCGCCCCATGTGAACGTCGACGACATTGCTGTTCGGCTCGAAGGTGTAGCCCCACACGTCTTGCAGCAACATCGACCGTGTCACGATGCGACCAGTCCGCCGCACCAGATAATCGAGCAGCTTCAGTTCGCGCGGAAGGAGATCGAGCGCGCGTCCGGCGCGGGTCGCGGTGCCGGCGAGGAGATCGAGATCCAGCGGTCCGATGATGAGGCGAGTATCCCGCGTTTCATTGGGCCTGCGTAGCAGCGCCTCCACCCGGGCCATCAGTTCGACAAGCGCGAACGGCTTGGCGAGATAGTCGTCTCCGCCAGCGCGAAGGCCGCGCACCCGGTCATCAAGACTTCCCAGTGCGCTCAACACGAGCGCCGGTATGCGGCGACCTTCGGCCCGGAGTTGCGTGATCATATCCAGACCTTCGCCGTCAGGAAGTTGGCGGTCGACGATCAGCAGGTCCATCAGATCGGTAGTCGCGGCGGCCAGCGCGTCTGCGATCCGCACGCAATGCGTGACGGTATAGCCGCTCGTCGTGAGTTCGAGCGTGATCTCGGTCGCGGTGCCAGGATCGTCTTCAAGCAGGAGAATGCGCGCCATATCCCCTGTTCGGCGGCGGCGGCACTCCACGTCAACTGAATAGCAGTTCGGAGTCTGAATGCGAGTTTAGTCGACGGCGACCCCATAGCCCGGCTGTAAGGCGGGTCTCACGAATTTGAGGAACATTCCTTGACGATCCAACGCATTGCCTTGCCGCTGATGGCCTTGGGCCTGCTCTGCGGCGCAAAAGATACCGCTCGGGCGCAAGCTCCAACAAACGCCGCCCACTCCTTATCGCAGCCACTCCGCACGCCGACGGTATATCGCAGCTCGAATGGCGTGCTGGCCGTCACCATCGTAGCGGCGCCGACCCGGGTCGCGTTTGGCGGGCAGCTGATCGATGGCGCCACGTACAATGGCGAATATGGTGGGCCGGTGCTGCGGCTGCACCCGGGCGACACGCTGCGAATGCACTTCATCAACCACCTGCCGCAGATCACCAACGTCCACTTTCATGGGTTGTCGGTAACGCCTCAGGGCCATGGCGACGATTCCATGCACATGATCGCGCCTGGCGAGAGTTGGGACTATGTCTTTACGATCCCCAAGGACCATGCGCCGGGCGTTTATTGGTATCACACACATGGCCATGATTTCGCCGAACGGCAGGTCATGGGCGGGCTGAGCGGCACGCTGGTGATCGAAGGTTTTCAGGACGAGGTGCCGGTAACGCGGGCGCTGACAGAGCGGTTGATGGCGCTCAAGGAGTTCTCGCCGAACGGCAGCGGGCATTTGAACCACGTGCCGAAACCGTCCCACGGCACGATCAAGACGATCAACGGGCAGCTCGATCCGCAGATCGCGATGCAGCCGGGCGAGACGCAATTGTGGCGGATCAGCGGGCAGACGGCCGACGGCTATTTCCGTTTGCACGCCACGGGCCTGAAGCTCGTCGTGCTCGGTCGCGACGCCCGCCCGCTCGTCACACCCGAGGCGACCGACGAAGTGCTGATCGGCCCGAGCGAGCGCGTCGACGTGCTCGCCACGGCGGGCGCGGCCGGACGCTACAGCTTGATGCAGGAAAGGACCGATACAGGGCCGCTCGGCGACATGTCTCCCGCACAGGAAATGGCCAGTGTGCTGGTGGCGAGCGATAGCTCGCGCCCGGCACCGGCGCCCCTCGGCCCGATCGTCGTGAACGCACCCAAGCAGTTACCCGTGCCCGCCGGTCATATCGACGCGCGCCGGTTGGTCGTTTTCTCCGAGGATCCGACGACGGGTCTATTCTTCATCAACCATCAGACCTTCGACCCCAAGCGCACAGACATAAAGGTGCCGCTCGGCTCGATCGAGGAGTGGACGGTGCGCAATGCCTCGCAGGAACTCCACGTATTTCATATCCATCAGGTTGCCTTCCAGGTGGTGAGCATCAACGGCAAGGCCGTGCCGTTTGTCGGCTTGCGCGATACCATCGACGTACCGATCCACGGTGAGGTAAAAATCCGCATGGCGTTCACAGACCCCCGGATCGTCGGGCGCTTCATGTTTCACTGCCACATCCTCGAACATGAGGACAAAGGCATGATGGCGACGATGGAAGTCTATGATCCGAAGACCGGTCCGATGGGCGACATGAAAATGAGTGCCGCGATGGTGGATGCGCCTCATGCGGGCTGAAACGCGATTATTGCTGACGGGGTTGGTATTCGTCGGGTGGACGCACGGCGCGGTCGCGCAGACGACCGGCACCACCAACGGCAACGGCCTGCAAGCGAGCAAGGTCAAAAGCGGGGATTCCACAGCCATGGACATGGGCGCCGAGCCGGTGAAGTCTTACCCCAAGCTCACGGTCGACACGCTCGCCAATTTCGAATTCTCCGGGCTGGCGGCGGACGGCGGTCCCAACCGCGGGCCGCAGCCGTATCTGCGGTTTGACACGACGGTATCGGTCGCGACCAGCGATGCGCTCAATTTCTACGGTCTGGTCCAGTTCAAGGCTCGCGAACCACGCGCCGGCGATGATCCGAACAAGGATCTGTTCGTCAATCAAGGCGCCGGCCGGAAGGTCGGCGGCAAATTCAAGGAATTGTACCTGCGCTACGACACATGGCGCGTCGGCAAGTTCGTGCAGAATTTCGGTCGGGCCTATGTGTTGCTGCCCGGACCGTTCGCTGCCGACTTCATCGAAGAGCCTGACCAGGGATATGAGCCAAGCGAGATGCTCGGCGTCGAGAAGCTTCACGTTTTCGGCAGCGAAAAATATGGTTGGCAGCAGCTTTCGGTCTCGGCCTTCATGGTCGATCGCTCGCCGTTGCACCGGAGCTTTCCCTACGACGAGGGGCAAATCCACTATAAGGATGGTGGTGTCGGCAACACACATCTGCCGACCAACGTGATGGTGACCTACGACGCTTTCAACGTTCCTGTGTCTCACGGTGCCCAAGCCACGTTTCAGGCCAGCGCGATCCGCTGGGGTCGCACGTTCGGCGTACCTCGCGGCGAGTTCTGGACGACCCTCAGCGGCGACGTCTCGATCCCACTCGGCAATTCGGTCCGCAGGACGCTCCAGAGAAAATATGCGCAGGTGCATCTGTATGTCGAGGGTGCCCGACGCGCGAATTTCGGGGGGATGCCCGGACGCAACCGCAACTTCTTGACCGAGGCGGGCGAACTCATCCAGGGCCCGTGGCAAGTCGATCTGTCCGCGACGCAGCGCTGGACGACCGATCCACTGGTCCCGACCCAGCAGGACAGGATTTACACCGGCACGATTGGCCGCAGCTTCGCATCGCAGAGTACGGTGCTGCTCAGTGTCGCCCGCGAACGCGTTGCCGACCGAACAGGGGTGTATGCCGGTATCCGTTTGGTCCAGACACTGACCTCATGCTCGCGCTGCGCTAGCGGCCGTGCATTTTGACGCTTGAGGCGACAGGAAGACTTTCGATGCGTGATGAAACGGAAATCCTTCGTTACAACGGCGTTGCCAGAGCGTTGCATTGGCTGACGGTGCTGCTGGTAGTAATTCAGTATGCCGTTGCCTGGACGATGCCTGACATCCGTGGCGGCACGCTGCCGTTGGGGTTGATCGCCTGGCATCTGTCGATTGGCACCGCGATCCTGCTCGTGATGGTCGTCCGCGTCGTATGGCGGTTGATGCATCGTGCGCCGCCGCCGCCATCCTCTTTGAGCCCGGCATTGCAGCTGGTTTCGCGCACCACCCACGTCGCGCTCTATGCGCTGCTGGTGGCGCTTCCACTTATGGGGTGGGCGAATGCATCGGCGCGTGGATGGAACGTGATGCTGTTCGGCGTCGTTCCGCTACCGCCGCTGTCCTCGCCAGGCTCGAGTCTCGGCCATGCGCTGGGCGATGTGCACCAGACGGTCGCGATCGCCCTGCTGGTGACGATCGGCCTGCACGTCCTGGGCGCGCTGTATCATCTGGCCGTGGTGCGAGACCGCACCGTTCAGCGGATGCTTTGACCGATCGCCTCGAACTCGAGAGTAAGGAAACGACGTGACCATGACGAAAGCCGAAATGCCGCGATCCGCTGCCAAGACACACCACGAATCGCATTTCGTAACGCGCATCGGGTGGCTGCGCGCGGCGGTGTTGGGCGCAAATGATGGGCTGCTGTCGACCTCGAGCCTGATGGTCGGCATCGCTGCAGCCGCTGCCGGATCCTCACAGATCATCCTGACCGGCGTGGCCGGCATCGTGGCCGGTGCCATGTCGATGGCGGCAGGCGAATACATCTCGGTCAGCTCGCAGGCCGATTCCGAGAAGGCGGACATCGAACGCGAACGGATCGAACTCGAGGCTGATCCCGAACATGAGCGGCGGGAGTTGACCGCGATCTACGCTGGCCGCGGCCTGCCACACGACCTCGCAGCAGAGGTGGTGAACGCTCTGACCGCGCATGACGCGCTGGCGGCACACACGCGGGATGAACTCGGTATCACCGACACGTCCACCGCCAATCCTTTGCAGGCTGCAATGGCATCGGCGGCCTCGTTCCTCTGTGGCGGACTGCCGCCCCTCGTGGTGGCCCTTCTTGTTCCCGCCTCCAATGTCCTGCTCAGCATAGCGCTTGTGGCGGTTGCCAGCTTGGCATTGCTCGGCGCGGCCGGTGCCCGAGCGGGTGGCGCGCCGTTGGTGCCGGCAATGATGCGGGTCGTCCTTTGGGGATCCGTTGCGATGGCGGTCACCGCCGGGGTTGGCAGCCTGTTCCACACTGCGGTCGGATAGCATCTGCGCCGTGGGAAGATCGCGACCGGATCAGCCGACGGAGAACGCCCTTCTTCAGTGCACGCTGGGTCGTAACTCTCGGTTGGCCGCGTGCCTGCCGACGGGGCTGACCCGCGTCCGGCTGGTATATCGCCGAGGCGCGGAGCAAGCCGTCCGACCTCTCCGCTGCCCGAGCGATGCCGCGCTGCGCACGGGTCACGGGCAGTCACCCGCACGATAGATCGTGATTCCGCCGGGGAAGCTGATAGATGGCCGGCTGATGAACGGCGTCAGCGGCCAGGGTTTGGAAGCAATTTATCGCGCATCGCGACCCGAGCTGCTGCGCTTCCTGATCGCGCGCATCGGAGATTCCGGCGAAGCCGAGGATGTGCTGCAGGAATTGTGGCTCAAGCTGCAGCAAATCCCGAGTGGGCCGATCGAGCATGGCCGCGCCTATCTATTCCGCATGGCGCAGAATTTGATCGTCGATCGGCTGCGCGAACGCCAGCGCCGGCAACGGCGCGAACAGGCATGGTATGGCGACCGGACGGGACAGGATCAGCACGGCTCCCAGCCGAAAGATCCGTCGCGCAATGCCGAGGAAACGATGCTCGACCGCGAGGAGGCCGCGGCGATCGCCTCCGCTATCGCCAATCTTCCCGCCGCCGCCGGACGCGCGTTCGATCTCCATAAACTGCAGGGGCTGAATCATGCCGAGGTCGCCGAACGCCTCGGCATATCGCGCAGCGGCGTCGAGAAACACATGGCCGTCGCTATGAAATATCTCCGCCGCGCCTTGCTCGACTGAGGTATCGAAACTTGAGGACGTCTTTTTCGTGAAACGTGTTTGCAAAGGATGCCCCAGCTCGTGACTGCACCCGCCGACATGGACGAAAGGCTGCTAGACGACGCTTCGGCCTGGCATCATGCGCTCGCGGCGAACGATGCGGATTGGGATGGCTACACCGTCTGGCTGGAGGCGGATCCGCGCCACCGGGCGGCAATCGACGCGATCGCGCTGATCGATCGGATGGTCGACGATCACCGGCATCATCTGCAAAAAATTCTTCCCGATGTGGCGGGTGATGCCGTACCTGCGCGTCGCCCGGTTCGTTGGTGGCTGGCGGGGCCCATCGCCGCGGCGATCGCGGCTGCGGTGGTCGTTACCATTGCGATGCGACCGACGGCCGACGTTAGCTACGCAGCGTCGACGCAGATCCGCCATATCGCCTTGAAGGGCGGCGTAGCGGTCGATCTCGCACCCGGCAGTGAGATCGTCGCGCGCGGTGGCGACGTCAGCCGTCTCGCACTGACCCGTGGCGAAGCCTATTTCGACGTCGCACATGATTCGCGGCGCCGGCTCGCGATCCAGGCCGGCGGCTATTCGGTGCGGGATGTCGGGACCCGGTTTGCGATTGATCTCGCTGACGGCAGCGTGCTGATCGGCGTATCCGACGGCAATGTGTCGGTGGATAAGAGCGGAACGGCCGCCGAAATCCAGGTAACGGCGGGCGAACAGTTTAGCGCTCCGGCCAATGGTGGCAGCGGGGGGCGCGTCGCTCGGGTGGCGCCGGACGCGATTGGTAGCTGGCGCGGCGGGCGATTGACCTATGGCAATACGTCGGTCCTCGTCGTAGCGGCGGATATCTCGCGGTATGTAGGGAAACCCATCGATGTGGACCCCGCCATCAGCGATCGGCGGTTCTCGGGGGTGTTGACGATTGGTGACGGGTCGAAACTACTGCCCACGCTCGGCCAACTCATGGCATTGTCCTACACGGTGGACGGCGATCACGTGCGCCTCACTGCTTCTCCCGCTCGCTGACACAGGTTTTTTCGCAGCCCCGGCCGCGGCGCGCGATACCACCTATTCGATCGATATCCCGGCTGGCCCGATCGCGGGCGCGATCGATCGCCTGTCCTCGATCACCGGCATCTCGGTCGGCTATGACGGCGCGCTGCCACTTGTTCGCACGCGCGCCGTGCGCGGCCGGATGCGCGCCGAAGAAGCTTTATCGCGGCTGCTGGAGGGGAGCGGCCTTGTGGCGATCCGCACCAGCCCGGCTGTGTTCCGGCTGCAGCATCACACGATCGCCCCGGCCCGCCGCCCGGTCCCGCCCCGCGGGCAGCCCCCGGCTGCGCCAAGTCCGGACGACCCTGTGCAGCCCGACATCACGGTCACCGGCCAGAAGCGCCCGATGGCGCTTGGTCAGGTGCCGATGTCAATAGCGGTCGTCACACTGGGCGACGCCACCGATCGCGCCGGGGCGGGCAGTCGCGATCTGGCGCTGGCGGTGGACGGGCTTGCGCTCACCAACCTCGGCCCCGGGCGTAATAGACAGTTCATCCGAGGTGTTGCCGACAGCCCGTTCATTGGTCCCAGCCAGTCGACGGTGGCAGTGCAGCTCGACAATGCCCGCGTGACCTTCGATGCACCCGATCCCGACCTGCGCCTGATCGACGTGGCGCGCGTAGAAGTACTCAAGGGGCCACAAGGACCGCTTTACGGCTCGGGCGCTCTGGGCGGAATTTATCATATCGTCACGCGCCGTCCCGCGCTGGACGATACCAGCGCCAGAATGCGAATTTTCGGCGAAAGCGTTGCGCATGGCAATGTCGGGTTCGGCGGTGAGTCCGTGATCAATTTGCCGATCATCGATGACAGCCTGGCGATGCGCGTGGTGGGGTATGCGTCACGGTCAGGCGGCTGGATCGACAATATAGGGCGGCAGAACAATGCCAATGTCACGACCGTCCTGGGCGGGCGCGTGGCGTTGCGTTGGCAGCCGACCGAGGCGTGGACGATAGATCTCGATGGACTGCTCCAGAATATCAACGTGGCCGACAGCCAATATGTCAATGGATCAAGCAATAGCCTGCGCCGCATCGCGCCGGTCGCCGAACCGGTCGACAATGATTTCCGCTCCGTATCGGCGACACTGGAAGGCCGGGTAGGCGCGCTCAAACTGGTGTCTGCGACGAGCTATGTCGATCACCAGGTAAATTTCACCTACGATGCCAACGCCTCGGCCAACGCGCTGGGCGTCGTGGCCCCGGCGGTATTCCGTGACGACCGCGCCTACACGGTGCTCAATCAGGAGGTGCGCCTCTCGCCGGCGATAAGTGGCTCCTGGCTGGCGGGTATCTCGTTCTTACGCGCGACCAGCCATAGCGACGCGCAATTGCACGATGCCGGCAATATCCCAATATTGGTCGAGTCGCTGAACCGCGTCGTCACCGAATACGCGCTTTTCGGCGAGAAGATGGTACCGGTAGCGCGGCGAATCGACGCAACGATCGGGTTGCGCCTGTTCCGGACGATCGCCGAGAACGACACGATGGAGCGCCGTGGAGGATCATCCACATCGGTCGGCAAGACGGCGCTGTCACCCAGCCTTGCCTTGTCCTGGGCACCGCGCGGCAACACCATCGTCTTCTTGCGCTATGCGAGATCGTTGCGACCTGGCGGTCTCGCATCGGGTGGCGGCAGCGCGGCTCGATCGTACGATTCCGATGAACTTGGAACGGTGGATTTCGGCCTCCGCCACCAACCGACCGGCGCGCGATTTACCTACAATGCCGGCATTTTCTACACGCGCTGGAACGATATCCAGTCGGACTTTCTATTGGCTGACGGCTTGGTATCGACGCGCAACGCCGGACGCGCGCGAATTATCGGTGCTGAGGCCGGTCTGAGCTGGGCGATTTTGCCCGGGACGCGACTGGCAGCCGGGGTTTCGGTGCAGGACGGTCGACTGACCCACAATCAGACGGGGTTACGAATCGAAGATCGGCGCCTGCCGGTGACGCCGGACATGACCGCGCGCTTTTCCCTCACGCAGAATTTCGAGCTTGGTACATGGCATTCCATCGTCAGCGGACAGGCGAATTATATCGGGCGGGCGCGCTTGACGTTCGATCCCGATATCGACCGATCGATGGGGCGCTACGCTACGACCTCGCTGGCCGCGTCGTTCAGCAAGCGATGGGCGACGCTGGGGGTGCAGCTCGACAATCTCTTCGATTTCCGCGGTAACAGTTTCGCGTTCGGCAATCCGTTTTCGATCCGGACGACGGACCAATATGTGCCGTTGCGCCCGCGCACGATCACTCTTTCGGTCGGCCGGGCCTTCTAGGCTTTCCGACTTAGTTGTAAGGCGACCGCGCCGATGGGGGCGGCAGCGTCGTGGCACGCTCATCATGGGCGAGAGGCACCATGACCTGGGTCATCTTCAACGATGCGGTTGCGCCGGTAGTGTAGACTGGCCAGCCCTCGGCGTGTCGCTAAGGTTGCAACGCAGCGAACCCGAGAGTATGGCCACGGCGATGCGCGTGCGCCGCCGGTCTTTTTATTGGGTGATGTCGCTTTACCGACTGCGGTTGCTCTGCCGCCTGCCGTCTGTAGTCAAACGAGATGGTAAGTGGTGATGGTCTTGAAGGAAACGGCAGGTGAAAGGGCGGCGGAGCGATCGGCCCGGCGACGCCTGCTTATGGTTCATTCATCCACGTGACGATACCCAAACCGGGACGGCGTCTGCTCGTCGCGATCCATGACGTCGGCCCGAGGTTCGAGCGCGAGGTCGAAACGCTCCGATCCCATCTCGCCGCATCGGTGCCGCTGGCCAACGTCGCGATGCTGGTCGTGCCGAACCATTGGGGCGAGGCCCCTTTGACGGTTGGCTCGCCGTTCGCGCGTCGGCTCGCACATTGGGCTTCGACCGGCGCGGACGTGTTTGCGCATGGCTGGTTCCACCGCGACACTACGCGCCACGATACGCGCTGGGCGCGATTGAAAGCGCGACACATGACCGCGGGCGAAGGAGAATTCCTGGGGCTCGGGGTGATCGACAGCTCTCAGCGCATGGCGCGCGGCAAGCGCCTGATCGAGGAGATCATCGAACGCCCCGTTGCCGGGTTCATCGCGCCGGCCTGGCTGTACGGTCCCGGCGCGCGTCAGGCGCTGGCGGAAGGCGAGTTTGCGCTGGCGGAGGATCACTGGCGCGTCTGGCGCGCGACGACCGGCGAGATTGCGTGTCGCGGCCCGGTCATCACCTGGGCTAGCCGAAGCCGGGCGCGCATCGCCTCGTCACTGGCCGTCGCCCGCCTCCTGCCGCCGCTGCTCGCCCGCGCGCCGGTGGTGCGCGTCGCGGTGCATCCCGGGGATACGCGCGTGCCGGCGTTGATGGACAGCATCGCGCGTACGCTCGATCGGCTGTCAGTCGATCGCATCGTCAGCCGTTACGCCGATTTAGTGCCAGGGGTGCCATGCGCGTCCTGACCTTTCTGCACAGTTTCGAGCCCGGCGGCGTCGAGCGCATAGCCTTGCGGCTGGTTCGCCACTGGCGCGAGCAGGGGATCGACGCCCCGCTGTTTCTCGGGCGACGGGACGGCGCGATGGCTGACGATGTCGGTCGCGGGCTGGATTGCATCGTGCCGCGCGCGCGGATCGCGACCGCCGCCTGGGAAACCGGTTGGATGATCCTCACGCTGCCGCGCGTGGTGCGCGCGGTAAAACCCGACATCCTGTTTTGCGCCGGCAATACGTATGGCATCGTCGCGGTCGCGCTGAAGCTGATCCTCGGCCGATCCTGCCCACCCATCGTCGCCAAGATGAGCAACGACCTTGATCGCCGCGATATATCCTGGGCAGCGCGCACCACATACCGCCTGTGGCTGCGCATCCAGGGACATTTCATCGATCACCTCGTCGGCATGGCACCTCCGATGTTCGACGAGATCGTCGAGGGCATGGGCGTGCCCGGGAACAAGGTTTCCATTGTCCCAGACCCCGCTTTATCCGAGGCGACGATCGCACGGATGCGCGCCACGCCGCGCGGGCGTGGCGGAGCCGGACGCCAGTTTGTCGCGATCGGGCGCCTCGTCGCGCAAAAGAATATCTCGCTGATGTTGCGCGCCTTCCGGGGCGGTTCGGCTCCCGAAGATCGGCTGCTGCTGGTCGGCGATGGGCCAGAGCATGCTTCGTTGGCGCTGCTCGCCCGGCAATTGGGCATCGCCGATCGGGTGGAATTCTGCGGTTATATCGCTGATCCGATGGCACTGTTGCCGCGCTATGACGTTCTTCTGTTATCGTCGAATTACGAAGGCGTCCCCGCCGTTGTGCTCGAAGCGCTCGCGGCGAACATGGCGGTGATCGCAACCGATTGCAGCCGCAGCATGTCCCATTTGCTCGAGGGGGGGGCGCTTGGCAGCTTGGTTCCGGTCCGCGACGAACGCGCCTTTGCAGACGCCATCGCCGTGGTGCGACCGGCGAGTCAGAACGCCGCACGCAGCCTCGCGCAGGCGCAACGCTTCACGATAGAACACGCCGCCAATGCCTATATCGCTGTAATGAAGGCAACCGTGCGCAATGCCGCGCGAAAAAAAAGCTCTGCGGTCGAAGCTGAGGCGGCCGACCCGTGGTGCCGTCATAATGGGCGCTCGAGTTGAAGGGAGGATCTGTGTCAGGATTGGTCGGGGTCGTGGACGGCCCAAGGGCGGCTGACACGCAGGATCCGCTGCCCCTGCTGCGCGCCGGGCGCGGCTGGACGAAATTCGTCGCGCCAGCCTTTTCGCTGGCGCTGCTCGCGGCGGTCGCGTGGCAGTTCCGCCGGCTCGATTTGCCCAACCTGCGCGCGCTGATGCCCACCGGTATCGGCTTTTGGCTCGCCTTTGCGGTATATTATTTCATGAGCCCGGCAACCGAGTGGGTGATCTTCCGACGACTGTGGAATATCCCCGCGAGCGGCTTCATTGCGCTGGTGCGCAAGCTGGTGAGCAACGAGATCCTGCTCGGTTATGTCGGCGAGCTGTACTTCTATACCTGGGCGCGGCGTAATGCGCACATTACGGCGGCCCCGTTTGGCGCAATCAAGGATGTGACGATCCTGTCGGGACTGGTCGGCAATTTCGTGACGCTGGCGATGGTCATCATCGCCGCACCTTTGTTCGGTGCGCTTCATCTCGGTATACCAGCCCGGTCGTTCGTCGGATCGACCATTGTGGTGCTCGGCATTTCGCTCGGCATATTGGTGCTGCGAAACCGGTTGTTCACGCTGCCACGAAAGGAATTGTGGCGGATCGCCGGATTGCATCTCGCCCGCGTCATGACGACCACGATCGTCGCGGCGGTGATGTGGCATTTGCTGCTGCCCGACGTCGCGCTCAGTTGGTGGTTGTTGCTCGGGACGCTCCGCCTGCTCGTGTCGCGATTGCCGTTGCTGCCCAATAAGGATGTCGTGTTCGCCGGCCTCGCCTCGTTTCTCGTCGGCAACGATGTCCCCCTTGCGACAGCGATGGCGCTGATGGCCGCGCTGATCCTCGCCACCCACCTTCTGCTCGCCGCGATCCTGGCGGCGGGGGATCTTGCACGGCGGCACGGGCGATGATCCCCTTGGTCGGCCTTTTGCTGTCAGTGACGGACATTCGGTCCAGCCACGATCTCGGCAAGATCCAGGGACGATGCCGTGCCGGGGAGAGCGGCCCTGCCTTTCTCGTCCGCGTCGAAGGTCTCAAGGACCGGCGCGGTCTCCTGAAGCTCGAACTGTACCCCGCAAACGACAGCGACTTCCTCGCCGATGACGATATCCTGCTCCGCGCGGGCAAGGCGTTCGCCAGGGTCGAGATACCGGTGCCGCAGTCCGGTCCGGTCGAACTGTGCATCCGGGCGCCGCGCCCCGGCAGGTATGGCCTCAGCTTGCTGCACGACCGGGACAGTAACCACAAGTTCAGCCTGACGGTCGACGGCGCGGGTTTTTCCGACAACCCTAAACTCGGCTGGTTCAAGCCGAAGGCGGCCGCCGTTGCGATGCGGGTGGGTGATTCACCGGTCCATTTGCGGATCATCATGAACTACCACCACGGCCTCATGTCCTTCGGGCCGGTGGCCGGGTGATGCGGATCGTCGATGTCTGCGCGTTCTACACACCGGTGGGCGGCGGGGTGAAGACCTATGTCGAACGCAAGTTGCGCACCGCCCGCGCCGGATCGCGCGAGATCGTCATCGTCGTTCCGGGCGAGCGGGATGGCACGCGGCGCGTCGGTGACGCGGGGTCGATCGTGACGATCGCTTCGCCGCGGTTCCCGCTCGACCGACGCTACCGCTATTTCGCCGACGAAGCCGCGCTGCACCGGGTGCTCGACGGGCTTGCCCCCGACGTGATCGAGGCGTCATCCCCCTGGAACAGCCCGGCGATGGTCGCACGCTGGCAGGGTGATGCGGTGCGATCGCTGGTGATGCATGCCGACCCGTTGTCGGCCTATGCCTATCGCTGGTTCGGCGGCGTTGCGGCCCGTGACACGATCGATCGCGGTTTCGACTGGTTTTGGCGCCACCTGCGCCGGCTGGACGATTCCTTCGACATGATCGTGTGTGCGAGCGACAGCTTGTCGACCCGACTCCGCGCCGGTGGCCTGCGCAAGGTGATGACGATTCCGATGGGCGTCGAACCCGGCGTATTTTCCCCCGCGCACCGCGACGAAGCGCTCCGCGCGCGTCTGCTCGCACGATGCGGGCTCGGGCCGGAGGCGACCTTGCTGGTCGGCGCCGGTCGCCTGGCACCCGAGAAGCGCTGGCCGATGGTGATCGAGGCTACGACCGCGGCGGGCTATGCCAGTCCGGTCGGGTTGGTCCTGCTCGGTAACGGGCGGGACCGGGCGCGGGTAGTGCGTACCGTCGCCGCCAACCCGCATATCCATCTCGGCGCGCCGATCACCGAGCGCGATGCCTTCGCCCGCGTGCTCGCCAGCGCCGACGCGCTGGTCCATGGTTGCGAGGCGGAGACGTTTTGCATGGTCGCAGCCGAGGCGCGGGCGAGCGGTTTGCCGCTGATCGTGCCGGATGATGGTGGGGCCGGCGACCAGTTCGTCGCAGGGCAGGGCTATAGCTACCCCGCGCACGATGCCGCCGGATTGGCGGGAGCGATCGGCACGTTCCTGGCAGACGGATCATCCCTGCATCGCGGCGCTGCAATCCTGGCCGCCCCGCAAATTCCCGACATGGACGATCATTTCGCACGGCTTTTCGCGGCCTATGATCGCGCCGCAATGCGCGTATCTGCGGCCGCGTGACCGGTGTGTTGGCGCATCGCTGGCCTGATAATTCTGCGCAATCTCCGCTGCGATAGCGCATGATCCAGCCAGCCGGCGACATACAAACCGTCGCTGCACGGTTTGGCACCGTGCAGCGACTCGTCGGTCACATCGGCAGTCAATCGGGATTGGCGCCTTCCGCGCCGTTTTCCAGTACGGCACCCGTTCGGGCATCGACACCGACCTCGAACGTCTTCCCGTTGCTCTTGATATCGAACGAGTAGCGTAGGCCCGTGCCACCTTTCTCTTTCTCCAGTTCCTGATCGGTGATCACACCTGGGCGGGCCGCCAGCGCCTTCGCGCGTGCGCTCGCCAGCGTAACCTTAGCCATCGGCGCCAGACTGGAACCCTTAAGGCTGTGTTGCGCGGGTGCGGCCGATGCTCCGCTCGCGGCCAGCATGGCGACAGCGGTCAGACAAATGAATTTACGCATGATACTCTCCTCTGGGAAGGCGGGTTGCCTCGCAGCAGGAGATAGTCGCTGTCGCATTGGTCCAGGCTCAGACGAGCATTAGCAATTCCTAACTTGGCAATCGGCGGGAAGGCACGGCTTGGTCGGACGTTCAAAGCGCAGTTCAGCGCAATGAGGTGGCCAGCTTGAAAATTCTTCTGCTCGAGGATGATAGGGAAACGAGAGAGAACGTCGTCCGCATGCTTCGGTCTGTGACCTGCTCCCCGTTTTCAGGCCGCTGATAACTTAGCTTCGTCGCTCATATGCCCCTGGCGGGGGCGGTTCGTAAACTCGGCGGGTGCCAGCCCGCCAAGGCTGCTGTGCGGACGCACGGTGTTGTAGTCCGTCCGCCATGCCTCGATGATCCATCTCGCTGCAGCCAGCGATGGGAACAGGTGTTCGTTCAGGCACTCGTCGCGCAAGCGACCATTGAACGATTCCACAAAGCCGTTCTGTTGCGGCTTGCGCGGTGCGATGTAATGCCACTCGACCCCGGTGTCCTGGCACCAGGCGAGGACGGCGTGACTGGTCAGCTCGGTTCCGTTGTCGCTGACCACCATGCACGGCAGCCCGCGACGTTCGGCGATGGCGGCCAGTTCGCGGACGACCCGCCGCCCTGACAGCGAGGTATCGACGATACACGCCAGGCATTCCCGGCTGTAATCGTCGATGACGTTGAGCATGCGGAACCGCCGGCCGCAGGCCAATGAGTCTGATACGAAGTCCAGCGACCAGCGCTGGTTGGGTTCCTGCGGGATCGCCATCGGTGCCCGCGTGCCCAGCGCGCGCTTCCGGCCGCCGCGCTTGCGTACCGTCAGCCGCTCCTCGCGATACAGCCGGTAGACCTTCTTCAGGTTCATGCCCTTACCCTCTCGCCTGAGCAGGATCGCCAGCCGCCGATAGCCGAACCGGCGGCGCTCGTTCGCGATCTCACGCATCCGATCGCGGACAGCATCGTCCTTCCCGCGAAGCGGCTCATATTGCCATGCCGACCGGTTGACCCCGATCAGCCTGCAGGCGCGACGCTCAGAGAAGCCGTGATCGGCCATCAGCTTCTCCACTGCAGCGTAGCGCTCTGCAGACCGGGTCAGTTTTTTCCCAGCAGGTCCTTCAGTGCCGACACGTCCAGCATCGACTCCGCCAGCAGCTTCTTCAGCCGCCGGTTCTCGTCTTCCAACGCTCGCAACCGTGCCGCGTCGGACACCGTCAGCCCGCCATACTTCGACTTCCAGTTGTAAAAGGTCGCATCGCTGATCCCGTGCTTCCGGCACAGATCGGCCGTCTTCACGCCCGCCTCATGCTCACGCAGCACGCCAATAATCTGATCTTCGGTAAATCGGCTTCGCCGCATCGCTCGTCTCCATCTGACGAGCTAACTTACCAATGGCACGATTTCTGGGGAGCAGGTCATCTGCCGGCCACGTCGTCGACGAATGCGCAAACGGGCCGGATGCGATCTTTCTTGGGACGACAAGCAGCTATTCGGTGATAATCTTGGACCGCATGGTGCCCGGCGTGGATGGGCTGGGCGTCCTCAGGGCATTGCGCGCGACCGGTGTTCAGACGCCCACTCTGCTCCTGACCGCGATGGACAATGTCGATGACCGCGTCGAAGGCCTGGAAACCGGTGCAGACGATTATCTCGTGAAGCCATTTGCGGGGACGGAACTGCTCGCGCGCGTCGCAGCGCTGGGGCGGCGACAGCCTGTGCCGGGAACCACGACGCATATGGCGCTTGCCGATCTCGAGATCGATCTGCTGAAACGTACTGTCGTGCGCGCTGGCAAGCGGATCGACTTGCAGCAACAGGAATACAAGCTCCTCGAATATCTGATGCAGCATGCCGGTGAGATCGTGACGCGAACGATGTTGCTCGAAAATGTTTGGTCGTTCCATTTCGATCCAGGCACGAACCTCATCGAAAGCCATATGAGCAGGCTGCGGGCAAAGGTCGATCGCGGCTTCGACCGTGAGCTGATCCACACCGTGCGGGGCGCAGGCTACAGGATCGATGTCGAAGGTTAGCGCTTTCCGAAGTGGCGCGTTCCGCTTCGCGCTGATGGTGGCCGCGGTGTTTGCCGTCGGCACCATTGCCGTGCTGTTCCTCGTTGAGCGTACAGTCTCGGATTACGCTACCGAGGTCGCGCGGGACAGCGTGATGACCGAAGTGGCGATCCTTCGCGAAGAAGATCGCGCATCGGGCAGAGCGAGAACGATCGAGTCGATCACGCAGCGCGAGAATGCGGTCCGAGAACATCAGCTCCGGTTCCTGCTGGTCGGGCGCGACCATCGCCATCTCGCGGGAAGCTTGCCCGCCACTGTTGCGGCCATTGGTTGGTACAGGCGATCCCTGTACAATCGCAATCCGGAGAATGACGACGGTGCGCCGGCCATGATGCTGTTGGCCTATGGCGTAAACCTGCATGACGGTGCGACGCTCGTCGTTGCCAGTGACACATCGGATCTGGACGAACTGCGTTGGGGTCTCGGCACGACGACCGGCGGATTCGGCATCATGATCACGCTCCTCGCGTTGGTCGGCGGGTTGGTCGTCGGTTCCATATTTCTGCGACGCCTCGACCGCGTAAACCGAGCTGTAGAGCGGATCATGGAGGGCAGCATGAGCGAACGATTGCCGGCGATCGGCATGAGCAGGGAGTTCGATCAACTCTCCTCCAATCTGAACCGCATGCTTGATAAGATCGAGGCGCTCCTGAGCAGCGTCCGGCAGGTATCGACCGACATCGCCCACGATTTAAGGACACCGCTTACCCGTTTGCGGCAGCGGCTCGAGAACCTGAAGGAGCGCGGCACGGGCACAGTGTTCGAGGCCGAAGCCGATGCCGCCCTGGGGCAGATCGACCGGCTTCTCACCGTGTTCCGGGCCCTGTTGCGGATCGGCGCACTCGAAGCGGGTGTCAGC
The DNA here is from genome assembly GCF_025363195.1 of Sphingomonas sp. Classification (GTDB taxonomy): domain Bacteria; phylum Pseudomonadota; class Alphaproteobacteria; order Sphingomonadales; family Sphingomonadaceae; genus Sphingomonas. The sequence continues at coordinate 25,191 of NZ_JANYEK010000101.1, forward strand.
GGCAATCGGATCGAGATGATCGATCTTACCGATCTGATGGAACGCCTGTATCAGGCGTACCTGCCGGTCGCTGAAGATAGCGGTCATCAGTTGTCGGCCACGATAGAGCCGCGCTTATCCGGTCCAGCGGATCGTGAGATCCTGGCCCAAGCCGTGACAAATCTCATCGAGAATGCCGTTTTTCATACGCCCCCGGGTGCCGCGATAGCAGTCTCTTTATCGCGACGCGCAAACGGGGTTGCGATCACGGTGGCTGACGATGGCCCCGGCATTCCTGACGATGAACGCAGCAATGTGCTGAAAAGATTTTATCGGCTCGACCCCAGTCGTAGCGCTGGTGGCGCAGGTTTGGGTCTTTCACTCGTTTCCGCGGTCGCCGACCTTCACGGGGCGAAGCTCACCCTGATGGACAACCGGCCCGGTCTACGGGTCGAGCTTTTGCTTCCTGCGGCACGGCCTTCACCAAAGTCGCGCGATTTGGAATCCGATCACGAATAGGGGCGGCTCGCGTTGGGAATTCCCAATCTCCGCCAGCGGCGGATGACTCTCTGCCGGGAATTTGTCGTACCATAACATGACCCTAAGGTAACATCGGACCAGCGTTCGACCGGACGAAGCTATGGCTTAACCGATTCTGGCCAGGAACCTTCGCTTGTCTCGCACCGTTCGTCCTGAATAGCGGACTGCGCAAAATGCTCAGGCGTGAAATTATAGGAGTGACGTGTGACCGCCACCGACAAACACGAGCTGCTGAACAAGGTGCCGCAGGTCACGATTTTCTTCTGGATCATCAAGATCCTCGCGACGACGGTCGGAGAGACCGGTGCGGATTTCCTCAATGTCCAGCTCGGGTTCGGATTGAATGGCACGTCGCTCGTGATGACCGGGTTGCTCGCGCTGTTTCTCGCCCTCCAGATGCGCAAGGATCGCTACGTTCCCTGGGTCTATTGGGTGGTGGTCGTTTTGCTCAGCGTCGTCGGCACGCTCCTTACCGACAATTTGTCCGATAACCTTGGTCTCAGTCTCTACATCTCGACCGCGGTGTTCGCGATCGCGCTGACTTTGACCTTCATCATCTGGTATTCAAGCGAGCATACGCTGTCGATCCACGACATTACCAGTTCGAAGCGCGAGGCGTTTTATTGGGCAGCGATCCTCTTCACGTTCGCACTGGGCACGGCGTCGGGCGACACGATCGCCGAACAGTTGAACCTCGGCTATGCTTTGTCCGCGCTGATCTTTGGCGGCACGATCGCGCTGATCACCTTCGCTTATTACGCGCTACGCTTGAACGCCGTCCTTGCCTTCTGGCTCGCCTATATCCTCACGCGACCGCTGGGCGCATCGATCGGCGATCTGCTGACGCAATCTCCCAAAGACGGCGGCTTGGGAATTGGCACCTTTCTGGTCAGCGGAATCTTTCTCGTGATCATCGTCGGTCTCGTCGGGTACCTGAGCTTCATGAAGGCGGAAGAGCCAGGCGACCGTGCCACTTTGGCCAATCCCCCATCACGAACGTGACTGCAGGCTGGAGTGATGCTGCCCGACGCTGAGGCCGGCTAACGTCGCGAGTTCCCGGCGGTTCTCTGGCGCATCCTATACCAGCTGGGTCGTCGCGAGTTAGCGCGGATGTGGTGTAATCCGGTCGGAGTTGATCACCGCGGTCGCGGTCTGCGTAGGAGGCGCTGATCAATTCCGCGCGTGAGGGTCGCTGGGGGCCTCGATATGCAGGTCCATCGTGGCGATCCACTGCGGCACTTTGGGAATGCTTTCGAACGGCAGATCGCGGTGAAGCGTCAGCGCCCAGCGCTCAAGCCACTCGTTGCCGTCGGGACCGACATATCGGTCGGCGGTCAGATAGGCCGGATCACGCATCGCTTGGTCGAGCGGCACGACTCGCAGCCGCGCATCGCCCAGAATCGCAGCCAGTCCATCGACGCTGGCAGCGTTCAACCGGCTCGCATGCAGCAAGAACACAAACGCCGGCTCACGTCCGAACAGCGCGCGGCCCGCGTGAATGTACCAGGTCACGATCCGCCGCGTGAAGTCTAAATAGGATCGCTGAATACGGGCTGCCCGCTCCAGATCGCCGCGCGCGACCGCATCGTCATAAGGTGCCGAGAACTGCCAGTCGCTATTTTCCATGGTAACCGGCGCGACCCTGTAGCCGTGCTGCTTGAGCCAGGCTTCGAAAACGTCACGCGTCGACGCGGTCGTGCCTGTCTCAAGATAGGGGTAGCGGAACCAGCGCTCTCGCATGCCCTGTGCGGCCAGAAGTGGCGCGGTGACGGTCTCCCCCCGCGCAACGTCGGCGATATAGGCGTCGACGGGCATCGTGGTCAGCGAAAGATGCGAGTAGGTGTGATTTCCCAAATCCATTCCCGCATCCAGCCATTGCTGGAGAAGTGCGATGCGTTGCGGGCGATCGGCGGCATCGAGCTGGATTTCGTTGACGAAGCCGGTCGCCTTCCAATGGTGTCTTGCGAGCCCGGCAAGCAACCGGTTGGTGACGTCAGCCCCCTCGGCCGCCGAAGCGAACTTCCCGAACACGGGCAGGTCGTCGAACGTCAGGGCGACGCGACCGGCGGACGCCGCGCTGCTCGCCAGTGCTACGCAAAACGCGGCCAAGACATAGCACGATCGGAAAGTTCGTTTCGGGTTCAAATCACTCACTGCACAAAATCAACGCGGCGGCGGCTATACGTTTATGGCCGTCGCAGACAAATTGAAAAAAAAGAAATGGCGGCACGAATGGCGAAACCGGCCGGTTCTCGTTAGGTTGGTCGTCGGCTTTATGGGCGTTTGATCGTGATGAAAATAGGGGCGGACGTTCGGCAATTGCAGGCTTTCACCCTCGCAATCAGGAAGGTAGTTCGGGTCATGTTTTGAGAACGTACTCCTAACCGAAAGTCCAGTGTCTGCAGGGCGCTTTTTAAATCGGGTGCCATCTTATTGTGCCATCGCTATGGTCGGCGCGATGGACAGGACGCGCTGCTGACATGGCTCATAGGACCGATACGCTTTTCTACCCGAATCCTCATGTCCGTCTTGTGACTGACAGCCCGATACCGTCGGTGATCAGCGATCCCCGGCTGGCGGACAATCCGATCGTGGCGTGCAACGCGGCCTTCTGCGAATTGACCGGCTATCCGGCTGAGGAGGTGGTGGGACGAAATTGTCGTTTCCTGTCAGGGCCTGCGACGGAGCCGTGGTTGACAGAGGAAATTCGACGCGGCGTGCGGGAGCATCGCCCAGTGCTGGTGGAAATCCTCAATTACAAGCGGAGTGGCCAGCCATTCCGCAATGCCGTGCTCGTCGCGCCGATCTATGACGAGCAGGACGCGTTACTGTATTTCCTGGGTTCGCAGGTCGAGATCGACCCGGATGCGGCAACCCCGTCGAGCATGCGGCGTATCCGGGCGTCCGAGATGGTCAAGGCGCTGTCACCCCGACAAGGCCAGGTGCTGAAGCTCGTCGCCAACGGGTTGCTCAACAAGCAGATCGCCGGTGAACTCGGTCTGGCGGAAAAGACCGTCAAGATGCACCGCGCGATCCTGATGGATCGTCTTGGGCTGCACACGACGGCCGATCTGATCCGTCTCGCCGTCGAGGCCGGCCTTTAGCGTGCGGCCTTCGATACGGCACAAGGTCCGTATCGCCGTCGGTTCGCTGGCGGAATAGTCAGGCGCCATCGTTACAGCGGCAAGGCCAGACGTTTAATAGCCATTCGACGCCCGGTCCGGACTGTCCCTCCCGCCGCCGCTGTGACGATACCGAAGGGGGAATCAGAGATCGTGACGGTACGATCGCGTCTCTCCCGCAGCGCCTCTGTCCGACGCAATTGTGTCGGGCATCCTCGTGATGGAGAGACTGATGGATATCATCACCCCGTTCCAGTTCTCACTGGTCTATAATGCATTTTCATTCACCTTGGCGACGATGGCGGCGGCAACCGCATTCCTGTGGCTGAGTCGGTCCCAGGTCGCGCCCGCCTATCGCACCGCGCTGACGATCTCCGGTCTGGTCACGGGCATCGCGGCCTATCATTATTTTCGGATCTTCGAGAGCTGGAACGGTGCCTACATCCTGCATAACGGCCTGGTCTCAGCCACGGGGAACGGCTTCAACGACGCCTATCGTTATGTCGACTGGCTGTTGACGGTGCCGTTGCTGCTGGTCGAATTGGTGCTGGTGATGCGCCTCTCGTCAGAGGAAACCATGTCGAAATCGGTTCGTCTGGGGTCTGCCGCCGCGCTGATGATCATTCTCGGTTATCCGGGCGAGATTGCGGCCGACATTCCCACTCGCGCAGTGTGGGGGACGCTTTCGGCGATCCCATTCGTTTACATCGTCTGGGAATTGTTTAGCGGTCTGGGCGCATCGATCGCGCAACAGCCGCCCGCCGCGCGCAATCTGGTGCGGAAGGCGCGGTTGCTGACCTTCGCCTCCTGGGGCTTCTATCCGATCGTCTACATGGTACCTTATGTCGGGCTGACCGGCGGCACCGTGACCACGACGATCCAGATCGGCTACACGATTGCTGACATCCTGGCCAAGGCCGGTCTCGGCATCCTGATCTACCTGATCGCGGTGCGGAAGTCGGAATCCGAGGGCGGTGGAGTAAAGGCATACGCCGCCTGATCCGATGCAGCTGCTGACACGATCAGAGCTAGTCGCCGGTCGCCGCGCCCCTGTCGGGCGCGGCGACATCGTGCATAGGGCGTATTGGATTGCTGCCGGCCTGCTTGTCGTCGCGCTGATCTTAGACGTACCGCTCGGCTATTCCGCCGGGACCACAGCCGCGACCTTCCTGTTCGTTCTCGGTGGCTTGCCTCACGGCGCCTATGACATCGCCATGCTGAAGAGGACGGTGGTGCTCGATCGCCAGCATGTGGCGGTGGTCGTGGCGGGATATCTGGCGGTCGCGTTGTCGATGGCGCTGCTGTGGATCAGCGCACCGCTGGTTGCGCTCATTCTGTTCCTGTCGGTCGCGGCACTCCATTTCGGCGAGGATTGGCCGATGCTGGAAGAGCCGCTGTTGCGCTTTGCCGCCGGGGCGGCGGTGATCGCGGCGGCGACGATCGGGCATCGCGCCGATGTCGCGGCATTGTTCGTGGAGATGAGCGACGAGCGCGGCGCGGTGATCGCGCAGATCATCACCGCGGCCGCGCCGGTCATCTTGTTGGTCACCGTCGTCGGCATCACGATCGCGTGGCGCGACGGGGGCCGGCAATGGGCCGCCGCGATGACATCGTGCCTGTTGCTGCTGTTGCTGCTTCCTCCGGTCTTCGGGTTCGCGCTGTTCTTCGTGTTTCTCCACTCTCCCCGCCACGTTGCAGAGACTCGCGCCGCGCTTGGCGACATGACGCTGGCCCGGTGGCTGGCGACCGGTGCCGCATTGTCTGCCTTGACGATTGTCGGATGGTGGGCAGTGCAGGCCGCATCGTCGTGGCGGATCGGCGATGCGATGACGGCGCAGGCGTTTCAGATGCTGGCCTCGGTCGCCGTCCCGCACCTCCTATTGTCGCGCTGGCTGGAAAATCGGCTGGAGCGATCGCTGGCAACCCACCCGTCACGATCAACATCAGAGACACGCATTTTATGACACGTCGTACTGCCATCGTGATCGGATCGGGCATTGGCGGGATCGCATGCGCAATTCGCCTGCAGAGCCTTGGGTTCGACACCCGCATTTTCGAACAGCTGGCCGATGTCGGCGGGCGGGCCTTTGTGCGCCGCGCGCAGGGGTTCACCTTCGACATGGGGCCAACCGTACTGACGGTGCCGCATTTCATCGAGGAGCTGTTTTCGCTGGAGCGGGACAAAGCGATGCTGACCGCGCCCGATTTTCCGCCCGAAATGCTGGCTGAAGGACAGCGGGTCCTTACTGGGATCAGCGGCGGCCCGAACACCAGCCGCTATCTCGATATCGTGCCGGTGCTGCCGTTCTACCGCATCTATTTCGATGACGGCAACTTCTTCGATTATGACGCCGATCCGGCCAATGTGCGGGCGCAGATCGCGCGACTAGCCCCGGAGGATCTGGACGGGTACGAACGTTTTCACGAGGCCGCACGGGCGATCTTCCAGCGTGGTTTTCTGGAGCTGGGCTATACCTATTTCGGAAATCTGGGCGCGATGCTGCGGGTCGTGCCCGATCTGTTGAAACTGGGCGCGGTGCAGCCGCTGTTTTCGCTGATCGGGAAATATTTCAAAAGCGACAAGATGCGCCAGGTGTTCAGTTTCGAGCCGCTGCTGATCGGTGGCAACCCGTTAAAGGTGCCCGCAATCTATGCGATGATCCATTTCGTGGAGAAGACCTGGGGTGTGCATTTCGCGATGGGCGGCACCGGCGCGCTGGTCGCGGCCCTCGTCCGCAAGTTCGAGGAATTGGGCGGCACGGTGCAC
>NZ_JANYEK010000183.1 GCF_025363195.1 Sphingomonas sp.
CATTCGCAGTGAGTGCAACCGTCGTTGCAGCAATGGCGACCGTTGCCGATAGCAGCGTCTTCATCATGGTCTTCATGTCAGTTCCCCAAATCCATCTAAAAAGCGTTCGCGACCTCCTATGCAATCGACGTGCCAATGGCGATTTAATGCGCCGTTCCATGGTGAACGATCGAGAAGCGAGCTGCTTCTGTAAGAACTTCTTACACATATTAACCGCTTGGTCTCAATGCTCGCGTTGGAAACACGGGCCCCCGCACAGTCATCGTCTTCGCATCATAAGGCTGTTGCAAAGCCATCACGTCATCGAGACTGCCGGTCAGCCACCGATCGTGATCCTCAGGATTCAGGATGACAATCATCGCCTTCGGGTGGATCGGCGCGACCAGCGCGTTCGGGTCACAGGTCACAATCGCGAACCCCGTGCCCTCCTTGGTGTGCTGCCAGAACCCGCTGATCCGTGACCTGAAACCACATTTCCCCCTTCAGCTTCGGCTTCCCGTCGCCCAGGTCGTGCTTGTTGGGCGTCCATTCGCAGAACTCGGTCAGCGGGATCAGGCAGCGCTGATCGGGCTTGAACGCCAGTGCCTTCCACTGCGGCAGCGCCAGATTGCGGACATTAGTCATCGGCCAGGGCGCGGCACCGCCGAGAACATCCCAGGACATCACGTCCAGACCGCGCGCGCCGTTCTGTTGGCGAATGACATAGGCCCGACCCTTAGGGCGCAACTCGACGGGATCGAAGCGGTTGTCGCGTGGCTTGTCGGTAATCCAGCCGGCGCCGAACCGTTCAATGAGCGTCTCAGGCTCACCCAGCATCCGCGCTCTGTTGCACATTTTTCGTCCGCCTCGCTAGCTTCGTAAGATCGCCTGACCATCGTCCGTATCCCGCCAACACCGAAGGCAATGGTCGACTGAAACGCGCTGGATGCGGCCACCGTTAAAGATGTCCGAACAGTCATTTGGCTGGCACCGCCATATCAGAAGTCCAGCCGACGCCGCTCGATCTCCGCTGAAAGCTTTCCAGCCTCGGCGCTTTCGCCATCCGTGCGCTGAACTGCGGCCAGCAGATCCTTGTCCGACAGCCGCATCGCCCTCATTCGAGCGCACTGGCCCATTGCGTCGTCAGCATCCGCTGTTCGCCCTTCCGCCCGCATTCCGTCGGCAAACGAACAGATCGTTTCGATGTACGAAGGGCCGTGTTCATCGAGCAGGGCGCGATCCAGTTCGTATTGCTGCTGCTCGGTCGGGTTCTCGCTCATAGCGATATCGTGCGCGCGCCGTTCGTGATTCGCAACCTTGCGGCATGTTCGTGATTTGTTTCAAAAGTCGATATGGGACTCGGTAAACACGAACAGGTGATCGTCAGGCTAGCTGTGGATGTGCTGAGGGGCGCTCTGTTGGCGTCCGACACAAAGCCTATCAACACAGTAGCGACCCGCCTCGCCCTACGATGTCTCCTGCCTCACTGCCCCGAACGTTGGCCGCTAACGTGCTGCTGGGACTCCAGCAGCCAGACGAACCCGATTGGGCGGTCCCAAGGCTGTACGGCCGCATTTAACGGGATTGTTCGTCAGCTTCGTCGCTCGGGGGCGTTGAGCGACTAGCAGCAAAAAGCCGCCAGCCTTTTGGTCAGCGGCTTGGCGCTCCCCCCGGAGAGAAAAGCTTAGCAGCCGCCCAGCACTTGCAATCGACAACGTGAATAATCCGCGATCTCGCACCGATTAACCCGCGCGTTGCCTAGTCAACGAAGTTTCAATCTACGCGATCGCGCGTTGCCTTTTGCCACTTTGCCACGGCTGATGGCCAGCCAGTGCACGGCTCCATAGACCCGTTTGACAGACGGTTTTACGGGATTTTTACAGGATTAGCGACCCATATCCCCGTAAGCCCTTGAAAATGTGGTGCACCCGACTGGATTCGAACCAGTGGCCTCTGCCTTCGGAGGGCAGCGCTCTATCCAGCTGAGCTACGGGTGCCGACGCGGATCCTTGCCTAGCAAAGGCCGGCGGCGGGCGCCAGCCGTTTAACGTCCCAACCGTTTAACATCTCAGCCGTCCTAACGTCCCAACCATCTAACATCCCAGCCGTCTAACGTCAGGGCGTCTTTACCAGCGTCACCGGCTGGAATTGACCGAGGCCGCAGCTGGCGCCACGGCTGAGCGGGGGAGATTCGATGACGGTTATTATGTCGGTCGAGCATAATTGGCTGAGCGATGTCTCGTACGCAAAGGCTTCGCGGAACCCCAGGCCGGGGCAGTTGCGGGGCAGCGTGTTGCGATAGACTTTTTTGCCGCTCATCTCGAAATCTATCACGCCGTCGCCATGGACATGGCTGGCGCGGATGCGGGAAATCGAGATGCAGCTTTCGGGCTTGCCGGCGGGCACCGCCTCGGGAATCTGGCTGCGGTCGCGTGCCATGCCCGGGGCGGTAAGGGCAATCGCTGCAAGGGCGAGAAGGGGCTTACGCATCGGGTCTCTCCTGTCCCGCCACTTTCGGTGCGGGCGTCTTGGGCTTGAACGCACAGAGATCTCCGACGATGCATCGCCAGCATTCCGGACGCCGCGCCTTGCAGATATAGCGTCCGTGCAGGATCAGCCAATGATGTGCATGCAGGCGAAACGGCTGCGGCGTGGCGTTGTCCAACTTCAGCTCGACCGCCAGCGGGGTCTTGCCGCGCGCCAGGCCGGTGCGATTGCCGACGCGAAAGATATGCGTGTCGACGGCGAACGTCTCCGCACCGAACGCCACGTTCAGTACGACATTGGCGGTCTTGCGCCCGACGCCCGGCAGTCGTTCGAGCGATTCCCGATCACCCGGCACGACGCCCCCAAAGTCATCGATCAGCATGCGTGAGAGCGCGATAACGTTCTTTGCCTTGGTGTTGAACAGGCCGATCGTCTTGATATGCTGTTTGAGCCCGTCCTCACCCAGAGCCAGCATCTTGTCGGGCGTATCGACCTCGGCGAACAAAGCCCGGGTCGCCTTGTTCACGCCGATATCGGTCGCCTGCGCGGACAAGGCGACCGCGACGACGAGTTGATAAGGGTTGCCGAATTCCAGTTCGGTCTCGGGATGCGGATCGTGTTCGGCGAGGCGGCGGTAGAATTCGAACACGTCGGCCTTCTTCATGGCGCATGCCTCACAGGCCGAGAACCTGCCCCATCGTGTAGCGCCCGGCGGGCTTGTCGGTGAGCCACAGAGCAGCGGTGATGGCGCCGCGGGCGAAAATGGCGCGATCCTCGGCGCGGTGGCCGATCTCGATCCGCTCGCCGGTGCCCGCGAAAATCACTTGGTGATCGCCGGAAACCGACCCGCCACGCAACGATGCGAAGCCGATGGTGCCATCGCTGCGGGCGCCGGTCAGCCCGGCGCGATCTGCGACGCGCGTTTCGGACAAGGTCGTGCCGCGCCCTGCCGCTGCCGCCTCGCCGAGCAACAGGGCGGTGCCGGACGGGGCATCGACCTTGTGGCGATGATGCATCTCGACGATCTCGATATCCCAATCCGGCCCAAGCCGTTCCGCCGCTTCGCGCACCAATTTCGCCAGCAGAGTGACGCCGAGCGATACGTTGCCGGTCTGCAGCACGGCGATGTCGCGGGCGGCGGCATCGATCAGGGCGTGATGCGTCGGCGAAAGCCCAGTGGTGCCGATCAGGATCGGGGTGCCTGTCGATCGTGCGGCGGCGAGCGTCGTTTCCAGCGCGGAGGGGGCGGAGAAATCCACCAGCACATCGGCAACCCGCGCGAGCAACATGGCATCGCCCCCGGCATCGATACCGCCGACCAACGTGCCGCCAAGGTCGGGAACGACCGCCGCCAAGGCCTGCCCCATGCGCCCGGCGCTGCCGATGATGCCGATCTTCGTCATGCCGCCCCGCGAACGTGACAATATGCCGGGAGCAGAATGCCCCCCAGACCGGATTGGCGGCCGACGGAACGAGGAAGGGCGTGGCTGAACATCCGTATCCTGCTGCCACAGATGCCCGCTCCGAGAACAGCTTTTATTACGCAATGATCGGCCGACGAACCATATTCTATCGTTCGGTAGCGCGCGTGATGATCAGGGCGTATCTCCGCCGCCATGTCTGATCTTCGAAACATCGTCGTGCTGACCGGCGCTGGCATCTCGGCTGAAAGCGGCATTGCCACGTTTCGCGGACCGGGCGGCTTGTGGGAGGGACATCGGGTCGAGGATGTGTGCACGCCAGAGGCATTGGCGGCAGACCCGATAATGGTGCATCGGTTCTACGATGCGCGGCGCGCGGCGCTCGCTTCCGTCGCGCCCAATGCTGCGCATGATGCGCTTGCGCGGCTCGATGCGGAATGGCCGGGCGGGCTGTTGATCGTGACGCAGAATGTCGATGACCTTCATGAGCGTGCCGGTGCAACCCGGATGCTGCACATGCATGGTGAATTGAGATCGGCGTTGTGCGCGGCGTGCGGAGAGCGGGTGGTGTGGCATGGCGATCTGCCGCCCGGGTCGGTTTGTGCAACGTGCAGCGCAGGAGCGCTCCGGCCGGACATCGTTTTCTTCGGCGAGATACCGTATGAGATGGAGCGGATCGAGGCGGCATTGGCAGAGTGCGACCTGTTCGTGTCGATCGGCACGTCGGGGGCGGTGTATCCCGCCGCCGGATTCGTCCAGACCGCGCGTCACTACGGGGCGGAGACGCTGGAACTCAATCTCGACCCTTCGGCGGGGAGCGTGTTTTTCGACGAGACGCGCCTGGGCGCGGCGGGCCTGCTGGTCCCGGAATGGGTCGCCGCGATGCTCGACTGAAATCGGCGCCTCAGCTGGGAAAAGCGTCCTCTGCATCCATGACGCCGAAGCGGGCGCGGCGATCGACGCGCAGTTCGAAGATGTCCGGCCGCGCATAATGGCCATCGGTATCGAGCGCGGCGAGCCCGCGCCCGATCGCCGTCAGATCAAGATCGGCGACCAGGGTTGCGGCATGCGCGCCTGCCTCGGCGAGGATCGTACCGTCCGGGGCAATGATGCAACTGCCGCCCGACTGCAGCTGTCCGTCGGGCATGGTCAGGATCAGGGCGCGTGCATCCGGATCGTTGCCGATCCGCTCCAGCCCTTCGATCAGATCGTCGCGATGCTGGATCGTCCCCGCCGCAAGAACGTGGCAGCGACCTTCGAAGGCATAATGCTGCGATGCCACCCGGTACATCGGCCGCACGCTGGGCCAGGCCGCGACATGCACGGTCTCTCCGGCATGATGCATCGCCGCCCGCGCCAGCGGCATCCAATGTTCCCAACAAATCAGCGATCCGACATTTCCCCACTCGGCAGCATGCGTGGCGAGCGTCGATCCGTCACCCCGCGCCCAGATCAGCCGCTCGCCATGCGTCGGCACCAGCTTGCGGTGCACCAGCGGGGCGGCATGCGGGCGGAAAAGATATTGCGTGTTGGTCAGCGAGGATCGCACGCGTTCATGCGCGCCGACCGACACGAGCAAGCCACGCGCATCGATCAGCGCCTGCAGGGGTTCGAGCCGGGGATCATCGGGTCTGAGCGCCTGGTCGAGCAGGATCGCGTGCAGCGCCTGGGTTCCGGGATGATCCCACAAGGCCGCGCCGGGCGCTTCGTCCAGCCACAGCGGATAGCCGCCGAGGAATGTCTCGCCGAACGCGATCAACTGCGCACCACTGTCGGCGGCGGACATAACATGGTCGATCAGGCGCACGATGCCATGATCGATTGCCAGCGGCACGGGCGCCTCTTGCACCAGCGCGACCTTGACCGAACGCCCGTTCACTCGACCCAATCCAGCCCCATCTCGCGGTACGAATCGCGATCCTCGTCCCAGCCTGGCTTGACCTTCACGTGGAGGTACAAATGCACCGGGCGACCCATGATGTTCGACAATTCGGCCCGCGCGCGCGCGCCGATTTCTTTGATCCGCGTGCCGCCCTTGCCAAGCACGATGGCGCGCTGTGTCGGCCGTTCGACCAGGATCTGCTGGTGGATCTCTACCGAGCCGTCTTCGCGTTCCTTATATTGCTCGGTCTCGATCGCCGAAGCGTAGGGGAGTTCGGCGTGGAGCTGCAGGTACAGCTGTTCGCGCGTCACCTCGGAGGCGAGGCTGCGCTCGGTCGCGTCGGACACCTGGTCCTCTGGATAATGCCATGGGCCCTCGGGCATCGCCTTGGCGAGGTGCTTTTTGAGATCGGCGAGGCCATCTCCGGTCGCGGCACTCACGAAGAATGTTTCCGCGAAATCGACCGCGGCATTGAGTTTCTCGGCATGGACCAGCAGCTTGGCCTTATCGGCGAGATCGACCTTGTTGAGGATAAGGTATTTCGGCTCGGATCGTCCTGCGATGCTCGCGGCAATGTCGGTGACCTTCTTGCCGAGACCGCCCTTGGCATCGACCACCAACGCGAGGATGTCCGCACCCTCCGCCCCGCCCCACGCCGCGGACACCATCGCGCGGTCGAGCCGGCGTTTGGGTTCGAAAATGCCGGGGGTGTCGACCAGCAGCAGCTGCGTCTCGTCCTGGATCGCCACGCCCATCAGGCGGACGCGTGTCGTCTGCGCCTTGGGGCTGACGATCGCGACCTTCTGGCCGACCAACGCATTGACCAGGGTGGATTTGCCGGCATTGGGCGCGCCGAGAACGGCGATCAGGCCGCAATGTGGGATGGGCTGGGTCATGATCATACTTTCGCGCAGGCCGCTATCTGGACAACTTCCGGCCCATTACGCGCTCGGGCGGAAATTGTCGAAGCACTGCGTTTTTGTCCGCCGTCTTCCAAGAACGGAAGTCGACATCCGCACCCAAAGCTTATGCCGCGACCGCGAGCTCGCGCATCGCCTCCGCATGATCGTTAAGCTCCGCTTGCGGGCATCGTGATCATAGATCGAACTGGCGACCATCACCTCATCGACGCCGGTTCGCGCGACGAAGGCGGCGATGC
>NZ_JANYEK010000002.1 GCF_025363195.1 Sphingomonas sp.
TCTCGATCCCAAGAAGAACGTGTGGGAGGAAATCTCCGACGGGCACGATTACATGAAGGTGAACGGGCACGATCAGTCGACCCGCGCCTATGTCGGCGCGTTCAACTTCAAGGGCGCGGACCAGCAGAAGAATGTCGGCAAGCTGTCGGGCGGTGAGCGCAACCGCGTGAACATCGCCAAGATGCTGAAGCGTGGCGGCAACGTCCTGCTGCTCGACGAGCCGACCAACGATCTCGACGTCGAGACTTTGGGTGCGCTCGAGGAAGCGATCGAGAATTTCGCGGGTTGCGCGGTGGTGATCAGCCACGATCGTTTCTTCCTCGATCGCCTCGCCACGCACATCCTGGCGTTCGAGGGCAATTCGCACGTCGAATGGTTCGAGGGCAATTTCGGGGCGTATGAAGAGGACAAACGCCGCCGCCTTGGCGATGCCGCGGACCGTCCTACCGCGCTGGCGTACAAGAAGCTGACGCGCTGAGCCGACGAGACCAAGCGGGCGGGCCGTCGGGATAATCCGATGGCCCGCGCCTCAGAGAAGTGTCGTCGCCACGCTCAGGCCATCGATCGAGGCTGCCGTGACGACCTGACCGAAAGCGACGGACTGGCGCCGGGTATAGTCCTCACCCTCCGGTGCCCACATCTGGTGAATCGTCCGGTTATTGACGTCCGCGATCCAATATTCGGGGATGTTGGCACGGGCATAGATCGCCATTTTTTTCTGCCGATCTTTTTCCAGAGTCGCATCCGATACTTCGACGATCAAGGCGACCGATGCGACAGGGATCAGACCGGGACCACGCGGTTCGCTGGTCAGTACCAGATCCGGTTCCGGCGCGCTGTGATCGGAGAGCGCGACGCTCGCCTCGACCATCGGACGCAAGCCCGACCCGATCGCCCGTAACGCATCGCGCAAACTGTCATACAATTCGATCTTGGCGAGCGCATGGGGGCGATGTTGCGCGTTCATAAAATACACCTCCCCGTCGATCAGCTCGGTCTTCTCGTACATCTGAAACGCACCTGCACCCTCCAGCAGCAGATAATCGTCGATCCGCAGCTTGACGGGAAGTGGCGAGGTATTGAGGGGCAGGTGCTCCGTCATGATGTGGATGTTATCACCCATCGTGGAGAAATCTAGCGCCGCAGCTTTGCTGTCTTAGCCCGCACCCCGGCAAACTCCGAACCCGCGCTCCATTCCGGCCACGCGCCTGTCTTGGCCAGTCGCATGCCGATCGTGTGGAACAGCGCGACATCCTCAGCCGCGCCGCGCAGATCCCAGTCGGCGGACCAAGCATCGCAGGTCTTGTGATAACAGGCCATGTAGCTGTCGAGCCACGCCTGTCCTGATGCCTTGCCACCAACCTTCAAGTCCGGTGCGCCGCCCAGCGCCATCAGCAGCAGCGATGGCACGCCCTTGCGCACGACCGAGAAGTGATCGGCGCGATAGAACAGCCCGCGTTCGCTGAACGTCTCCGGTGTGATCGTCCGCCCCTGCGCCTTCGCCGCCTCGGCCAGCAGTGCGTCGAGCGAGGAATTGCCTGCTCCCACCAGAATCACATCCTTTGCCGGGCCAGCCGTCTGCAGAATATCCAGCGTGAGATTCGCCGCCGTCGTGGCGAGTGGATCGACCGGATGGGTCGCATAATATTCGGACCCGAGCAGCCCGCGTTCCTCGCCCGTCCACAAGGCAAACACCAGCGACCGGTCGGGCGCGGGCCCAGTCTTGAACAGCCGCGCAAGTTCGAGGACGCCCGCTACTCCGAGCCCATCATCGTTCGCGCCGGGACGGATCGTCTTGCCGCCCGCATCCGGCTGGCCCTTGCCATATGCATCCCAATGCGCGCCGAACATAACGCTCTCGTTGGGGCGGGTGTGACCGGGCAGCTTGGCGAGCACGTTCGCGCTTTCGATCCGTTCGACCTGCACCGGCAAAGATGCGGCGAAGCGCAGCGGCAGTTCGACCGGCTTGAAACTGGCCGAACGCGCCGCCTTGCGTAGCGTATTCAGATCCAGGCCGGCATCGGCAAAGATCTTGTCGGCCACATCATGCGCGATCCAGCCTTGCAGCGGGACGCGGTGGTCTGCGGCTCCACGAACAATGTCGTAATTCTCGCCCTGATTGGCCGAGACAGTGCTCCAGCCATAGCCCGCGCCACCTGTGTCGTGGATGATCAACGCCGCCACCGCGCCACGTCGCGCGGCCTCGTCATATTTGTAGGTCCAGCGACCGTAATAGGTCATGCGTTTGCCGCCGAAGCGCCCGAACGCATCGTCGCCCGCGACCGCCTCGAAATCGGGATCGTTGACCAGGAAGACCGCGACCTTCCCCTTCAGGTCGGCACCCTTGAAATCATCCCACTTCGCCTCGGGCGCAGTCACCCCGTACCCGACGAACACCATCGGTGCGCCCGCAATGTCGATCCGCGGTGCTGCACCGACGGTGGTGAGGTTCAGGTCCGCCGGACGGATAAGCCGCACGCGCTTGCCACCGGCGGCGATCAGTTCGGTGGTGCCTTCGCCCAACCGCGTATGGATCAGCGGCACCTTCTGCACCCACGCGCCGCCGGGTCCGCCGGGTTGCAGGCCAAGCGCCTCGAAGCGCTGGATGAGATACTCGATCGTTTTGGTCTCGCCTGGCGTGCCGGGGTTGCGGCCCTCGAAGGCGTCGGAAGACAGGACTTTCACCGTTTCGGACAGTTGGGCGGGATCGGGCATGACAGGGGCCTTCGCCGCACCAATCAGCGCCAGCGAGGCCAGGGCCAGAGCGAATTTGCGCGTCATCAACGTACCCTCTTCACATAGGTTCGCCCGTCCTGCACTTCGCTGCGGAATTCGGGCAAGGTGGCGATCAGGTCGCCCAGTTTTGCAAAGCCGTAGCTGCGCACGTCGAAGCTTGAGCGATTGCCCGCGATACGGCCGACTTCCGAAACGCTGGCAAAACCGTCCGCGTCGCGTTTGGCCGCTTTCCACGCATCGCCGAGCAGTTTGAGCAATTCCTCGCCGACCGGGAGCGCGGTGTCCTTGATCGGGGCCGGTTCGGTCTTGGGCTTGGTGGCGGTCGTGGCGGAGGCGCGCGTCGTCTTGGGCGAGATCGCCGAGGGCAGGGGCATTTCCTCCTGCACGGCCAGACCGGTCACGTCGATAAAGCGTGTGCAGGCCTGGCGAAACCCCTCCGGCGTGCGCGACGATCCGAAGCCATAGACCGGCAGCCCTTCCTGCCGGATGCGCATCACTAGCGGCATGAAATCGCTGTCCGACGACATGATGCCGAAACCGGTCACACGGCCGCGAAACAGCAGGTCCATCGCGTCCACTGTCATCTTCATATCGGTCGCGTTCTTGCCCTTGGTGATGTCGAATTGCTGTTGCGGCTCGATGCCGTGCTTCAGCGTCAGCGCGGCCCAGGTCTTGAGGCCGGGCTTGCTCCAGTTTCCATAAGCGCGGCGCACGTTGACCGATCCCAGATCGGCCAGCACCGTCAACACCGGATCAAGCGAAGCGGGCTGGGCATTGTCGGCATCGATCAACAAGGCGACGTTGCGGGAAGTATCGTCGCTCATAACCGTCTCCTCGAACTTTGATCGGGAGCGGTATCAGGCGGGCAGGGGGCGTGTCACCCCCTGCCGGACCGTCACGCTTTCGCGCGCATCGCGTCGAGGCTCCACGCGCCCGCACCCGCTGCGGCGAGGTACAGGAAGATGAAGCAATACAGCATCACCGCCTCGCCGCCGCTGACCGAGGGGTAGAGCGATTTGGGCGCATGAACCATGAAATAGGCCACCGCCGACATGCCGGCGAGGACGAACGCAACCGGGCGCGTCATGAAGCCCAACACGATCAGCGCGCCGCCGACGAGTTCCAGAACGCCCGCCACGGTCAACAGGCCGTTCAGCGGCATCGGGAATGGCGGCAGGTTGAAGAATTTCGATGTGCCGTAATGCAGGAAGCCGAGCCCCGCGACGATGCGCAATACAGCGAGCAGCTTGGGCGACCAGATGGCGGGAATGGGCATGGGCAAAGCGTCCTTCTGTTACGACGCCGGATCGTTTCACGTCCGTATCATGCCGTCAATTCTCCGCAGTGAAGCCCTCCGGTGACGGAAAAGCGGGTGACGGATAGGCGATCGCCAGCACCTCATATTCGCGCTCCCCGCCGGGCAGGTCGGCGCGGCGGACGTCCCCGATGATGGCGCCGCGCAATGCCCGTGCGAGCGGTGCATTCCAGCCGATCCGGCCTTCCCCGGCATCCGTTTCGTCATCGCCGACGATCGTCAGCGTGCGATGATTGTCGTCCTCGTCGGCGATGGTCACGGTCGCGCCGAAATAGATTTTCGAACGATCCGGTTGCTGCGCCGGATCGACGACCTTGGCCGCTTTCATCCGCCGCGCGAGGAAGGCGGCGCGCCGGTCGATCTCGCGCAGACGCTTGCGACCGTAGATATAATCGCCATTCTCGCTGCGATCGCCATTGCCCGCTGCCCAGGATATGACATCGACCAATTTGGGTCGTTCCTCGCCGAGCAACTGGCGGTATTCCGCGTTCAGTACGGCGTACCCTTCGGGGGTGATGTAATTGGGGCGGTCCATCGTGATGCTTCTACGTCATGCTGGTTGGTGGCGTCACCCCGTCGCCTCATGACGATGGAAGTCCTCAACCCGGCGGGCTTTTGCCGAGATACCAGCTCAACTTGTTCGTCGCCCCCGCCGAGCGTGCCTGTGCCGGGTTCATCAGGTCGTACACCACGGCGTTTTCCAGCACGCGCTGCACGTAGTTGCGCGTTTCCTGCAACGGAATCGCCTCGATCCAGTCGACGATATCGACATTGCCCATGCGCGGATCGCCATTCGCACGGAGCCATTTGTTCACATTGCCGGGGCCGGCATTATACGCCGCGACGGCCAGCGGATAACTCGCAAAGCCGGTATAGATGCGCTGGAAATAGCTCGACCCGAGTTGGATGTTGTAATCGGTATTGGTCGTCAGCGCGCCCGGATCGTAAGACAGGCCAAGCTTGACCGATTGCTCGCGCGCAGTGCCGGGCATCAACTGCATCAGCCCGCGCGCACCGACGCGGCTGACCGCGGCGCGGTCGAACTGGCTTTCCTGCCGCGCGATGGCGTGGATCATCGACCAGTTGGCCGCCTGGTCCGCCGGCACCTTGACCATCGGGAAGGCGACCGTGGTGTAATCCGTCAGCCCGTTCTGCAACGCGCTACGCCCTGCCATCACGCCGAGATCGGGCCGGCCGATGACGCGCGAGAATTCGCTCGCCAACGCATGGTCGCTGTCGGTCTTGGCATCGATGGCGATCTGGCGGACGAAGAGGCTCTGGTCCTCCCAACGACCGTTCGTCCCGAGATATTGCGCCGCGCGCACCACCTCTCGATTGTAGAACGCCTTGCGCGCCGTCGCATCGATCGGGCGGGTCAGCGGTGCCGAGGGCGCGGTCAGCAGCAAGCCGAGCCGCTCGATCGCCAATTGGCCGTAGAACAGATCGCGATAGCCCGACGCGCGGGCGAAATAGGCTCTCGAATCGACGGTCTGCCCGGCAGCCTCCGCCGCGCGCCCGGCCCAATAATACCCCTTCGATTGCGACTGCGGCGTCTGCGATCCGCGCGCATAGCGATCGTACATGCCGACCGCATCGCGTGGCCGACCCGCTTTCATCGCGGTCTGCCCTGCCAGCCAGACGAGGCTGGTATAATCGTCGCGCTCGGACAGTGGGGCTTTCGACACGTCGGTCCCGGCGGGGTACGCGTCATCGACCTGGCTGGCGATCGAATATGCCAGCGTCAATTGCCCGTCATTCGCGGATTCGCGTGCGTTCGTCAGCAACACGTCGAACCAGCGCCCGACATCGCCCGGCCGATTGACCAGCGTTCGCGATCGGGCGAGCAACGCCCGTGCCGCGGGAGCCGCCGCACCATTACGCAACCACACCGCGCGATCGGCGAGGAAACCGGGGTCATTCGCGCCTGCCGCTTCCACAGCCGCAGCGAGTGTTGCGGCCTGCGGGGAATTCATCCGAAGCGCCAGCCGTGCCTCGAACATCGATCGTTTGAGCGGGCTGACGAAAAACACCTGTCGTTGCGCCGATTGCAGCGCGTTCTGCCACAGCAATTCGTCCATCCGGGCGTCCTGATCGAGCGGGCCGAAAGCGGCGGAGAAATCGGCCTGCAACTTGGCCTCGTCGCTCGCCGAGAGCGGACCCGAAACCCACGCCTTGCGCGCCGCCGCATTGGCTTCATCGCGCAAACCGCTCATCGCCAGCGCGCTCGCGAACGCCGTACCGCCCGCGCCCGAGCGCGGCGGGAACCAGCGGAAGAACGCGATGACCGTCGAAGGCGACGAACTGCCCTTGGCCAGCGCTCGCTCCGCGGCATCGCGCAACCCCGTTTCGCCGGGCCAACCGGGATGCGCGAGCAGGAACCGGGCATAATTCTCGAACGGATAGCCCGGCGTTTCGCGCAGTCCCTTCCATTCCACCACCGCCGACGCCAGGCTGGCATCTTGTGTCGGGGATTGACCCTCGATCATCTGCTGCACGCGGCCCCAGCCGAGCTGTTCCTGCCCCGCGGCCATCACCCCAGCGGCGGTAGCGAACATCAGGGCGGTTTTGAACAGCGGTAACATGTGGACAGGATAGGCCATCGCTTCGTATCTGTCGCCCTTCAAAAGCGCCGGGAATGCCGGATTATCGCATTACAGGAGCAGATTAGCCATGTTTTCCGGATCGATCCCGGCGCTCGTCACCCCGTTCGAATCCGACGGGTCTTTCGCCGAGAAAGCCTATCGCGATTTCATCGAATGGCAGATCGTCGAAGGATCGACCGGGCTGGTCCCGTGCGGCACCACCGGCGAGGCGGCGACGCTCAGCGCCGAGGAGCATTTTCACGCCGTCCGAGTCTGCGTCCATCAGGCCAGGGGTCGCGTGCCGGTGATCGCGGGCGCAGGCTCCAATGACACGCGCGTCGCCATTGCCAACATCAACGCGGCAAAGGAGGCGGGGGCGGATGCCGCGTTGATGGTCCCGCCATATTACAATCGCCCTAATCAGGAGGGGATCTTCCGCCATTTCGAAGCAGTGGCGAACAGCTGCGATCTGCCGATCGTTCTCTACAACGTGCCCGGACGCACGGTGACGGACATCGCGGTCGAGACGGTCGGGCGCATGGCCAAGGCGCTTCCCAGCGTCGTCGGGATCAAGGACGCGACCGGGATCATCCAGCGCGCCTCGGCCCAGCGCCTCGCGGCTGGTACGGATTTCTGCCAGCTGTCGGGCAATGACGACATGGCACTCGCGTTCAACGCGTCCGGCGGGGTGGGGTGCATCTCGGTGTCGGCCAATGTCGCGCCGCGATTGTGCGCCCAGTTCCAGGCGGCCTGCGCGGACGAGGATTACACGCTGGCGCTCGATCTGCAGGATCGGCTGTTCCCGCTGCACGTCGCCTTGTTCACCGATGCCTCGCCCGGCCCGATCAAATATGCGCTCGGCAAGGTGAAGCCGGAATGGCCGATGTATCTGCGCCTGCCGATGACGCCGCCGAACGATGCGAGCCGTGCGGCGGTCGATGCGGCGCTGGTCGCGGCGGGCGTCCTCTGATCGGTCGTCATCGCCTCCGACCTTAGCTCCTTCTTGTTTGCCGGGGAGGTCGTCGATCAACGACCGGTAAAACTTTCGTCTCTCTGCACCGCCCGTGGAATCCGAAATCCACACGCCATGCGCTTCCCTTCCGCCGCCCCCGCGCCTACATCGCTGCCTCCCATGGCCAGACCAAAACCCGCCACCTTCGAAAAGACCAAGATCGTCGCCGAGAACCGGCGCGCGAAGTTCGACTATTTCATCGAGACGGTGTTCGAGGCGGGGATCGCGCTGATGGGCACCGAAGTGAAGTCGCTCCGCT
>NZ_JANYEK010000158.1 GCF_025363195.1 Sphingomonas sp.
CTCCACGCCGATCGAGATTCGCACGAGATTGTCGGTGATGCCGAGCGCCTGCTTGCGCGCCTCCGGCACCGACAGATGCGTCATCGCCGCCGGGTGCGAGGCTAGGGTCTCGGTGCCGCCGAGCGACACTGCCAGCTTGGCGATCTTCAGCGCGTCGAGGAAGGCGAACGCTTCTGTCTCGCCGCCATTCACGATCAGCGAGAAGGTCGATCCCGCACCGGTGCAATGCCGCGCGTAGATGTCGGCCTGCCGCTCCATGCCCGGCGTATCATGGAGGAAGCCGAGATAGCCGACGCGTTCGACCTTGGGGTGCTGACGCAGGAATTCGCATACCTTCACGGCATTCTCACCCGCGCGGCTCATGCGCAATTCCAGCGTCTCCAGCGACCGCATCAGCATCCAGGCGGTATTCGGGTCGCAGATCGTACCGATCGTGTTGCGCATCATGCGGATCGTGTTGATGTGCGCCTTCGATCCCAGCACTCCGCCTGCAACGAGATCGCTATGTCCGCCGGCATATTTGGTGAGCGAATAGACCACGATATCGGCACCGTGACGCAGAGGCTGCAGCCACAAGGGTCCGAGGAACGTGTTGTCGATCGCGATCGGCGGCTTGGCGTCACCCGTAAAGATCGCGTCGCGGCTTGCCGCCACGGCTTGGATATCGACCAGAGCGTTGGTCGGGTTGGCCGGGCTTTCCAGGTAGATCAATGCGACATTTCCCTTTGCTGACGCCTGGGTCAGCACCGCATCGATCTCCGCACGCGTCGCCCCGGCTGGGAAATCGAGCCAGTTGACGCCAAACTTGCCGAGGATGCGGCCAATGAGCGTCTCGGTCGCGGCATAAAGCGGGCCGGAATGGACGATCGTGTCGCCCGGCTTGGTCATCGACAGGAACAAAGTGGCGATCGCCGACATGCCGGACGAGAAGACTAGCGCATCCTCCGCCTCTTCCCACACGCCGAGCCGGTCTTCGAGAATTTCCTGATTCGGACCATTGAAGCGCGAATAGACCAGTCCCTCGGCCCCGCCCGGACGCTTGCCGGTAACACCCTCGAAATGGCGCTTGCCCGCCGCGGCATTGGGGAAAACATAGGTCGAGGTGGCGAAGATCGGCGGCTTGAGCGATCCTTCCGACAGCATCGGATCGTAACCGTGGCCCATCATCATCGTCGAGGGCTTCAGCTTGCGGTCGCCGATTTTCTCGATCGAGCCTCTGGGCTTGGTGCGGGCGGGGACGCCGGTGAGATCGTCTTCGGTGGGGTTCGAGGGGGTCGGGTTCGGCATCGGGGAAGGCTCCTGCGGTCGGCCCGTCTTCTGCGGGCGATGTAGTAACGCTTGTAACCGATTTGTGCGCGTCAGGCGATGCCGATGATAGATATCTGTCGGCCATATCCTGCTTCGCCCGCATGCGTGGCGCGGCGGAAGCTGAAGAAACGGTCGGCGTGGGGATAGGTGTCCAGCCCCATCGCCTCGATCCGGGTCAACCCGGCGGCGGCAAGGCGGGCGACGACATAAGCTTCGAGATCGAACTGGTGATGGCCCGGCTTGCCGGGTGCAAAGAAGCGTTCATTGGCCGAATCTGCTGCCTCGAAGCGGCGTACGAACCCGTCATCTACCTCGTAACTGGCGCGGGCGATGGTCGGGCCGATCGCGGCGGCGATGCGCTCGCGCCGCGCGCCGAGCGCTTCCATCGCGGCGATGGTCGAATCCGTCACCCCGCCGATCGCGCCCTTCCACCCGGCATGCGCCGCGCCGACCACGCCCGCCGCGAAATCGGCGAACAGCACCGGCGCGCAATCTGCGGTAACGATGCCGAGCGCGAAGCCGGGTCGGTCCGTCACAAACGCATCGGCGCGCGGGCGCAGACGCTCCTCATAGGGCACGAGTACCGTCACGGCATCGGCGGAATGGATCTGGTAGGGCGAGAGCAATAGCGCACCGGGCAACACCGCTTCGACCGCCAGGGCACGGTTGGTAGCGACGGCCTCGACATCGTCGTCCGATCCGGTGCCGACGTTCAGTCCTGCATATAGCCCGGTCGAAACGCCGCCGCGCCGCCCGAGAAAACCATGCGCAACGCCCTCGAGCGCGCTGGCGCGGATCACCTCCACGCTCACAGCACCAGCCTCCAGATGCCGTCGTCATGCGGCTGGCTGCCGGTGTAGAAGGTGAAGCTGCCGACCTTGCCGAAGCCATGACGCGTGTAGAACCGCACCGCGCGGGCATTGTCGTCAAACACGGCGAGATACAGTTCCTTCGTGCTACGCGATCGCGCCAGATCGATGGCCCAACGCATCAGGGTATCGGCGACGCCGCTGCCCTTGGCCGACTCGTCGATATATAATTGCCGGACCTCCATCGCGCCGGATGCCGGATCGAACGGCACCTCATAGGGCAGGGCGAGTGCAGACACCTTGATATAGCCGATCGGGGCATCGCCGTCATAGGCCGCGCGCCAGTTGACCGCCGGATTGGCAAGGTCACGCTGCATATCGCCTGCGGGGCCATAGGCGGTGTCGAGATACACCGCGAGTTCCGCCGGTTCGATCTTGCCGGCGAAGGTTGCCGCGAAACTCGCGCGCGCCATCGCCGAGAGTGCCAAGCCATCGGCGGCATTTGGCGTGCGATACTCGATGCTCACAGCACCAGTCGCATCAGGTTGTCGTCATCCACCGTCTCGCCGACGTGGAACGCGATTCGCCCAATATCGCGGAAGCCGTAGCGTTCGTAGAAGCGGTGCGCGCGGTGGTTGTCGACATAGACGCTGAGGATCACTTCCTTCGCGCCGTGGCTGCGGCTGTGTTCCAACGCCCAGGCCATCATTTCCTGCGCAACGCCCTGCCCCTGCCACGGGCCGAGCACGTAGAATTGGTACAGTTCGATCGCGTCGGGCCGCCATTCGCCCGGGAAGGTGACCGGGCCCATCTTGACGAAGCCGATGATCTGTTCGTCCTCCAGCGCGAGCCGGATCGCGAAATCGGGGTCGGACAATTGCGAGGGCAAGCCGTTCGCACCGAACGCATCGTCGAGGAACGCAGCCAAATCAGACTGGCGATACAGCGTGCCGAATGTTTCGGTAAAGCTCCTGCGTGCCATGGCGGACAGCGCCGGCCCGTCGATCGTGCGCGCGTCTCGGTAGGTGATCATGCGAAACCTTCCGGGTCGGGCCAGCCCGGCGCGGTGATCGCGATGGCCTTGAACAATGTGCCCATCGTTTCGACCAGCCGGTCGCGATCGGCGGTGATGGCGGCGGCGCGATCGGGCGTGGCCTGCGTCAGCGCGCCAGCGCGCGGCATGATGCCCAGGCGGGTGAGAAACGCGCCCTGATCCGTCGGGCCAAATCCTCTCGCTCCCGAGGTGATCGCGGCGGCGAGCAGGGTAGCGAAATCGACGTGCGCGGTCAGATCCTGCTCGCCCGGCGCCTCGAACGGGTTGGCGAACTTATGCGCGCGCATCGCCTGCAACGTGTCCCCCACGGCCGGACCTTCATAGCCATAATCGATCGCCAGCATCGCGCCGCCTTGGCCGACGATCCGCTGCGCCAACTCGCGCACGACGCCCACGCTGGCAGGGGAAGTTTCGACGATTGACCCCGGCGCGGCATCGCGCAGGCTGTCCGGCACCACGCTGTCGGGCACCATCTGGCCGGCGATCGGCAGGAACAGTATGTCCTGACAGGCGACCAGACGTTCGTGCCAGCCGCCGATCGTCCGCACCAATTGCCGGATCGGCAACGCATCGAAGAATTCGTTGGCGACGACGATCAGCGGCAAGTCGGTCGGCAGCGTGGCGACATTGTCATGCCATGCCGCGCCCGGCACCCGCTCCGCCTGCGCCTTGCGCATGGTCGGGCTGGTCTCCACGAAATGCACTGGCGGGGTAAGGCCTGCCTTACCCATCGCGCGCAGGGCATCGGCAGCGAGCGTGCCGCGACCGGGGCCGAGTTCGACCCACGCGACGTCCGACCGTCCGGCGCGATTCCACAGATCCGCGCACCATAGGCCTGCCAGCTCGCCGAACATCTGGCTGATCTCGGGGCTGGTGGTGAAGTCGCCACCCACGCCGAGCGGATCGCGCGTCGCATAATATTGCGCGTTGGCAGTGGCCATATACCGGGCGATCGAGATCGGCCCCGCCAGCGTGATCGCGCGGGCAAGGCGATCGGGCAGCAGGGCTTCGGTCAGCGCCGTCTCTGTCGGGGTCACTTCGGTCGGTCGCTCGGACAGGGCGTCAGGCAACGCTCTCGCCGCCGGCAATCGGCTCGACCCGCTCGTGCCGTCCGGCCGAGGTTGCGATTAAATATGCGCCGCCGAGGATCATCGGCACGCACAGCCATTGCCCCATGTGCAGCCCGCTCGCCTGAACGAAGGTGCCGGCAAATTGCGCATCGGGCTCGCGGAAGAACTCGACGATGAAGCGCGCCACGCCGTAACCCAGCACGAACAGCCCGACGAGCCGCCCCGGCGCATAGCGCGCCATAGTCTTCCAGAAGGCAAACCACAGCAACGCGAATAATATGATCCCTTCCAGCCCCGCCTCGTAAAGCTGGCTCGGGTGGCGCGCGACGTCGTCGCCGGTGCGCGGGAAGATAATCGCCCAGGCGGCATTCGATGGCTTGCCCCAGAGTTCGCCGTTCACGAAATTGGCCAGCCGCCCGAAGAACAGCCCGAGCGGCACCACGCACGCGACGTAATCGTGAATGCGCAGCCAGTTCAGCTTGTTGTTGCGCGCGAACAGGATCAGCGCGAGCGACGTTCCGATGACCCCGCCATGGAACGACATGCCGCCATCCCACAGCTTGAACACCTGCCACGGGCTGAGCAGCATGTCCGGCGCGTAGAAGATCACATAGCCGATCCTCCCACCGAGGATGATGCCCAATGTCGCGTAGAAGACGAGATCGTCGGCATGGCGCCGTGCCATCGGTGCACCGGGTTGGGCGAGCAATTTCAGCAGATACCACCAGCCGCTCAGGATGCCGGTGATGTAGGCCAACGAATACCATTTGATCTGGAAGAAGCCGAGATTGATCGCCACCGGGTTGAGCCCGAGATCAGCGAAACGCAGGTGCGGCTGGACGGCAATGGCGGCAGACAGGATCAAGGCTTTTCCCCGGGCTTTGGTGTCTCCATAAGGGGGGCAGGCGACAAGACCAAGCGGAGAGAATGATGCGGAGCATATTGGACCGGCGCATGGACGACGGGCTGACCGGCGTGCTGGCGACCCAACTACCCTTGGGCGAGATCGCACTGAACGGCGTGACATTGCCCATGATCTCGGTCGCGCCGCCCGCGTTGCCGCATTATTTCGCGCATTATGTCGCCGAACATCGCGAGGCGACCTTCTTGGTCGCGGGCGAGGAGCGGCTGACCTTCGGTCAGGTCTATGACGAGGCGTTGAAGGTTGCGCATGCGCTGGCAGGGGGCGGGCTCAAGGTCGGCGACCGAGTCGGCATCGCGATGCGCAATTCGCCGTCCTGGATCGTTTTGTACATGGGCATCACTATTGCCGGGGGTATCGCCTGCCTGCTCAACGGCTGGTGGCAATCGGACGAGCTGGCCGAGGCGATCGGCGATGTCGATTGCAGCTTGGTGTTCGCCGATCCGCCCCGCGCCAAACGGCTGGCGTCGATCCCCGGCTTCGCGGTGCCGGTGGTGGAAATCATGGACACGCTGCTGCTGGCGCAGGCGATCGCGCCGGTCATCGATGGTAAGTCGCAGGGCGCGCTGCCCGATCTGACCGGCGACGCCAACGCCACGATCTTGTTTACCAGCGGTTCGACCGGCCAGTCCAAGGGTGCACTCAGCGATCATCGCGCGGTGCTGCAGGGCGTATTCAACTATCTGGCGCAGGTACTGGTGATGCTCGGTATCGCGACGGAGGACGGCAACCCGCCGACCACTCAGCCCGCGACCCTGCTCAACGTGCCGTTGTTCCACGTCACGGCGGAAATCCCGGTCTTCCTGCAAAGCTTCGCGATGGGGCGGAAGCTGGTGCTGATGCCGAAATGGGATGCGGAGGAGGCGATGCGGCTGATCGAGCGCGAAAGCGTGACCTATTTCGTCGGCGTACCGCTGATGAGCTTCGAGATCCTCACCCACCCCAACCGCGCGCGCTACGATCTGTCGACCGTGACCGATTTCGCCGCCGGTGGCGCGCCGCGCCCGATCGAACATGTCCGGCGAATCAAGGAGGAGATGGGTGGCCCGAAAGGCGGCGGAAATCCGCTGATCGGTTACGGCCTAACCGAGACCAACGGCGTCGGCTGCGGCAATTGGCGCGACAATTACATCGCCAAGCCCAATTCGACCGGCCGCGCCTCCGCACCTTTGGTCGATCTCGCGATCCTCGACGGCGCGGGACGGCCAGTGCCGCAGGGCGCGCGCGGCGAGATCGGGGTCCGCACGGTGTGTAATTTCAAGGAATATTGGGGCCGCCCGGACGCGACCGCCGCCGCCTTTACGGCCGATCGTTACTTCCTGACCGGCGATATCGGCTATCTCGACGAGGAAGGGTATCTGTTCATCGTCGATCGCAAGAAGGACATCATCATTCGCGGTGGCGAGAATATCTCCTGTCAGGAGGTCGAGGCCGCGATCTACGAAAACGCGCGTGTGGCGGAAGTGGCGGTGTTCGCCCTGCCCGACGAACGCTTCGGCGAGGTTCCCGGCGCGGTGGTGGTCTATCGTCCCGGCGAGGAGATGACGCCCGAGGAACTCTGCGCCTATCTGTTCGCGCACATCGCCGCGTTCAAGGTGCCTCAACGCATCTGGACCTCGCTTGAACCGCTACCGCGCCTTGGCACCGAGAAGATCGACAAGGTAACGCTGCGCGCAAAATTCCGCGCGTTGGTGGCGGTGGAGGCGCCGGCGGCGGATGTGAAGGCCTGACCTCAATTCCAATCGTCGCCTTGGACTCGGGATGACGGGGCGAGGATCGATCAGACATCCGCTCCTGACGAACACCAGCCCTTTCCCCATTCCCGCCGCCGCGATAGAGCGTCCCGTATGAGCGCCCGCGACACCCTCGCCAGTATCGACCGGCGGACTTTGCTGATCGGTGGCGGGGCGGGCGTCGGCTTGCTGGTGGCATGGGCTGTCTGGCCGCGTGATTATCCCGCTAACCTCACCGCGGTGAAGGGCGAGACGGTGTTCGGTGCCTGGCTCAAGATCGGGGAGGACGGGCATGTCACCGTCGCCGTGCCGCAATGCGAACATGGCCAGGGTGTCTACACCACCCTGCCGCAGATCCTGGCCGACGAACTCGGCGCGGACTGGCGGACCGTCGGCGTGCAGCCCGCACCGCTCAACCCGTTATACGCCAACGCGCTGGGTGTGGACGACCTGTTCGAAGGCGCGTTCGATGCGGTGCCGGTGCCGTTGCGCGCTGGTTATGCGCAGCGCAATGCCATGCTGCTGACCGGCGGATCGAGCTCGGTACGGGCGTTCGAGGATGTGTTGCGCGGCGCGGGTGCGGCGGCGCGCATCCTGCTGAGTAAGGCGGCGGCGCAGCGCTGGGGCGTAGACTGGCAATCGTGCGGTGCGGCAGGCGGTTTCGTGCTGCACGGCGACAAGAAACTGCGCTTCGCAGAACTGGCCGCCGAAGCGGTGCGGGGGAGCGTACCCCATCCGATTCCCCTGCGCGGTGGCGACAGCAATGGCGGTCGGCTGCTCGGCAAATCCTTGCCCCGGCTCGATGTACCGGCAAAAGTCGACGGGTCGGCCAATTTCGCTGGCGATATCCGCCTGCCCGACATGGTCTTCGCCAGCATCCGGCAGGGTCCGGTCGGAGATTCGAAGCTGATCCGGGTGAACCGCGCCGCCGCCGACAAGGTGCGCGGCGTGCTGGCGGTGGTGACCAACGACCGCTGGGTCGCGGCGGTGGCGAACAATTGGTGGGCGGCGAATAAAGCGCTCGATGCGCTGAAACCGCGCTTCGCGACGACCGGCGCGATCATCGGCACGGCGTCGATCCATGCGGCATTGACGGCGGCGCTTGACGGGCCAGGCACGCGCATGGCGGCGCAGGGCGATTTGTCGGCGGCGTTCAAGGGCGCGAAGGTAGTCACGGCGGACTATCGCGCCGGGCTGGCCGTGCACGCCGCGATCGAGACGATGACCGCGACCGCGCAATTCAGCGATCACAATGGCCGCGGGCGGCTCGAACTGTGGATGCCCACGCAGGCGCCGGGCCTGTCGCGTGCCGCTGCCGCTGCGACTTTGGGCATCGCGGAAGATGCCGTCGTAGTGCATGCGATGCTCGCCGGGGGATCGTTCGGGGCCAATCTGGAGCATCTCGTCGCTGAGCAGGCGGCCCTGCTGGCGCGCGAGTTGAAGCGCCCGGTGCAACTCGTCTGGTCGCGTTCCGAGGATTTGCTGCATGATCGGTTCCGCCCGCCCGCCGCCGCACGGATGACCGCGCGACTGGCGGCGAACGGGCAGATTACCGGCTGGCTAGCCAAAATTGCCGCTCCGTCTACGGGGCGCGACCTGGCCGCGCGGCTGATGCCCGGGGATCGCGCGCTCAATCTTGCGCTAGGGTCGGCGAGCAGCGGTGATGCCTATGCGGTCGCGGGCGCGAAGCCGTTCTACCGCATCCCCAATTTCGCGGTGGATCACCACCCTGCCGATATCGGCGTGCCGACCGGCCATTGGCGCTCCGGCGCGCACAGCACCAACTGCTTCTTCACGGAATGCTTCCTCGATGAACTGGCGCACGTCGCGAACACGGAGGCCCTGTCGTTCCGCATCGGCATGCTCGGCGGTGATGCGCGGATGGCGCGGTGCCTGTCCACCGCCGCATCGCTCGGCGGCTGGGAGGGCGGGATAGCGGGCAGTGGGCAGGGCATCGCCTGCCACGCATTTCGCGGCAGTTACATCGCCGTGCTGGTCGAGGCGCATATCGGGGAAGGGCAGGCGATCAGCGTCGACCGCATCGTCGCGGCGGTGGATTGCGGGCGTCAGGTTAATCCCGATGTGGTGTTGCAGGCGATCGAAGGCGGGCTGATCTTTGGCATGGCGCAGGCGATCGGCGCATCCACCGGCTTCACCGAAAACCTCGCCGACGCGCGTGGCTTCGGCGACCTCAACCTGCCGCGGCTCGCCGATACCCCCGACATAACGGTGGAGTTGATCCGAAGCGAGGCCGAGCCCGGCGGCGTCAGCGAGCTCGCCGTGCCGCCGGTCGCCCCGGCCATCGCCAACGCGCTGCAATCGGCGACTGGGTTCCGCATGCGCGGCCTGCCGCTCAAAACTGGAGAAGCCTGATCCTTCCGCCCGACCATCCCCCGATTCCCCGCCCGAAAATCGGCGTGCTTTTGACCAACCTCGGCACGCCCGACGGGCCGGATGCCAAATCGGTCAAACGCTATCTCAAGGAATTCCTCTCGGACCGGCGCGTGGTGGAACTTCCGCCGATCGCATGGCAGCCGATCCTGCGCGGTATCATCCTGAACACGCGGCCGAAAAAGTCGGCACATGCTTACGGGCTGGTGTGGCGCGAGGACGGATCACCGCTGGCCGCCATCACGCGGCTCCAGGCGCAGGGATTGCAGGATGTGTTCGGGCCGAACGTGCTGGTCGATTGGGCGATGCGCTATGGCAATCCGTCGATCGGCGCACGGTTGCAGGCGATGAAGACTGCGGGGTGCGAGCGCATCTTGGTCGCGCCACTCTATCCGCAATATTGTGCCGCGACGACCGCGACCGCCAATGACAAGGTGTTCGCGGTGTTGGCGAAGATGCGCTGGCAGCCGGCGCTGCGCACTCTTCCCCCCTATCATGACGATGCGGGCTACATTGCCACGTTGAAATCCTCGGTCGAGGCGTCACTCGCGGCGCTCGATTTCGTGCCGGACACGATCGTCGCCAGCTTCCACGGCATGCCGCAGCGGACGCTGGAACTTGGCGATCCCTATCATTGCCACTGCCAGAAGACCGCGCGGCTCTTGTCGGAAGCGCTAGGGCGCGAGATCGTCATCGCCTTTCAGTCGCGTTTCGGGCGGGCGAAATGGCTCACGCCGGCCACCGATACGACCCTTGAGGCGCTGCCAGGCAAGGGCGTCAAGAAGGTCGCGATCTTCGCGCCGGGCTTTTCCACCGATTGCCTGGAGACGCTGGAGGAACTCAGCATCCGCGGCCGCGAAAGCTTCATGGCGGCGGGCGGCTCGCACTTCGCCTACCTGCCCTGTCTCAATGACAGCGCGATCGGGATCGAGATGCTGCAAGGTCTGATCGCGCGAGAGCTTGAAGGGTGGAACACAGGCGTTTAGCGTTCATCCAACGACAAGAATCTTGGGAGAGTGAAGCATGGCACACGTTGCGATCGTAACCGGAGGTACGCGCGGAATTGGTGAGGCGATCAGCCTCGCGCTCAAGGCAACCGGCGTCACCGTGGCGGCGAATTATGGCGGCAATGACGAACGCGCCCGCGAATTCACCGCACGCACCGGTATTCCCGCGTATAAATGGGACGTCAGCGATTACGACGCCTGCCAGGAAGGTTGCGCGAAGGTCGCGGCAGACCTTGGGGATGTCGGCATCGTGGTCAACAATGCCGGCATCACCCGCGACGGCACGATCCTGAAGATGACGTATCAGGACTGGAAAGAGGTGATCGACACCAATCTTGGCGGCTGTTTCAACATGGCCAAAGCGGTGTTCCCCGGCATGCGCACGCGCAAATGGGGGCGGATTGTCAATATCGGGTCGATCAACGGGCAGGCCGGGCAATATGGTCAGGTCAATTACGCGGCCGCGAAGTCTGGCATCCACGGATTCACCAAGGCATTGGCGCAGGAAGGCGCGCGCTTCAACGTGACGGTCAACGCGATCGCGCCGGGCTATATCGATACCGACATGGTCGCGGCGGTCCCGGCGGACGTGCTGGAAAAGATCGTGGCGAAGATCCCGGTCGGGCGGCTCGGGCAGGCGGAGGAAATCGCGCGTGCGGTGACGTTCCTATGCTGCGATGCTGGCGGGTTTGTGACCGGGTCTACGCTGAGCATCAATGGTGGGCAGCATATGTATTGACAGGCGCAGCGCCCGGCGCGGTCGGCTGGGAAGGGGCATAGTCCCCGTTCAGCCGACGGCTTTGGGCAAAATACACACCTGCTTTTCGGTTTTGCAGGACGAACAGCTCCGCAAAAAATTTTGAAGGCCGGCTCCCAGGAAGCGGGAACCGGCCTTCGCCCTCAATTACGCTACACGAGGGATACGCAATTTGTGTGTTGCTGTGGCCGACGACGTCAAAGCCGCCGTCGCGCTTACCTCCGGCAGCCGCGCGGATCATCCGAGCGATCGATCGCGCGGCCCGCCAACGCACCGGCACCGGCACCGAGCACCGTGCCGAGCAGACGGTCTCCGCGCCCGGCCACCGTATGGCCGAGCAGGCCACCGGCAATCGCACCGATCACAGTACCGCCAGTATCGTCACAACGATTGCTGCGACGGTTGTTATAATAGCGGCGATCGTTGCGATCATTGGCATCGCGATAGTTGGCGCGGTCATCGCGATTATACCCACGATCGTTGCGATAGTCGCGCGACTGGCCCTGATATTGGGTGTCATACCGATCGCCATAATATCCGCCGCTATAGCGCTGCGCGGAAGCTGGCGCAGCAGAGACCAAAGCCGCCGAACCCATAGCGAGAGCGGTGATGGCGAGCGTGAATTTCTTGAACATCGAATTCTCCTGGGCCTTCGCTTCGTCGAACGGTGTCGACGAACCATCGAGGCGCCCTTGATGTCATGCGTTATGCTCGATTCGGATTGAGCGATCCCTGAATGGGTCCGTTATCCCGCGTTCATCCGGCTGCTCGGGCCGGCTGGGTCGGCGATCGCCGTTATGAGGGCGGGTGCGCACCTGGCTCTTGATCCTTCTGCTTCCCATTCTGACCCCCGGTTGGGATGGGCATTCGCGGCTTGGACTGCTCGGTTCCAAGGTGGCATTTACCGCGACGCCGGTGGCACTCGATCCGGCCCATCCTTCGCGCAGGCGGGTCGGGCGGCTGACCTATCTCGGCGGGGTGCAGCTAAAGAGCCCCGATCCGGTGTTCGGCGGGTTTTCGTCGCTGACGGTCGAGGGCAAGGCCGAGCGGCGGCACTTCACGTTATTGAGCGATGGCGGCAATATCGTACGCTTCGATATTGACGCCGCATGGCGCATCGGTGCGCGGCGGTTCGCCGAATTGCCAAGCGGCCCATCAACCGGCTGGGAGAAGCGCGACCGCGACAGCGAATCGATGATCGTAGATCCCGCCACCGGGGATCTTTCGATCGGTTTCGAATATGCCAATGCGATCTGGCGCTACGACCACCAATTGAAGGTCGTGCGCCGCCACACCGCGCTGCCCGCGATGCACAGCTGGCATGAGAATGGCGGGTCGGAGGCGATGGTGCGCCTGCCGGATGGCGCAACGATCGTCTTTGTCGAAACTGTTCTGCCGAAATTACGGCGCACCCTTCAGCGCTCGCCGGGCCGAATTGCGATTCGCTTTTCCAGCGATCCCACGGTGGAGCCCAATTCCGGCTTCGGCTTCGTTTATCTGCCGCCCAAAACTATGATCCGAGCGACGCGACGTTGCTGCCCGATGGGCGCATCCTGGTGCTCAACCGCCGATTCGCGTTGCCGTTCAACTTCACGGCCAAGCTGACGATCATCGACCCCAAGGCGATCCGCCCGGGCGCGCGGGTGAACGGTGAGGAGATCGCGCCCCTCAACGCCCCCTTGCTGCACGATAATTTCGAAGGACTGGCGGTGCGGCAAGAGGGGCCGGACACGGTGATCTGGATAGTGTCCGATGACAACCAATTGTTCCTGCGGCGCAGCCTATTGCTCAAGTTCCGGCTAGACCGGAACGTGCTCAGGCGCTGGAGCACAAACGCCGACGGCCCGCTCTTCCTAGCGAAGAGCGGGCCGGCAATCTTGCGTCACGCAAGGAAAGTTAGGCGGCAATCGCCGTGTCGAGCTTCTTGCGCACATCGCGCTTGAGGCGACGGGCACGCAGCGACAGCTTGTCGTCGGTCGTCTTGACCAACCAATTGTCGAGACCGCCGACATGTTCGACCGAGCGCAGGCCGTGCGTCGAGACGCGCAACTTTACCGAGGTGCCGAGGACGTCCGACATGAGTGTAACATTCTGCAGATTCGGCAGGAACGTCCGCTTGGTCTTATTGTTGGCGTGGGAAACGTTGTTACCCACCATCCGGCCCTTGCCGGTCAGTTCGCAAATGCGCGACATGTTCGCTAATCCTGATTTTTCGGACGCCTAAGGGTGTCCTGTAAAGGCGGCGCGGATAGCCGCAACCGGCGGGGGCGTCAACCGATTCACGCGGGATACGTGCAACCTTCCACGCGGACACGGCGTTATTACGCTAACGATTCGACTTTCACAGGGAGCATTCCATGCGCGCACTTCTTATCCTGATCGGGCTTGCCGCTCTGGTCGTCGTCGGCCTGATGTCGTTTGGATTGCTCAAGGTCAACGCCACGTCGGGGTCGCTGCCCAGCCTGAAGGTGGAGGGCGGGAGCGCGCCGAAGGTCAATGCCGACATGGCCAAGATCACCGTGGGCACTGAAAAAAAGACCGTCACGGTGCCGACGCTGAAGATGGATCGCCCGGAGGGAAACTCGACCGCGCAATAAGCAACGCTGTTCTGCGACACCTCCAACGGGCATAGGAAGCCTATGTTTCCTATGCCCGCACCGATGCGCGCCGCGCTTGATGCGGCTGCCAAGGCTCAGGCGGTGGGGGAGGTGCCGGTCGGTGCGGTAGTGATGCGCGGGGGTGAGATGATCGCCGTCGCCGCCAATGCCCCCCGCACGCTGCACGATCCCACTGCGCATGCCGAGATACTGGCGATTCGTGCCGCCGCTTTGGCGCTTGGCCGCGATCGGCTGGAGGATTGCGACCTGTGGGTCACGCTTGAGCCATGCGCGATGTGCGCCGGGGCGATTGCCCATGCCCGGATCGCGCGGCTTTATTACGGTGCGGAGGATGCGAAGGGTGGCGCGATAGCGCACGGCGCGCGGTTCTTCGCCCAGCCGACCTGCCATCACCGGCCGGAAGTGTATTCTGGGATCGGGGAGCACGAAGCTGCCACGTTGCTTAAGGCGTTTTTTTCTCAGCTCCGATAGTTATGACCGGTAGTTTTTGATTCGAGTGGTTCATCCTCTTTTGCCCAAACCCTTCCCGTCACGCCGAACTTGTTTCGGCATGACGGTGGTCTTTGGCAGGGAGGACGCACCACTCGAAGTCCCAGGTCAGCGTCGCAGATCGTTCTGCGAGATTGGTACGATCTTCACCTCGACCCGGCGATTCGTCGCACGGCCCTGTTCGGTGTCGTTGGAGGCGATCGGCTGTGTTTTGCCATAACCGCGAGTCGCGATGCGGGCCGATTGTACGCCGCGGCCTGACAGATAATCCGCCACTGAGATTGCGCGGCGTTCCGACAGCGTCTGGTTGTACTCGTCGCTTCCAGTCGAATCGGTATGGCCGTAAATGTCGATATAGGTATCGCGATACTGGCCGAGTACGCCCGATACCTGGTCCAGCGTGCGCCGGAACTGCGGCTGCACGTCGGCGCTGTTATAGGCGAAGTTGATGCCCGATGGGATATTCAGGATCAGATCGTCGCCCTGGCGGATCACCTGCACGTCGGTGCCGGCCGTGCGGGCGCGCAGATCGCGCTCCTGTTTGTCCATATACGCGCCGATCCCCGCGCCAGCGATGCCGCCCAGCCCGGCACCGACGATCTTGGCGGTGCGATCGTTTCGCCCACCGACGATATCGCCGAGCAGATAACCGCCGAGCGCGCCGCCAATTCCGCCGATCGCCGTCTTGGATACGCTACGCTCGCCGGTTTCAGGATCGGTGACGCAGCCGCTGGCGGTCATGAGGGCGGCCATTGCAGCGCCGATCAGCAATTTGGGTGCGGGCATTCGAGATACTCCTTGGTCGAGGGCACGCGAATCCGTGCGTCTTTACGGTTTGGATTGGACAACTCGGCCCTCCGGACGATTGTTCCGCTTGCGATTTGAACGCAACCCGAAGCATCCGCATCAGTCAATCACCAGAAGATGAGTTGTTAAGCCAAGCGATGTGCGGCAAGAGCCTGTATAGCGACATGGCACCGCTTTCCCCCTTCCCCTGGATCGACGTGGCGATCATCCTCGCGCTGATCGCCCTGAATGGCGTCTTCGCGATGTCAGAACTGGCGATCGTCTCGGCCCGGAAGGCGCGGCTGGAGGCGATGGCGCGCGCCGGCAAGCGCGGCGCGCGCGCGGCGATCGTTCTTGCCGCCGACCCGGGCAAATTCCTGTCCACGGTTCAGATCGGCATCACGTTGATCGGTATTCTGGCAGGTGCTTATTCTGGCGCCAGCCTGGGTGCGCCCGTCGCGGCGCGGCTGGGCTGGCTTGGTTTTTCTCAGGAAACGACCGGCACGATCGGCTTTGCGCTGGTCATCGGCATCACCACCTATTTCTCGCTGATCGTCGGTGAACTGGTGCCCAAGCAGATCGCCTTGCGTGCGCCCGAGCCGATCGCCGTATTCATGGCCCCAGCGATGCACTGGCTCGCTTGGGGCACCGCGCCGCTCGGCTGGCTGCTCAATTCGTCGAGTGCCCTGCTGTTCAAGCTGATGCGCCTGAAGCGCGAAACCGAGGATCACGTAACGGCGGAAGAACTGCACCTGATCGTCGCCGAGGCAAGCAAGTCCGGCGTGATCGAGGAGCATGAACGTTCGATCATTTCCGGCGTGGTGCGGCTCGCCGACCGCCCGGTGCGCGAGGTGATGACGCCGCGCACCGATATCGAATGGATCGATATCGGTCTGGAGGAGGACGGTATCCGCGCCGCCTTGCTCGGCATGACGCACAGCCGCCTTCCGGTGGCAGAAGGATCGGTCGATGCGGTGATCGGCGTCGTGCAGGCGCGCGATATCGCCATCGCTTTGCTCGGCGGCGAACCGCTGAACCTGCGCGGGTTGCTGCGGCCGGCTCCCGTAGTCCTCGACCAGCTGGACGCGATGGATGCGCTGAGCGCGTTGCGTCTCGCGGAGGTGCCGATGGCGT
Organism: Sphingomonas sp.; assembly: GCF_025363195.1. Lineage (GTDB taxonomy): Bacteria > Pseudomonadota > Alphaproteobacteria > Sphingomonadales > Sphingomonadaceae > Sphingomonas. The sequence continues at coordinate 16,079 of NZ_JANYEK010000158.1, forward strand.
TGCTGCACGACGAATATGGCCATTTCGAAGGCATCGTCACCCCGGCCGATCTGCTCGCCGCGATCGCCGGGGAATTCGCTTCCGACAGCAACCCGGAGGACAGCCCGTCCGTGGTGGTGCGCGACGATGGCTCATTCCTGGTGTCGGGCCAAATGGCGGTCGATGCGCTGGCCGAACGGCTTGGAATCGACCTGCCTGAAGATCGTGATTACGCGACTGTCGCCGGATTGGCGCTTGCCGTGTTTCGGTATCTGCCGGGCGAGGGCGAGAGCTTCGTCGAACAGGGCTGGAAGTTCGAGGTGGTCGATCTCGACGGGCGCAAGATCGACAAATTGCTGGTCAGCGCGGTGCTGCGCAAGGGCGCCTGAGTTAGGGCCCTCATTCCGGTTCCGGGCGCGGTTGATGCGTCGGCCCTCGGCGCCTCGGTGTGGACCGGCTCATCAACAACCGTCGGCGCGGCTTGATCTGGGTCAAACGCGCCGCGAGTTTTGTGAAACGACGCTCGAAGGTTCGTTCTTGCTGCCCGATGAACCCCGGATCGACGACGGGGTGAATGCGCGTCGTGCACGGGGCCTGTGTTCAGCCGAGCTTACCGAATTCCGCTTCGTAGGCGGCCTTGTCGCCAGCGACGAGCAAGGCGGCTTGTTCGGCCCAGCGGTCGCGGGCCGGGCGGCCTTTGAAAGCACCGAGCTGGCTATCCAGATCGGCGAGTTCCGACGGGCTCATCGTGGCGATTTGATCGACGCGGGTGATGCCGAGCCCGGCGAGCGCCGTGGCGAGCTTGGGGCCGAGGCCTTTCAACTGGGTGATGTCGCCGGCCAAGGTAATGGTCGCCGGCACGGGCGTCGGGGTCGAAGGAGGCGCGGCGACGTTTTCAGGAAAAGGAGCAGCGGGTGCAGTCTCCGCAAGAATAGCCTCGACTGACACAGCCTCGACGGCCATATCTCCTGTTGGCACCACCGGAACGGCCGGAACAGGTAAGGGTGCTTCCCCGGCGGGAGGCGGTGCGGATGAAGCCTCTGCTTTCTCCCCAACAGCTTCGCGGTGCGCTTCAACGTCTGCCTCGGCATCCAGCCGGCGGCGTTTCATCCGCATGCCGAACAGGATTCCGATGATCACCAGCACGGCGAACACGCCGATCATCGCGAATTGCGCGAAGGTGAATATGGTCGTGGTGTCGGTCATCGGGGAAACTCCATGCACTACGATTACAACATCGGCGCGGGCCGGAAGGCCCTGCGCCCGTTTGTGGCTATCCGTCTTGCCGCGCGATCTCGCGCCAGCCGATATCGCTGCGGTTGAAGCCCGTGGGGAAATGGATCTTGTCGACCGCTGAATAGGCTAGCGTCTGCGCGGTGGCGATATCCCCGGCCATCGCCGTCACTGCCAGCACGCGTCCGCCTGCTGCGACCAACTGGCCCTTGTCCAATGCGGTTCCAGCCTGAAAGATGCGTACGCCGTCCGTTTCCGCTGCGGCGATGCCGCCGATTGCACCACCTTTGTGGGGTGTACCGGGATAGCCGTTCGCCGCCATCACTACGGTCAACGCGATCTCCTGCGCGAAATCCGGCGCGGGTTGATCCGCCAAGGTGCCGCTCGCCACCGCAAGCATCAAGGCAAGCAGGTCGCCTTGGTAGCGCATCATGAGCACCTGACATTCTGGATCACCGAAGCGGGCATTATATTCGATCAGCTTCGGCCCGTCCTTCGCCAACATCAGCCCGGCATACAGCACGCCGGAAAAGGGCATGCCCGCCGCCGCCATCGCCGCCACGGTCGGCGCGACGATCTCGTCGATCGCGCGCTGTTCGAGGTCAGGCGTCAAAACGGGCGCGGGACTGTAGGCGCCCATGCCGCCGGTATTGGCGCCGATATCGCCGTCACCGACACGCTTATGATCCTGCGCGGAGCCAAACGGCATCAGGGTGGTGCCGTC
>NZ_JANYEK010000012.1 GCF_025363195.1 Sphingomonas sp.
CCCCGCCTTGTCCAGCGGGTTGGGTCCCGCTTCGCCCGCTGTGTTGGTAAGGGTGACCAACGTAAACCCGGCATCTTTCAAGCGGCGCAAACCAACGGCGACATCACGATGAACCGGCAGGTTGGCGATCGTTTCTCTAAGTTCCCGCACGTTCGCGTCGGTAACCGGTACACTATGGACCTGGCCCAGCATCCGCAGCACGCCCGCGCCCAGCTTGCCGAACGACACGTAAGCGCCGGTCAGCGACAGCGTTTCCGAATACAGGATCAGTTGCGCAAACCATTCGCGCATCCGCCCTTTCACCAGGAAAATGCGATCGAACAACGGTGCCAGGATATCGATGTCCAGCAGTGTCTCGTTGACGTCAAACACGATCAGCGGGCGGGTGTCGGTCACGGAAATATCGTCCTTTTGTAAGGCGAGGGCATCGCTGGAAATAGTGGACAGGCTCAGCGACCCGTCAAGCGTAATGTCACTGCGCCGTATAAATCCGGTTCGTTTTTGCCTCCGGTCCTTGTCTCACCGGAACGGCTTTAGTTTCAGCGTGGCAAGGACCACCAGACTTTTTAACCCGTACTACTTTGGGGTCTACCAAGAGTACGTTCAAATGGCCGGCGACGCAGATGTGCAAAACACGCCGAACATCACCTTCACGTTTACCCGTGTGACTTCTGCAGTTCCCGAAACTGCGACTTGGGGCATCTGGCATAGCTTTCCGGGCCGCTAGCCGAGAGACCGCTGACGGCGTGGAACTATGTAACCGCAGGTTGATCTCGGCGGCCGGCTGCAACACCGGTCCGGAAGGACCCAGTTGCGGTCATTCAGACCTAGACGCCTGCTTCCTGAAATCCTGCTTAGTTTATCTCGGCGATCATCGGGGATTAAGGATGCAGCTTCTCTTCGAAGAAACTTATGCTGGCGGCGTCCGCGGTCAGCCAGTCGCGCCAGCGAAGGAAGCCGTGGATCTCGTTCGGGATCACCAGCTCGGCATAGGCCGTGTCCTGAGCATCCAGCCGACGCTCAAGATCAATCGTCTGGTTGAAGCGGACGTTGCGATCGTCATCGCCGTGAATGAACAGAACCGGCGAGCGCCATTCCGATACCGCGGCCACTGGCGAACTCTCGAAGGCAACCTTCATTGCCTCGTCCCAGTCTCCCTTCTCGTAACGGACCGGCGGATGCATCTCCTCGCCTAGCGTCCGTGACCAGTCATGCACACCGTGAAAATCGACGCCCGCCTTGAACACGTCGCTATTACGGGCGAGCGCCAACGCGGTAAGCAGCCCACCGTAGGAGCCGCCCCAGATGCCGATGCGCTTGCCGTCGACCCCGGGTTGCGTCGCCAGGAAGCGCGCGCCAGACAGGACGTCCTGATATTCGGATGAGCCTGCGGGGCCGGCGTGCTCGGGATGCTGGAAAGCGCGGCCATATCCGATGCCGAGCCGGTAATTGATCGACAGCACCACGAAGCCGTGCTGCGCGAGATATTGGTTCACGGCGTAGGCGTTTGAATAATAGTCCATGTACGACCAGCCCAGCAGCATTTGACGCGGCGGCCCCCCATGAACGAAGACAATTGCCGGCTTTTTAGCGGTCGCGCCGGGGACTTGGAAGAGTTGCCCGTGAACCACCAGCCCGTCGGGCGAGGTCCAGGTTACGGGCCTCGGGATCACCATCGTGCCCGATGGGTAGGCCGATGCCGGCTCTACCGAATGATTGGCGCTGCCGTCGGGCGCGGCGATGTGAAGGGCAGCGGGCCGCTGTGCGGTGGCGGAGATGAACATTAGGACCCGGCCGACCGGTGTTGCGGCCGTTTCAATACCATCTCCTCTGGTGATCGCCGTTACGCCCGGTCGATCGACCGATGCCCGGAAAAGATGGCGGCGATCCTCGTCCCCCGGCGTGCCCCCGGTATTAGCGTCGAACACAACTGATCGCCGATCAGCGGCCATAATTGGGCGGTCCACCATGAAGCGGCCCGGCGTCAGCAGCAACGGATCACCGCCGGCAGCTGGTAGTGCATAGAGGTGGGGCCAGCCATCCATTTCCGCGCGGAAAATCAGCCGGTCGCCCGCTGCCCATGCCAGGAACAATCCGCCAGGAACCTGAGGATAGCTGGCGTTGCGCGTGCGGGAACTCTTCCAAGCAAGATGTCCCTCGCCAGTGCCTGCGTCGGCAACCCAGATGCTCCACGGATGCGGCGTTTCACGCAGCATCGGAGCGGGTGCACCGCCATCGCCTTGGCGACGCGTGAAGGCAATGTGCATCCCATCGGGCGACCAGACTGGCGCTTCGTCGTGTTCCGTCGACGGCGCGAGCCAGAGGATCGGCTGATCCTTGCGCGAATAGATCCCGACAAAACTATGGTCGCCGCGGTCGGACACAAAAGCGAGCTGGCGCCCGTCGGGCGACCACGCCAGATTACGCGCCTTGCCGCGATCGAATAACAATCGCTCGGGCTTTCCTCGACTTGAAGGGTCGACACTCCAGACGACGCCGTCCTTCACAAATGCAAGGCGTCCAGTCGTAGAAAGAGCGGGAGCATCGCCATCAGCCACCTTCGATGCGGCACCTCCAACGCGTCCGTGCCAGATCTCCATCCGCGGCTGGTCGGTGCCGGAGCCGGGGTTGGGCTGCAAACCCATCTGCGCTTCCCAATTGGCATCGTGGTCGCCACCTTGCACCCACGTGATCGCCCGACCGTCGGGAGAAATCACGAGATTCGAGAGCTCTTGACCGTCGTCTTTGCCATTCGAAAACACCTGGCGTGGCCGATAGTCCGGCCCGGTCGCCGTCCAAATCGTGCGGACGCCTTTGACCACCGATACCCAGGCGACCCGGTCAGCGTGCTCCGCTGCGACTAGCTCTGTGAGAAAGGGGTAGGAGAGCTGCTCTGTCAGGTCCGGCTTGACTTGAGCGGCGGATGGCATGGCCAGGAAAAGCGCATAAGAGATTCCCGCAAGGAATACCGTTTTACGCATCGTCTACCTCCTGATCACACGGCGGAGCCGTTTGATTACGTCGTGCAACTAAATCGGCCAACCGATCCGATTGCGAAGCTGAACCACCGGCAACAGACGTAACATGCGCCAGCGTCTGCTGAAAGTTGACTCACAACCCGTCGTTACCGCGCCTTGCCATTCCCACACGGTACCGCCCGGGATATTTTCACGCCGATCGGGCACCAGTGCAACCGGTTGTTATATCGACCGGGCTGTCACAGGTTCGGCAACTATGTGGAGCGCACGGAGCCGCTGTCGCTGATGATACTCCTGCTTTAGCCGCGGAGAATTGGCGCTGGCAGCGCCCCGAGCACAGCCTCCACCGCCATGCCAATGGCCAGAAGCCGGCGGTCACCGCCTGCTGGGCCGTCGAGCTCGATCGCCACTGGCAAGCCTGCCGCCGTCAACCCGCAGGGCAGCACCAGACCCGGGAGGCCCAATGTGCTACACGGCGTGGTATTGCGGGCGATGGCGATGGCAAAGGCCACAGGGGTGCCGCCGATCTCGACATCGCCTTCGTCTGCTACCGGTGTTGCCGGCACCATCGTTGCCGGCAGCAGCATGGCGTCAATACGATGCTCCGCGAACCAAGCCGACATCGCTTGCTGCAACGCCGGCCGTGCTGTGTCGCGGGCGGTGGCGTACACATCCTCGGCGATTGCCGCCGGGGCACCGGCCAGCGCAACTTGGGCGAACACATCGGCCACATCGGTGCTAACCCCTGCGAACAACGCTTCAAAATCAACTGGCGCGCCCGAATCTGCAAGATAGCGCTCCAGCGCCGGCACCACGTCGTGCACTTGTATCGCCATCGCGACCGGTAATACCGCGCCCAGCCCGGCTACCGGCGCTTCGACGATCACCGCCCCCGCAGCGGACAGCAGTGCCAGTGCCGCCTCGACCAGCGCCGCCACTTCCGCATCGATGCCGGCAAAGAAGAAATCGCGGTCGATGCCAATGCGCAGGCCGGAGAGCGTTGCTGGTTCGATCCCCGCCACCTCTCCACTGACCACCGCATCGAACAGCGCCAGGTCGGCAACGCAGCGCGCATGTGCCCCGATCTGGTCGAACAGCGCAGTGATCGGGGCGATGCCGTCATTCGGGTAGCGGCCCGTCGTGGGGCGAAAGCCGGCGATGCCGCACAGCGCTGCCGGAACACGTATGGACCCTTGGGTATCCTCCGCCACGCCCAGCGGTGCCATTCGCGCCGCCACCGCCGCCGCCGTGCCCCCTGACGACCCGCCGGGTATGCGCGAGGGATCATAAGGGTTGCGCACCGCGCCGAACTCCAGATTGCTGCTGGTCCAGCCGAAGGAGAGTTCATGGATATTGGTCTTGCCGAGCACAATCGCTCCGGCTGCCTTCAATCGGGCGATCGTGGTGGCATCGCGCGCCGGGACCCAGCGACGAAGCGCCTTCGTGCCCAGCGTCGTTTCGATTCCGGCGGTATTGACGCTGTCCTTCACCGGAATCGGCAGGCCGTGCAGCGGGCCCAGAACGCCGCCCGCCGCACGATGGGCATCCGCTGCCCGCGCGCCAGCCCGCACCGCTTCGGGATCAAGCGTGATGAAGGCGTTGAGCGCGACGCCCTCGACACAGCGTTCCAGTAGCGCCTCGGCATAAGCGAGTGCCGTAATGTCCCCCGCCCGCATCGCCGCCACTGCCGCAGTTGCCGAAAGTTCGATCATTGCGACATCCATCTGTCCCGCCCCCTGCCAGATTGCCTTGTCTAGCCCATCGCGGTCTTGCGGAAAATCGCTGCTTCACGCCGCATCAAGGGCCATGCAAAATAGTGCACCTTAACAGCTGCGAGGCAATCAATGGATCCCCAATATTTCGAAGCCGGCGACACGATCCTGCAATCGGGCACCGTCCTGCCGGGCGTCCGGCTCGCTTATGCGGTCCATGGCACGCTGAACACCGCGCGGGACAATGGCATCGTCTATCCCAGCCACTATGCCGGAACCCATGATGACACTGCCTGGAATATCGGTTCGGGCCGCGCGCTCGATCCGGGAAAATACTGCATCATAGTCACGAACTTGCTCGGCAACGGAGTCTCCACCTCCCCTTCCTGTCCGCCGCCGGGTATGGCTTCGGCGGATTTTCCTGCGGTGACCATGCTGGACAATATCCGATTGCAACATCGGCTTGTGACCGAAGTGTTCGGTATAAGCCGGCTAGCCTTGGTGACTGGCCACTCGATGGGGGCCCAACAAGCGTTCCACTGGGGCGCACTTTATCCTCAGATGGTCGAGCGCATCGCCCCCTTCTGCGGATCCGCACGCACGTCCCGGCACAATTTCCTTTTCCTCGAGGGCATCAAGGCAGCGCTGACGGCCGATGCGGCTTGGGACAACGGCCATTATACCGCGCAGCCTGTTACGGGTCTGCGCGCCTTTGCCCGGGTCTATGCGGGCTGGGCCTGGTCACAGGCCTGGTTCCGCGAACAGCTCGATATGCAGGTGCTCGGCCTGCCCACGCTCGAAGCCTTCCTCGCCCATGCATGGGAACCGCATTTCCTGTCAAAAGACGCCAACGACCTGCTTGCGATGCTGTCCACCTGGCAATGCGCCGACATCAGTGCCAACCCACTCTACGAGGGCAATTACCTCCGGGCGCTGGCGGCCATCCGCGCAAAAGCCATCGTCATGCCGTGCCAGACGGACCTATATTTCCCACCCCAAGATAGCGAAATTGAAGTGGCACAAATGCCCAATGCGGAACTGCGTATCATCCCTTCCATTTGGGGCCATATGGCCGGCGGCGGTCTGAACCCGGTCGACGCAGCATTCATCGATGCGGCACTGACCGACCTGCTGGCCCGGTGATGGCAGGGCGCGCGGCGAGCGGTCACGTTCCCCGCTGACGTGTGCCATCGGCGACGGCATGATTCCACAACGCATCACGCACCTTGAGCACGCATTGGCAAAAACGAAACGGCGCATGCCGCCTCAAGCGGCGGGGTCATGAGCTGCGGCCGGTCGATACCGCGGCCGACGCAAACCCGGCTATGCGAGATGCCGAACGATCCGGCTCATCGCAAGCGGCCACGCCGACG
>NZ_JANYEK010000052.1 GCF_025363195.1 Sphingomonas sp.
TGGCGGGCCGAGATCGTGCTGCTGAGCGCCGATGGGGTTGGCACCAGCGAAATCATGCGGCGGACGGGCACCTCCAAGACATGCGTGTGGCGCTGGCAGGAGCGGTTCATGCAGGAAGGGGCGGAAGGCCTGCTGCGCGACAAGACCCGTCCGTCGCGCATCCCGGCTCTGACCTTGGAGACCGTCGCGTTGGTAGTGGCGCGGACGCATGAGGCACCGCCGGGTGAGACGACCCATTGGACGGCTTCGCTTATGGCCCGCGACGCGGGCATTAGCGCCAGTTCGGTTCACCGGATCTGGCGTGCCCACGGTCTCCAGCCTCACCGCGTTCGACAGTTCAAGCTTTCGAATGACCCGGAATTTATCGATAAACTCCGCGACGTCGTCGGCCTTTATGTCGCGCCGCCGGCCCACGCGATCGTCCTGTCGTTCGACGAAAAGAGCCAGATCCAGGCGCTCGACCGCTCGCAGCCCGGCCTGCCGCTAAAGAAAGGACGGGCCGGGACGATGACCCATGATTATAAGCGAAACGGCACCACCACGCTCTTTGCCGCGCTCAACGTGCTCGACGGAACCGTGATCGGCCGCAACATGCAGCGGCACCGCCATCAGGAGTTCATCCGCTTTCTCAACCTGATCGAAGCACAGGTGCCCGCCGGCAAGGCGATCCACGTCATCCTCGACAACTACGCCGCCCACAAGCATCCCAAGGTCCGCGAGTGGCTCGGCCGGCACCCGCGCTTCACCTTCCACTTTACGCCAACCTCGTGCTCATGGCTCAATGCCGTCGAGGGTTTCTTCGCCAGGCTGACCAACCGCCGCCTCAAACGTGGCGTCTTCCATTCGCTCGTCGACCTTCAGGCCGCCATCAACCGTTTCCTTGCCGACCACAACGAAAGCCCAAAACCCTTCGTCTGGACCGCTGATCCTGATAAAATCATCGCCGCGGTCAGACGCGGGCACCAAGTGTTAGATTCGAACCACTCTCATGTTCGCCTTTTCAAGGGGTGAGCGCGCCGATGAGTTTCCTGCCGCCAACCGACAGGACTGGTAGGTCGGGTCTGTAGATGGACAAAGTAGGAGGCACGGCCTCAAAACGACGGTGGATCATGCTCTGATACGCGGGTTGGTTACCGCCGGACCTGATGCGTCGCGGAACTTCCTCTGTCTAGAAACCAGCGTCGGACCGGGGCCCGGCTGTTAGTGGAAACGAGGGTTTTCCTACCGTGGTCGTGCCCCCAACTTTGCCCAAATCCAGATAAGGGCTAAGCGGGCTTAATCTCCTTTGTGCGCCTGGCGGCTGTTACGACTTGGGGATGCTGACCTCGTGCGCGATCGCCCAGACGAAACCGGCGAGTTGGCGGGCGATGGCTGTGGTAACGGTCGTGATCGGTTTACCGGCGCGGCTGAGCTTGCGATATTGATAGCAAAGCCGCTCCTGCGCTTTCCACGCAATCGCCCGGATCGGTGCGGCGAGCTGCTCCTGACGCAAAAGCTGTTCCCTGCTGATCCGTGCTGGAAAGCGGTAACTCCAGGCCGCCTCAACCAGCATCCGTCGGGCTGCCCCGTTTCCAGCTTTGGTGATGCCGCCTTGCCGGCGTCGCTTCCCACTGGAATCTTCAGATGGCACCAAGCCGAGATATGACATCAACTGTTCGGCCTTCGAAAACCGGCTAATGTCGCCCAGCTCGGCGACGACCGTGGCGGCCGCGACCAGCGCCATTCCGCGGAGGGCCTGCAAAGCCTCAACGACCGGCCCTAAAGTCCAATCTGCCAGCCGCTTCTCGATCTGCACCGTTAGCCGGTCGCGCCGCTCCTTGGCAGCATCAACCGTCGCAATGCAGTCCTCCAGCACGATGTGATGCACATCTTCTGCGAAGTGCAGTCCAGATAGCCAGCGCCGATGCATCTTGGTCCATGCGGGGCGGTGATAATGGTGGCCGTGCCGGAGCAAAAAGCCGGACAGTTGCTGGCGGGCATGCCTCAGGCTTCGTACGGCTGCCAAGCGAGCCCGGACAAGATCGCGCATTGCTTCGTGAGCGCTGTCGGGAACCCATACCGAGGTAAGTTCGCCTGCGCGGTGTAGTCGAGCCAGCTTCACTGCGTCTCGTCGATCTGTTTTGATACGGTCTCCGGGGCGGCTGGGAATCAGCGATGGTGCGACCACGACGCAGCTATGGCCAGCGGTGGCCACCTGACGCTGGATGCCGTAACCGCACGGTCCGGCTTCGTAGCAAATGTAAAGATCGACTCCCGGCCCGCCGAGCTTGGCCAGCAGCTTCGTCATCGCCGCTGGCGTATTGGCAATCTCGCCATGCTCGCGCACCTCCGAGCGCTGGCCCTCTTCTGCTACCGCAACGGCAATCGTAGCTTTGTGAACATCCAGGCCCACATACTTCACTAACTGGCTCATCGTCCGCCTCCATGCAGAAGATCGACCCGGACCAGCCCGGCGCGACCTCGGCACCGCATATTACGAGACGGGGGATGCCCACCTCAGGCGAACATGTGGTCTAG
>NZ_JANYEK010000108.1 GCF_025363195.1 Sphingomonas sp.
CGTCCAGCACGCGCCCGCCCGGCAATTGCCCGCGCACCGCATAGATGCCGTAGGCCGGCCGCAGGTAATTGCCCATGTCGACGTTCGCCGTCGGATACCCGATCGTGCGGCCCAGCTTGTCACCGTGCTGCACCACCCCGCGAATCGCGAACGGCCGCGTCAACAGTCGCGCGGCGCCGCGCGGATTACCGGCGACCAGAGCAGCGCGGATGTGGGTGGAGGACACCGCCTGGCCATCCAGCATCACCGCGCCGACCATTTCCGTCGAGAACCCGCGCGCCTGCCCGAAATCGGCCAGCACGCCGACATTGCCCTGCTTGGCCTTGCCGAACGTGAAGTCCTCGCCGGTCACCACGCCGCCTACATTCAGGCAGCCGATAAGACGTTCCGTGACGAATTGCTCGGCGGTCAGGCGCGCCAGGGTGCCATCGAACTGGAACACCACCATCCCGTCCGCGCCGGCAGCGGCGAACAATTCCTGCCGTTGATCCAGCGTCGTCAGGCGGAACGGCGGCGTACCGGGCTGGAAATGGCGCACCGGATGCGGATCGAATGTCGCGACCAAAGCCGGTCGTCCCTCGGCCCGCGCACGCTCCACCGCACGACCGACCACCGCCTGATGGCCAAGATGAAATCCGTCGAAATTGCCGAGCGCGACGATGCCACCTGCTAGATGCGAGGGGACCGCCGCGCTGCCGTCCAGCCGCTGCATGAGGCGGCTATAGGGAGAGGTTTTGCGGGACGCCAGACTCTGTTAGCGCGGCACAATCCCAGCCCGGATCACACGCAGCACGGTGCCGCCCATCACCTTGGCGATGTCCTCGCGCGACAAACCCCGATCAATCAGCGCCTGCGTCACTGCCGCCAGCTTGCCGGTGTCGAACCCGGTCGTCACCGCACCGTCGAAATCGGAACCGAGCCCGACATGATCAATCCCGCCGACATCTCGGACATGCGCGATGGCCGCAGCGACCTGCACCGGCGACGTGCCGCACACCGCCGCGTCCCAATAGCCGATGCCGACCACCCCGCCGGTCGCCGCGACGCCACGAATCTCGTCATCGGTCAGGTTGCGATTGACCTTGCATGTCGCCTGCACGCCGCCGTGGCTGGCGACGACCGGGCGGGTCGCCATCTTCAGGATCTCGGCGATCGTCTCATGGCTGGAATGCGCGATATCCACGATCATACCGATCCGCTCCATCCGTGCGACCACCTGCCGACCGAGCGGAGTCAGGCCGCCCTTCTGCTCACCGTGCATCGATCCGGCGACATCGTTGTCGAAGAAATGCGCCATGCCGGCCATGCGGAACCCAGCGGCATGCAGCACATCAAGATTGTCGAGCTTGCCCTCCAGATCCTGCAGCCCCTCGATCGAAAGCATGCCGCCCGTCACCTTGCTGCCCTTGGCACGGTCGGCGAGCAACGCGTCGAGATCGGCGGAAGTATGGATCACGCGGAGTTGCCCGCCCGATGCGGCGGCGAAGCGATCCAGCTTGGTCGCGTGCCAAAGCGAGCGTTGCAGCAGCGAGGTCCACGTCCGGATCGGCTGTAGATCGGCGATCGTCAACGGGGTGATATTGTCGGAGTCGGCGGAATTGGCATCGTAATTCTGCCCCTTCGGCGTCTTCGTCACCGAGGAGAACACCTGCAAAGCGACATTGCCGTCCACCAGGCGCGGCAAATCCACTTGCCCCCGCGTGGAACGCGACAGCAGATCGCGTTCCCACAGCAAGCTATCGGCATGCATGTCGGCGACCTGCAACTGGGCATGCAGCGCCCGAGCCTCGGGCGTGATCTTCAGCGGGACGGCCACGACCTTGTTCATCGAATTTTCGACGACAGCGGGCGCGAAAATCAGAAAGGCGGCGACGGCGACTATGGCGACGATCACCAATACGCCGATGCCGTAGAGCCATCTCTTCATGCGCATCCCCTGCCCTAGGCGCATTTCGTCAACCGTGCTCCAGCCTCACGAAGCTGTACGCCGGTCGATCTCCTTCCATCGGCATATCCTGCCGGGTGACCTCCCGCCAGCCTGAGAAGGCCGGAACGGCAGCGTCGCCCCGGGGCGAAATATGGACTTCGGTCAGTTCGATGGCGTCGGCGCGCGGCAGGAACAGCGCATAGATTTCCGCCCCGCCGACGATCATCACCGCACCAGGCCCAGCCTGCGCCAGCGCCTCATCGACAGAATGCACAACCTCTGCGCCCTCTCCCGACCAAGCGGAATCGCGCGTCAGCACGATATGGCGCCGTCCGGGCAAGGGGCTGGAAAAACTCTCGAAGGTCTTGCGGCCCATGATCATTGGCTTGCCCATCGTCAGCGCCTTGAAGCGCTTAAGATCGACCGGCAGATGCCACGGCATTTTGCCATCGCAGCCGATAACGCCGTTGTCCGCGCGGGCGAGAATGAACGTTATCATCGTCGCGTCATGCCCGAGCTATGCACCGAATGCGAGGTGAGATGGGTTCAGGCCACGTGCTTCTTCTCAAACGTCTCTGGATCCTTGTCGACCACCTTCACGCCATCCAGATGCTGCGCCTCGAACGTCGCGAACTGCACCGCAAGATCGTGGCGATCCTCAAGGCTGGCATGCTTACGGAAATCGGTCAGGCCCTGCCGCTCCTCCTCGGCCATGTGATCGGAATTGGCCTTGTTGCAAGCGCCGACCGCCTCGAACCACGGCTTCGAGCCGACTTTATGCTTCTGCACGGCTTCGCCGGTATCGCGGATATCGTTATGATCCTTGATCGCATCCTCGGTCTCTTCGACGGCCGACGGCGCATCGTTGCCGCCGGTGCCGATCTTTATCAGGCGCGGATAGAAGAAGCGCTCCTCCGCCTCGGCATGCGAATCGAGCAGATTCTTGAGCCGCCCCCAGATCGCGGCAAGCGCCTCTGTATCCTTCGGGTCGATGCTGTCGATCTGCGAAAACATCGCACGCTGCTGCGCATGTTCGTCGAGGATGAGTTGAGTGATGTCCATGATGGCCCTCCTGAGATCGGTTCGGGCGTTCAACAGTGGGCGAGCCGCGCGGTTCCTATTGCGATTCGCTCTCGCCTCAGACGGCGACGGGTGCCTTGATATGGGCTTGCGCGACATAATCGCTCAGTGCAAAATCCTCATATTCATATCCGTCGATCGCGTTCGGCTTGCGCAGGATATTCAACGTCGGCAGCGGACCCGGGGTGCGAGAGAGTTGCTCGCGCGCCTGGTCCAGATGGTTCGAATAAAGGTGGCAATCGCCACCGGTCCAGATGAACTCGCCCACCTCCAGATCGCAGTGCTGCGCCAGCATGTGCGTCAGCAACGCATAGCTTGCGATGTTGAACGGCACGCCGAGGAAGATATCCGCGCTCCGTTGATAGAGTTGCAGCGACAACTTGCCGTTGGCGACATAGGTCTGGAACAGGCTGTGGCACGGGGACAGCGCCATGGCGTGCAACTCGCCCGGATTCCAAGCGGTGACGATCTGACGGCGCGAACCGGGATTATGTTTGATTTGGTCGATCAGCCCGGCGATCTGGTCGATATGCTGGCCGTCGGCCGCTGCCCAATCGCGCCATTGCTTGCCGTATACCGGCCCGAGATCGCCATTCTCGTCAGCCCATTCGTCCCAGATGCTCACCTTCCGGTCGCGCAGCCATTGCACGTTGGTGTCGCCGCGCAGGAACCAAAGAAGCTCGACGATGATCGAGCGCAGGTGCAGCTTCTTGGTCGTCAGCACCGGAAAGCCCTTGGATAGATCGAAGCGCAGCTGGGCTCCGAACACGCTCAGAGTGCCAGTGCCGGTGCGGTCCATCTGCTCCGCGCCCGAATCGAGCACGCGCTGCATCAGTTCTAGGTAAGGCTGCATCGGTACAGGATTAGCCGATGGGGATTAGCGCAGCAATGGACCGGGCTCCGCTTTACCGCGGTCGAGCGCGGCGCACAGCGTTTCCGCATGGCCTCGGTTCTGACCTCGATACCGGAAACGCGCCATATATTCGGGCTTGAAGGCGCACTCGCGGTGTTCGCGCATCTTGGAGGGTTGCGACACGAGATGATCGCGTTCGCCTATCTTGATCCGGATCGGAGGTTATTGGCCCTGCGGCATGCGCAGGTCGGGGACGTGGAGGCAGCCGAGGTTCCGGTGCGGCTGGTGATGGCCGATGTCCTGGCGTTCGACGCGGAGGGCGTGATCATGGCGCACAACCATCCCGGCGGCGATCCCGCGCCGAGCGAGGCGGACCGGGCCGCAACCCGTCGACTGGCTCGCGTGCTGCACGCAGTGGAGGTGCGCCTGCTGGACCACATCGTGCTGACGCGCGACGACGCGTCCAGTTTCAGGGCGATGGGGTTGCTCTAGACGAGCTTGCAGGGCTTGATCGCCTCCGGTTCTGGCCGTGGTCCTTCGGCGCGGAACGTCGCGAGATATCCGCCGGCCGAGGGCATGTCGGCGGTGTCGACCTGGGTATAGCCGACCGCCGCAAATTCGCATTTCAGCAGCTCCGGCGGCGTGCCGTGATTTTCCGTAGGGCGATTGGCATCGACCACGACGACCAGGCCGCCGGGGCGCAGCGACGGGCGCATGCGCCACAGGAATTCATATGGCTGATCGATCTCATGATACATGTGGACCATGAAAACACGGTCGAAGCTGTTGTCCGGCAGCTTGGGATTGGCCGGATCGCCCAGCCGCACGCTGACATTGTCGAGCCGTTCGCGTGCGACGCGTTCGGCCAGCGCATCGCGCACCCCGGCCACGATATCCTCGGCCAGCACGCGCCCGTCCTTGCCCACGCGCTGCGCCAGGCGGATCGTATAATAGCCCTCGCCCGCGCCGATATCGGCGACGGTCATGCCCTTGGTGATCCCGGACTTGGCCATCACCTGACCCGCCTCGTTCAGCCGATCACGCGCCTCTTCTGTCGACCAGCGCGAAGAAACGATATGCGCGACGGGGCGGTCAGCAGCAGGGAACGGACCGGCCTTGTCCTTCACCGTCTTGATGACCGGCGCGGCTTCGCATGCCGCGAGCAGCGTCAGCGCGCCCAGCGCACCGATGAGGAGTCCGCCCCGCTTGCTCAATCGACGTCCTCGATCTCGACCGCTTCACCAGTCACGCGCTGCGACAAAGCAGCTGCCATGAATGCGTCGAGATCACCATCGAGCACATCGGACGGCGCCGTGGACGTCACGCCGGTGCGCAGATCCTTGACCATCTGATACGGCTGCAGCACGTAGCTGCGGATCTGGTGGCCCCAGCCGATATCGGTCTTGCTGGCATTCTCGGCATTGGCCGCTTGCTCGCGGATCGCCAGTTCGCGTTCATACAGGCGCGCGCGCAGTTGGTTATACGCCTCGGCCTTGTTCTTGTGCTGCGATCGCTGGTTCTGGCACTGCACGACGATGCCGGTCGGGATGTGCGTGATGCGCACGGCGGAATCGGTCGTGTTGATGTGCTGACCGCCTGCGCCGGATGCGCGATAGGTGTCGATGCGCAGGTCGCTTTCGTTATACTCGACCTGAATATCGTCATCGACCACCGGATAGACCCAGACGCTCGCGAATGACGTATGGCGCCGCGCCGCACTGTCATATGGGCTGATACGGACCAGACGGTGCACGCCACTTTCGGTCTTGGCATAGCCATAGGCATTCTCGCCCTTGAGCAGGATCGTGGCGGATTTGATGCCCGCCTGTTCGCCAGAATGATAATCGACCAGTTCGACCTTCAGCCCGTGGCGCTCGCCCCAGCGCTGATACATGCGGCTGAGCATACCGGCCCAATCCTGACTTTCGGTCCCGCCGGCGCCCGCGTTGATTTCGACATAGGTATCGTTGCCGTCGGCCTCACCGGCCAACAGTGCCTTGACCTTGTCCTTGTCGGCGCGTGCGGCGAGTTCGGCCAGAGCGGCGACGCCGTCGGCCTCCATTTCGGTATCGCCCTCGGCCTCGGCCATCTCGATCAACTCGACCGTGTCGCTCAACTCGCTATGGATCGCGCGGGTTGCGGTGATCGCCTCATCGAGACGACGACGCTCGCGCATCACCTCCTGCGCGGCCTTGGGGTTGTTCCACAGCGCCTGATTCTCGACGCGCGCATTCAGTTCGTCCAGGCGACGGAGCGCGCGGTCCCAATCGAGGAAGCGACGCAGCAGCGCCAGCGCCTCGTTGATCGTGTCGACATGTGCCTGCGCTTCGGCGCGCATGGGGGTAACTCCGGTAAAGAGGACGACCCGAAAGAGCCCGGGCGAGATATAGGGGGCGGACTAGTAGATTCCGCCCTCTCTCTGCAAGAAATCGCTGTCACGGCGCTGTTCGGTGCGGGCGGCCGCGGCCTTTTCCTCGCGCGCCTTCGCCGCGGCGACGGCGGCGGCGGGATCGGCAGCGACGCCCGGACGGCGGATCGCGCGGCG
This sequence comes from Sphingomonas sp., assembly GCF_025363195.1. Lineage (GTDB taxonomy): Bacteria > Pseudomonadota > Alphaproteobacteria > Sphingomonadales > Sphingomonadaceae > Sphingomonas. The sequence goes on from NZ_JANYEK010000108.1 coordinate 6,406, forward strand.
CGGTTCGCTCTCGGGCTTGAACGCTTCCCAGATCACAGCCGCCTTGGGATCGGCGGTCGGCCAGGTGCCGAACACCGGCTTGCCACTGGCCCGATCGATCCGCACCATGCGCACCCCAGCGGGCGCACGGAAGGGCAGTTTGTCCATCCCCTCATAGGCCTTGACCGCCCATTGCTTGAAGATCGGCGCGGCGATCGTGCCGCCCTGCGCCGCGCCACCGAGCGAATGCGGAATATCATAGCCGATATAGACGCCGGCGATCATTTGCGGCGTGCCGCCGATGAACCACACGTCGGTCGGGCCGGTATTGGTGCCGGTCTTGCCGAACATCGGGCGATCGAGATCGCGCAGCACGGTGGCGGTGCCGCGCTGGATCACGCCCTCGGCGATATGGATCATCTGGTATGCGCTGATCGCGTCGAGCACCTGCTTGCCCCGGATCACCGGGCGCGGCATCGCCTTGCCGTTCCAATCGGCGGAATTGCACCCGTCGCAGGCGCGCCAGTTTTCCGGCCAGACCACCTTGCCGTGCCGGTCCTGCACGAAATCGATCAGCGTGGAAGGATGCGCGCGGCCCTGATTGGCGAGGATCGCATAGGCGTTGACCATCCGCGACACGGTCGTTTCGCCCGCGCCCAGCGCGAACGACAGATACGGGGAATATTTGCCGACACCGATCCGGTCCATCAACGATACGACCTTGTCCATGCCGGTCTGCCTGGCGGCGCGCACGGTCATCAGATTGCGCGATTGTTCGACGCCCCAACGCATCGTGTGCGGCCCGGAACCATTACCGCCGCCGAAGTTGCGGAAGCATTTTTGGCCGAGCCGCGCACCCTGATAGACGCAGAACGGACCGTCGACGATGATCGACGCGGGCGTCATCCCGCCGGCCAGCGCGGCGGCATAGACGATCGGCTTGATCGTCGAGCCAGGCTGGCGTTGCGCCTGCGTCGCCCGGTTGAAGCTTTGTACGCGGTTGTCGAACCCGCCCTGCATCGCGAACACGCGGCCCGTGGCCGGTTCCTCGACGACGAAGCCGCCGGAGATCTTAGGGATGCTGCGCAGCGCGAAGCTGCCCCCTTCCGGCGCGACCGCGAGGATGTCCCCCACCTTGAAGGCGTTGAAGGCATTGCCGCCACCGCCACGCACCGGCAATTGCGCGGCCGAGCGTGGCAAATCCGCCGTCTGGCCATTGGAGAAGCCGATCTTCGCTGCCGAACCATCCAGCGCGATGACGATCGCCGGGCGCCAATCCTTATAGTCGAGCCCGATATTGGTGTTGAGCATCGCCGACTGCCAATTCTCGCCGTCAATCTCGACATGGTGCAGCGGGCCGGACCAGCCGCGGCCGCGATCAAACCGCATCAGGCCATCCTGCAATGCTTCCTGCGCATATTCCTGCTGCTTGCCGTCGAACGAGGTGCGCACCCACAGCCCGCCGCCATAGACGCTGTAGGGATTGCGCCCGTCGTCCGAATTCTCGCCAAACTTTTCGATCAACTGGCGGCGCACTTCCTCGACGAAATAGCCCGAACCGGCCAATTCCGCCTTGGGCGTCTGGCGCGGCACGGTGCCGAGCGGTTCGGCATCGGACGCGGCGAATTGCGCCTGGGTGATGAAGTTGTTCTTCACCATTTCCCGCAGCACATAGGTCCGGCGGATCAGCGCCTTGTCGGCGTGGCGGATCGGATCGTAGTTCGACGGGCCCTTGGGCAGGATCGCCAGATAGGCCAGTTGCGCCAGATCGAGCTGCTTCAATTCCTTGCCGAAATAGGCATAGCTGGCCGCTTCCACGCCGAACGCGTTGCGGCCAAGGGCGATCTGGTTGAGGTACAATTCCAGGATCTGCGGCTTGGTCAGCGTATCCTCGATGCGATAGGCGAGGATCGCCTCCTTCAGCTTGCGCGAATAATTGGGCGCGTTGCCGATCAGCAAATTCTTGGCGACCTGTTGCGTGATGGTCGAGGCGCCGGCGGGGCGCTTGCCGCTTTTGAAATTGTTGATCGCCGCGCCGACGATACCGAGATAATCGACACCATGATGTTCGAAGAACGTCCGGTCCTCGGCCGCGAGGAATGCCTGGACGAGCAGCTTGGGATATTCGGCGTAACTGAGTTCCACGCGGCGTTCGCGGGCGTAGGAGTAAATCGGCGCGCCGCCCACGTCGCGGACGTTGGTCGGCAAGGGCGGTTCATAGGCGCGCAATTTGTCGACCGAGGGCAGATCGCGGGCGAACAGCAGCCAGATGAGGAACACGCCGACCACGAACAGTGCGGCGAGGATCGCGATGCCCTTCACCCACCAGCGCCGCCACAACAGCGTCGGGAGGGAGGCCTCCTCCTCGCGGCGGATGCGGAATTCGAAATTGGGGGAGTCGGGTTCGGCCATACAGGCCACAGCCTCTAGCAAGTTTCGCGGGGCTTGCCAGCCGGGGAATGAGGGCGATGCCAGGCACCACCCCCATTCCAACGCTTAACGCCAGATACTTAACGCCAGACGTTTAACGCCCAATGCTCAGCGGCACCGCGCATCGGTGCTGCTCTTGTCGATCGCCTGGCCGCCGAGCGCGCCCGCCGCGCCGCCGATCAACGCCCCGAGCAAGCCCGAACCGCCGGGAGCGATCGCCGCACCCAACGCACCACCGGCAATGCCACCGACGATCAGGCCGGTCGTGCCGTCGTTACGGCGGCAATAATAGCGCCCGTCCTGCCCGCGATAGACGCGATCGTTGGACGACAATTGGCGCTCCTGATACCGGCGATTATCCTCGCGGTAATAGCGGCCCGCATCGTAGCTGCCATAGGCCGGATCGGGGTTGTTATAATCGTAGCGGCTATAGTCGCTGGCATAGCCGGGGCGACCGCCACCATAATCGTTGCAACCGGCGAGAAGGGTGGACACGGCCAGCAGGCCGACGGTGAGTGCGCGCATATTCTATCTCCCTGTGACGAACGTAGTGATGGCCCAATGCACGAACGGGGGATTTCGTTGCGCGCGTGGGTTGCGGCGTGCCGTTCGGGGTGAAGACACGGTGGCCCGTCCGGTTCGCGCGCCATCGGGCAACCCGCCGCACGGCCCCGACCACAAGGGGTTCCGGCGGCGCGCGAGCCGAATGGTGGTGGGGAGAAACCTGCGCTCATCCGGCGCCTGGTGGTGGGTCCGCCGACGGATCCGGACCGTGCGACGCGAGCGCAGCGAGGCACCCGGCGATCCAGGCGTCGCGCTGTTCGGTCAGCTCGGCCATTTCGGCGGCGTCATGGAAATCGGGGTGGCAATAGTCCGGCCCGGCACCGACGAGGTCGAGTTCTTCCGGGGTCAATTCGCGTTCGTAATCGATATGTCCGACCTCACATTCCGCCACCCCGCAAAAATCCTCGGGGGGCGGGAAGCTGGTGCGCCATTCGCCCTCATCCTCGTACCACCAGACCTGCGGCGGCAGGATGCTTTCGCCATCATCCTCGGCCGCATCGACTTCGTGCGAGTGTTGACAGTGTTGACACACACGCACGACTTTCGCGGGCTCCGGTGCGGGCATCGCCAGCGCGAGCCAGCCGGCCGCCTCGGCCCGCTGCCATTGCTCCGCGCTCCAGCCGGACCGGTCGGCGGGATCGAGATCCGACACATCGACCTCGCCGGCGGTGGCGACGCCGGTGTGGACGAGGCGATCGGCGGCGGCGAGCGCATGGATCGGCGCGAGATCATAGGCATGTTCCGCCCCCGACAGATCGCCGGAGCGGCGCGCGAGGAACTGCCCGGCGCGCGCCGGGCCTTCATCCTTTTCGACCAGATCGAGAAACGCGTCGAATTCCTGCGAGACGAGCCGCGCGGCCTGCACATCGGCATCGGGCGCGATTTCGACCTGGCGATCGAGCCGGGCGAGCAGCGACATGGCGAGGCGATTGTCGTTGCGGTGGCGCGTGAAGGTCGTGCCATCGGCGCGCTCATAGGTATCGACCTGACCGTCGAGCGCGCGGACCATCAGCGTATCGGCGACGCAATCGCGCGCGATGAGCGTGGCGGCGCGCCAGCCGATCGCGAACGCAGCACCCCTGGCGGTGCGGCGAAAGGCATAAGCGGACGCCCTGGACAGGCCGACGCGGTAGCTCGCTGCCTCGACCCCGTACCCTTCCGCGATCGCTTCGAGGAACAGCCGCTGGTTCGCGGCGGACCAGCCATCCTGCCGCCGCGAGGACAGCAAGGGCGTTTCGTCGACGGGGCGAAAGGTTTCGGTGGGAAGCTGGATGGTCATGCGCCGACA
>NZ_JANYEK010000119.1 GCF_025363195.1 Sphingomonas sp.
ATTTTGCCGAGCGTAATCAGCAGTTCCGCGACAAACCAAAACGTGCCGGTAAGCGCATCTGGGGCGAAGAACGTGTGGCGCCAGAGTTCTCTGATAGCAACAATTGCAAAGACCCCCGCTGGCGATAGCGGAGGGCGTTTCCCATTCTACCCATCCTTTGGACCGGCTCCCACTCAGCACAGCCCGCGTTCGCCATCAGGCTTGAGCCCGTCCCGCCAATGCCGCACTTCCAAATTTTTGAGCAATCCGAACCGGTGGGGTCAACATCACGTCAACTTCTAGCTATCACAATACCCCCCGGCGATGACGGGGGCACAGGCTGGACCCCGCCATCACGTGGGAACAAGAGGCGGTCAGTTGGAGCGTCCTGCGCCAGCATTTCTGTAGGAGCGACCCGGCACAGACTAACTCCGTCCGGGCTGAGCCGGTCGAAGCACCACTCTCCGTCCTCTTGCTTGACGACGCGCATCCACTCGCGGACAGGCCAGCGTCATGATCCGTCGTATCCTCTCGATCTTCGAGCCCTTCGTCCTCATCCTGCTCGGCACCGTGCTGCTTGCGACGTTCCTGCCCGCGCGGGGCGCGTGGACGCGGGTCTTCGCCCTCGCCGCCGATGCCGGAATCGTGCTGCTGTTCTTCCTGCACGGCGCGAAATTGTCGCGCGCCGCGATCGTCGCGGGTGTGCGCCACTGGCGGCTGCACCTTGCTGTGCTGGGGGTGACGTTCGTGCTGTTTCCTCTGCTCGGCCTCGGTCTCGGCGCGCTGCCGTTTCTCAGCGGTCCGGCGGCGGCGGGGATGCTGTTCCTGACCCTGTTGCCCTCGACGGTACAATCCTCGATCGCTTTCACCGCGATCGCGCGGGGCAATGTCGCGGCGGCGGTGTGCAGCGCGTCCTTCTCCAATCTGCTCGGCATCATCGTCACACCGGCGTTGGTCGCGTTGTTGATGCAGGGCGATGGCGGCATCTCGCTCGCCTCGGTCGAGACGATCGTGCTGCAATTGCTCGTGCCGTTCGTCGCCGGGCATCTGCTGCGGCCGCTGATCGGCGGGTTGGTCGCGCGGCACAAGCCGGTATTGTCGGTGGTCGATCGCGGGTCGATCCTGCTGGTCGTTTATTCGGCGTTCGGCGCCGCGGTGGTCGGCGGGCTGTGGCACCGCCTCTCGCCGACCGATCTGGCGATTATCGTCGCCCTGTGCACCGCGTTGCTGGCGGCGGTCTTGGTCGCGACCTGGCTGCTCGGGCGCGTCATGGGCCTCAAGTTGGAGGATGCGATCGTGCTGCAATTCTGTGGCTCGAAGAAGAGCCTGGCGTCGGGCGTGCCGATGGCCGGGGTGCTGTTTCCGGCGGCGCAGGTCGGCGTGGTGCTGTTGCCGCTGATGCTGTTCCACCAGATCCAGCTGATCGCCTGCGCCGTGATCGCCCGGCGCTATGCCGGGCGACCGGAGGTTCAGGCCACCGACTTGCGCGCATAGAGGCCGTAGAGGAAGATCACGACATAGCACGCCGCCGGCAGCGCCAGTGCGAATTGCAGGCTGTGGCTGACATCGGCGAGGTGGCCGGTGAGCGGCGGGATGATCGCGCCGCCGACGATCGCGGTGGCGATCACGCCCGATCCTTCCGCCGCGCGCGTGCCCAGTCCTTCGCTGGCCAGAGAGAAGATCGTCGGGAACATGATCGAGTTCATCAGCCCGATCGCCAGCAGCGAATAGCCCGCCACCGCGCCGGTCGAATTGGCCGAGATCAGGATCAGCGCGATCGCCCCCGTCGCCACGAACGCGAGCACCTTGCCCGGCGAAACGTATTGGAGAACCAGCGCGCCGATGAAGCGCCCGATCAGTGCGCCGCCCCAGTAGAGCGGCACATGCTTGCCCGCCGCCTGTTCGCCCAGCCCGAGCACATCGGCCTGCGTCAGATAGCTGACGATCAGCGATCCGATCGCGACTTCCGCGCCGACATAGAGGAAGATGCACAGCGTGCCGATGGCGAAGCGGGGGCGCTTGAGCAGATCGAGCGCGTGGAAGATGCTGCCGGTCTGGTCCTGCTTTTCCTGCAGGCGATTGCGCTTGGTCCACACCACGGCGGCGACCACCAGCAGCGCGGCGGCAAGGCCGAGATAGGTCTTCACCACCACGCCGGTCTCGGTCGCGCGATAGGCATCCAGCGCCGCGCCCGACAGCGTCGATGCATCGATCTTGGCAAGGCTGCCGAGGATCACGATCGAGCCGACGAACGGGAAGATCGTCGTGCCGAGCGAGTTGAACGCCTGCGCGAAGGTCAAGCGGCTGGAGGCGGTCTTGGGCGGGCCGAGCAACGAGATCAGCGGATTGGCGACGACCTGCACGATGGTGATGCCCGCGGCGAGCACGAACAATGCGACCAGGAACACCCCGAAGGTCGCGGAGGAGGAAGCGGGCACGAACAGCAGGCACCCTGCCGTCATCGTCACCAGCCCGATCGATGCGCTGCGCATATATCCGAAGCGACGCACGATCGCCACGCCGGGAATCGAGACGAGGAAATAGGCGGCAAAAAACGCGGATTGGACGAGCAGGGCCTGCGCGTAATTGAGCGTGAAGAGTTCCTTGAGCTTCGGGATGATCACGTCGTTCAGGCTGGTGATGCCGCCGAACGTGAAAAATAGGGCAAACACGAATACGCGCAGATCGGGCGCATCGACATGCGCGCTGTCGATCACATGATCCGCCGCATCGGCGCTGCTCGTATTTGCCGGCGCGAAGGCCATGATCGTCTCTCCCAAAGTTGGTTTCTGTTCTATCGTCGCGGTTCGCGCCGTC
>NZ_JANYEK010000123.1 GCF_025363195.1 Sphingomonas sp.
GTGCCGGTGCCGAAGAACGGATCGAGCACCACGTCGCCCGGCTTGGTGCAGGCAAGCAGGATGCGATAGATCAACGCTTCCGGCTTTTGCGTCGGGTGGACCTTCACCCCGTCTTTCTTCAACCGTTCCTGCCCGCCGCAGATCGGGAATTCCCAGTCGCTGCGCATCTGCAATTCGTCGTTCAGCGTCTTCATGCTGCGATAGTTGAAGGTGTAGCGCGCCTTTTCGCCCATCGACGCCCAGATCAACGTCTCATGCGCATTGGTGAAGCGCGTGCCCTTGAAATTGGGCATCGGATTGGCCTTGCGCCAGACGATGTCGTTGAGGATCCAATAGCCCAGATCCTGGATCGCCGCGCCGACCTTGTAGATGTTGTGATAGCTGCCGATCACCCAGATCGCGCCATTGTCCTTCAGGATGCGCTTCGCCTCGAACAGCCATTCGCGGGTGAATTTGTCATAGGCGGACAGGCTGTCGAACTTGTCCCACGCATCGGTCACCGCATCGACATGGCTGCCATCGGGCCGCGCGAGATCACCGCCGAGTTGCAGATTGTACGGCGGATCGGCGAAGATGAGATCGACCGACTTTGCGGGCAGCGCACGCATCGTCGCGATGCATTCGCCCATCAGGATCTGGTCGAGCGGCAGCGTGTCGAATGCCGCCGGCGGGGCCTCCGCCACCGGCACGGCGATGCCGGCACGGACCTTGTCGATAACCCCCATTAACCCAATCCCCGTCGTTAGCCCGGCCTTGTCTGCGGATGTCGGACTCCCGGTCAAGCGAACATTGGTTAACGAAAATGGCTACGAAGTCGTTAACGAGGCGGAACATTCCGGCATCCCGCCAGATGTTGAGTCCGGACTTATCCACGGCCCCCAAGGGCTGGTGTGTGGCGCAAAAGACTCAGCCGCGAAGATTGGCCTCACAAATCGAGATACGCCTGGGCGACCGGCGCGAAACTGCGCCGATGCAGCGGGGTCGGCCCATGTTCGCGCAAGGCGGCGAGGTGCGTGCGCGATCCGTAGCCCTTGTTGGTGTGCCAGCCATAATGCGGATAGTGTTCGGCATGCGCCAGCATGATCAGGTCGCGGGTGTGCTTGGCGATGATCGAGGCGGCGGCGATCGACAGGCTGATCGCATCGCCCGAGACGATCGCGGTGGCGGCATGGCCCCAGCGCGGCAGGCGATTGCCATCGACCAGCACATGGCCGGGTGCGCCGCCCCCCGCCAGCGTCAGCGCCTCCACCGCCAGCGTCATCGCCTTCATCGTCGCCCAGAAGATGTTGAGCGTATCGATCTCGTCCGCCTCGACGATCCCGACCCCGACGATCGCGCAATCCCGCAACCGGTCGTGCAGGCGAAGGCGTTCGGTGTGGCTGAGCTTCTTCGAATCATCGATCCCGCGCGGGATTCCCCTGGCGGGCAGGATGACGGCGGCGGCGACCACCGGCCCGGCAAGCGGCCCGCGCCCCGCCTCGTCCACCCCGGCGACCGGCGCAAGGCAAAGCTTTTCGTGGCGCAGCGACGGTCGGGGATCAGGCATCGGGCACGCGCCATGGCGGGAAGCGGCGGTTTTCGCCCGCCTGATAGAGGCACAGCGCATTGCCCGCGGGATCGCTGAGCCGCGCCTCGCGCCAGCCCCAATCCTCGTCGCGGATGATCGTGACGGCAGTGCCCGCCGCGCGCAGTCGCCGGGCCGTATCCTGCAAATTGGCGCATTCGAAATAGACCACCGCCCGCCCGCCAATCTCCGCCGCCGCCTCGATCGACAGCGTCACGCCGCCGGTCGCCTCGAACCGGGCGTAGCGCGGCGGCGACGCGACGATCTGGCGCAGGCCGAGCACGGCGTAAAAGGCCGCGCTCGCCTCGTAATCGGCCAGCGGTACGGTGATCTGGTTGAGCATCGCCCCGTCCGGCCCACCGTCGAGCCGCACCGCCTGCTGCCCCATCGGCCCATGCCCCGCCCCGAACCCCGGCGCTTCGTGCAGCGCGATCCGCACGAAGCGGCGTGCCACGGCAATGGCTTCGGGCAGGGTCAGCCCAGTGTCGCGCCCGCTGCCGAGTCCCGTGCCGAGGCCGGTCGCGATCGCGCTGGCCAGCGTGCAGCCGGTGCCGTGCGTGCTGGTCGTGGCGATGCGCGGCGCACTCCAGCGCGCGATCTCACCGTCGGCGCCGAACAGGATGTCGGTGATGTCATCGGTATCGGCATGACCGCCCTTGACCAATATCTTCGTGTCGAAATTCCGCGCCAGATCCTCCCCCGTTGCACCCAGGGCCGCCAGCTCCGGCAGGTTCGGCGTCACCACCGTCGCAATCCGCATCAGCCGCTCGAACGCCGCGATCGTGTCCGCGTCCGCCAGCACCGATCCGCTGGTCGCCACCATCACCGGATCGAACACGACCGGCACATTCAGTCCCGCCAGCCGATCCGCCACCGCATGCGCGGTTTCCGCCGATCCGATCATCCCGATCTTCACCGCATCCACGCCGATGTCGGACACGCACGATTCGATCTGCGCCAGCACCAGGTCGGTCGGCACCGGCATCACCGCCTGCACCCCCAGCGTGTTCTGCGCGGTGATCGCGGTGATCGCCGTCATCGCATGCCCGCCGAGCATCGTGACGGTCTTGATATCCGCCTGGATGCCCGCGCCGCCGCCCGAATCCGACCCGGCGATGATCAGGATACGCGGCGTCGTCATGCGGCACCCGGATGCGCGAGTGTTGACGATATTGACGCGCCAAGGGGGTTTCCGAGAACGTAAAGCCGCGAATGTTGCCAATGTCGAGACACCAGCGCGGCTTTGAAAGCGATCGGCGCGTGGTGGCAAAGGGGGTGCGGAAGCATAAGGGCGACTATGCCAGACCGGACATGGTGTAGGACAGCGGCTTTGCGTGTCAGCGGGCGAATTTTCGGGTCGTCGCGCCTGGATTGGCGAGCAGCGCCTTACCGGTGCGGGCCGGGCGATCCATCAATTCGCCGCCGCAATTCGGGCAGCGCTCATCCAGCGCATCGGCACAATCCGCACAAAAGGTACATTCGAACGAACAGATAAACGCACCCGGAGCCTGAGCGGGCAGGTCCGTGCCGCAGCGTTCGCATGTCGGGCGCATTTCGAGCATCGCATTTCCTTCTTCTCCCCTTCCGCTTGCGGGAGGGGTCGGGGAGGGGCCGTCCGATCGGAGCCGCCGCGCAGGGGGCATGCCCTCCAGCCCCTCCCGCAAGCGGGAGGGGAGTAAGATCATTCCGCCGCCACGCGCACCGCGTCGCAGATGCGATCGACCAATCGTGTCACCTGATCCGCATCGTCACCCTCGGCCATTACCCGGATCACCGGTTCGGTACCTGAGGGACGGATCACCAGACGCCCCTTGCCGGCCAGTTCAGCCTCGGCTTCGGCAATCACCGCCTTGACCGCGTCCGCCTCCAGAGGCTTGCCCCCCTTGAAGCGCACGTTCTTGAGCAATTGCGGCAGCGGCTCGAACCGGTGGAGCAACTCGCTGGCCGGCGCCCCGGCCCAGGCGAGTTCGGCGAGAATTTGCAGGCCCGCGACCAGCCCGTCGCCGGTGGTCGCATAGTCACTGAGGATGATGTGCCCACTCTGTTCGCCGCCGACATTATAGCCCTTGGCGCGCATCGCCTCCAGCACGTTCCGGTCGCCGACCGCGGTGCGAATCAGCCCGATGCCCTGCGCCGCGAGATGCCGTTCGAGCCCGAGGTTGGACATCACCGTCGCGACGATGCCGCCATTCTTGAGCCGCCCAGCCCGGGCATAACCGCTGGCGATCGTCGCCATCAACTGGTCGCCATCGACGACATGGCCCTGTTCGTCGACGACGATCAGCCGGTCGGCATCTCCGTCCAGCGCGATGCCGAGTTGCGCCCCCGATGCCACCACCGTCTCGCACAGCAGATCCGGCGCGGTCGATCCGACGCCGTCGTTGATGTTCTTGCCGTTGGGCGAGACGCCGAGCGTAATCACCTCCGCGCCCAGTTCCCATAACGCCGAAGGTGCGACCTGATAGCCCGCACCGTTGGCGCAATCGACGACGATCTTGAACCCGTCGAGCGTCAGATCCTCGGGAAAGGTCGATTTGGCGAAATGGATGTAACGCCCCTGGGCATCGTCGACGCGGCGGGCGCGACCGATGTCCGACGGGGCGGCGAGCGCGATGTCGCCGTCGATCAACGCTTCGATCGCCAGTTCGTCCTCGTCGCTCAACTTGTATCCATCCGGGCCGAACAGCTTGATGCCGTTGTCGCCATACGGATTGTGGCTGGCCGAGATCATCACGCCCATGTCGGCGCGCATCGATTGCGTCAGCATCGCGACGGCCGGCGTCGGCATCGGCCCGAGCAGCACCACGTCCATGCCGACGCTGGTGAACCCCGCGACCATCGCGTTTTCGAGCATATAGCCGGAAAGACGCGTGTCCTTGCCGATCACCACGCGGTGACGGTGATCGCCACGCCGAAAGTGCGCCCCCGCGGCCATGCCGACCTTCATCGCCATCGCCGCGGTCATGTTCGCGCCGTTGGTGACGCCACGAATGCCATCTGTGCCGAAATATTTTCTTGCCATCGCCCGGCTTCCCGTCCGCTATGTCGGCGCATCCGTAGCGCCTTATCGTTCACTACCGCCATATCGAAGGATCTGCATGTCGCAAGCCACCCGTATCCTGCTCGCGCTGATCGTCGGGCTGGTCGTCGGCATCGCACTGGCCACATTCGCCGCCGGATCGGTCGATGGCGTGGTGGCGGTCGCGCAGCCGATCGGCACCGCGTGGCTCAATGCCTTGCAGATGACGATCGTGCCGCTGGTCGTGGCGCTGCTCATCACCGGCGTCGCGGCGACGGCGGAGGCGGCGCAGGCGGGGCGGCTCGCGGGCCGGGCGATCGCGATGTACGTGACCATCCTGTTTTTTTCGGCCTGCGCGGCGGCGATCCTGACGCCATTGTTCCTCCAGATCGTGCCGCTGCCGGTCGAGTCGGCCGCCCGGTTGCGCGCGGCGATGACCGGAATCGCGCCGATCGGGGCGGTGCCGCCGCTCGGTGATTTCCTCGCCGCCGTCATCCCCTCCAACATCGTCAAGGCGGCGGCGGACAGCGCGTTCCTGTCGCTGATCATCTTCGCGCTGATCTTCGCCTTTGCCATGACGCGGATCGCAAGTGACCTCCGTGCGCTGCTGACCAGCTTCTTCACCGCGGTCCGCGAAACCATGCTGGTGGTGATCGAATGGGTGCTGTGGATCGGGCCCGTCGGCGTATTCGCATTGGCTTTGGTGGTCGGCGCGCGGGCCGGGACCGGAGCGTTCGGCGCGTTGATCCATTACATCCTCACCGTCTCGGCGGTCGGCCTCACCGTGTCGCTCTGCGCCTATCCGTTGGCGGTGATCGGCGGGCGGATCGGGCTCGGGCGCTATGTCCGCGCAGCACTGCCGGTGCAGGCGGTGGCGATCAGCACGCAAAGCTCGCTCGCCTCGCTGCCCGCAATGGTCGAAAGCGCGAGCGAGATGGGCGTGCCGGTGACGACTTCGGGCGTCACGCTGCCGCTGGCGGTCGCGATCTTCCGCGCCACCGGCCCGGCGATGAACTTCGCGGTGGCCATATACATCGCGATCTGGTTCCAGGTGCCGCTCAGCCCGGCGACGCTGGCGATCGGCGCGGTGGTGGCAACGCTGACCTCATTAGGCTCGGTCAGCCTGCCCGGCACGGTGAGCTATGTCAGCGCGATTGCGCCCGTCGCCTCGGCGATCGGCGCGCCCGTGGCGCCGCTTGGGCTGTTGGTCGCGGTGGAAACGATCCCCGATATCGTCCGCACGCTCGGCAACGTGATGATGGACCTCGCCACCACCGTGACCCTCGCGCGCCGCAAGGGCGGCGACGCTTAGTCACCAGAGGCGGCGCACCCCGAAGCGGTCGAACAGGGTTTCATTGGAGACGAGGTGTGCCTGTTCGATCTGCGCCGGCGCGATCAGCAGGCGGTCGAAGGGATCGCGGTGATCGAACAGCAACGATCCTGCGAGATCGCCGTGAGCCATCGTGATCTCCAGCACCTGAAATCCTTGCGACAAGATTATAGCGGATAATTTTCCCGCGATTGCTGCGGTCTCCGGCCATTTTCCTATCCGGCATTTGGTCGAAATCTCCATCGCGGAAACTGCACTCACCAAGACCAGATTGTCCTCATCGTCGATGACGTCGTCGCGTGCCGGTCGGCTCAATTTCGCATCCCCAAGCAGGAACCAGAGCAACGCGTGGGTATCGAGCAGCAACTTCATTTACCTTCCCACGCGGCAAGCTCTCCCTCCGGCAAGGGCTCGAAGAACCGATCGTCGATCGCGAACTGCCCCTTCATCGCACCAAAGTGCCGCTTCGTTTTCTTCTCGACCGGCACCAGCTTCACCTGGGGCTTGTCGCCCCGCGCGATCACGATGTCCTCGCCCGCCAGCGCGCGCGCGACGAGGCTCGACAGGTGGGTTTTCGCCTCGTGCATCTTGACCGTCGTAGCCATCTCACGTCTCCTTAGCTAAGTTACGTAGTTAAGCGGCTCCCCAAACACATTCGCGCCAGTGACGGCGCGTGCGGGCCGCGCTATTACTCGCGGAATGAACCGCCCAGCTCTGTCCATCGTCGTCCCGTGCTATAACGAAGCCGCCTGCCTCGACCTGCTCCACGCCCGCATCTCCGGCGCGGCGCGGGCGGCGGTGGGTGAGGATTATGAGATCGTCCTGATCAATGATGGGTCGAAGGACGACAGCTGGCCGGCGATGCAGCGCCTTGCCGCCGCCGATTCGCATCTCGTGGCGATCAACCTGTCGCGCAACCACGGACACCAGCTTGCGCTGACGGCGGGCCTCGATCTCTGTGCGGGACAGCAGATCCTCATCATCGATGCCGATCTGCAGGATCCGCCCGAACTGCTCGCGGAAATGCGCGCGACGATGGCGGCGCAGGATGCCGATGTCGTCTATGCCGTACGCCGCAAGCGCGAAGGCGAGACCATGTTCAAGAAACTGACCGCCGCGATCTTCTACCGCATGCTCGACCGGCTGACGGACACGCCGATCCCACTCGATACCGGTGATTTCCGTTTGATGAGCCGGCGGGCACTCGATGCCTTTCTCAGCCTGCCCGAACAGGCACGCTTCATCCGCGGGATGGTGGCGTGGATCGGCTTTCGCCAGGTGCCGTTCGCCTATGACCGCGCCGAGCGGCATGCGGGCGAGACGAATTACCCGCTCGGCAAGATGATCCGGCTGGCGTTCGACGCGGTGACGGGCTTCTCGACCGCACCCTTGCGTTTCGCCAGCCATGTCGGCCTGGCACTGACCGGCCTATCGGCGCTGCTGTTCGTCTACATCGCGGTCGGCTTCCTGTCGGGCAGCGCGGTGCAGGGCTGGACGTCGACGATGCTGATCGTCGTCGCGATCGGCGCGGTGCAGATGTTCGTGCTGGGCATGATCGGCGAATATCTCGGGCGGCTGTACGTCGAATCGAAACGCCGCCCGCTCTACCTGGTGTCCGACATTGCCGGGCCGGTTCAGGGCCACGCGACCTTGGGCTTCCGTGCCGAACCGCGCCCCGCCCAGCTTCCGCCCGGCCCGGTCGAAGCGATGATCGTCCGCGTCGAGGATTAGGCCTTTGGCGCGGCCAGCGTGATGATCGACACGCCGGGCGACATCGGCACGCGCCCGACCAGATGTCGCTCCATCCGGAAGATCGCCTCGAACAGGCTGTTGACATGCTTGGGCGGCGGCGAATCATCGCTATCCTCCCGCCCCGTGATCCGCCCGAGCAATCGCGCGCCGGCCGCGAGCGGAAACAGCAGGGAGTTGAAATAGCCGAGCTTGCGCGGCTCGAGCCCGGCCTTGGCAATCGCCGCTTTCAATGTCGCCTTGGAATAGCGCCGGTGGTGATGGTTGACCACGTCGTGCGCGCTCCACAGCCATTGGTGCGCAGGCACGGTGATCAGGATCTTGCCGCCGGGCTTCAGGCACGCCGCCATCGCCTTCAGCGCGGCGACATCGTCCTCGATATGTTCGACCACGTCGAGCACCGCGATCAGATCATAAGCGCCACGCTCCACGCCGGGTAGAATGGGCAGCGGCGCATCGCTGACCGCACGCCCGAGCCGGAGCGAGGCGATATCGCGCGCGGCGGGATCGATTTCGATCGCCTCGACCGTACCGAAGCTGGCCAGCATCGGCAGGTTGTGCCCGGTGCCGCAACCGATCTCCAGAATCCGCGCGTGATCCGGCAGATTGCCCTCGCGGGTCAGATAGTCGGCGAGGATGTCGCGACGGGCGCGATACCACCAATGGGTGGAATCATGCGCGGCCATGCGATCGTATACAATACGGTCCATGCTAGCCGAATACCCATTGCCGGTTGAGCGCGAACGTCGCGATCGGCGTGATCAACACCACCGGAATCAGCGGCACCCAATTGGGCTGGTGCAGCGCGCCGGTCAGCACCCAGGTAAAGGCGGAATTGAGCATCAGCCCGAACAATTGCACCGTCATGAATTTCGCGTGCTGTTTGCCGCTTGTGTCGCGCGTGCCATGACCCTTGAAGCTCCACGCGCTGTGCAGGAAAAACCCCGCCGTCACCGCGACGGCAAAGGCGAACGGCACCGCATACACCGCATGGTTGGGCGCAAAGACATGCGCGGACAATGGCAGGTATACAGCGGAATAGATCGCCGTCGAAATCAGCCCGGCAATGCCGAAGCGGATCACTTGGCCAAGCACCCCGCTGTCGCGCAGTTTTTCATAATGTCTGATCGCGGTCACGCTTACCTTGCCCTTTACGCGGGCCGCAGTAGAGCGCGGCTGACGGTGAGGAAAGCATTTTGAACGAATCCGCGAAATCCGGCGTGCAGTTACGAGACGAACTCGATCGCCACTGGCTGCGCCTGACGTTGATCGCGTGGGCCCTGCTGGTCGCCTGGTATCTGTTCGATCGCTGGAATGCGATCCAATGGCTGTCGCTGGGCGATACGGACGACAACATGCGGCTGGCACAGGTGCGCGCCCTGCTGAACGGGCAGGGTTGGTACGATCTGCGCCAATATCGCTTGAGCCCGCCGGGTGGCTTCGACATCCATTGGAGCCGCATCGTCGACCTGCCGATGGCGGGGATGATCCTGTTGCTGCGCCCCTTCGTCGGCACGGGCGAGGCGGAACGGCTGGCCTGCGGCATCGCGCCGTTATTGCCGCTGTCGATCGCGATGGTCGGGCTGGCCGCGACGGTGCGACGGCTCGTCAGCCCGGTGGCGTGGCCGCTCGCCATCGTTTTCCTCGTCGGCTGCACCGCGACGATGCTGATGTTCATGCCCGACCGGGTCGATCATCATGGCTGGCAACTCGCGATGCTCAGCCTGACGGTCTGCGGGCTGTGCGATCCGCGTCAGGCGCGTGGCGGGATGATCGTCGGTTGTGCCAGCGCTTTTTCGCTCAGCATCGGGCTGGAAATGTTGCCTTATGCCGCGATGGCCGGGGCGATCATCGGTTTGCGCTGGGTGTGGGACAAGGCCGAGGCGCAGCGGCTGGCGGTCTACGCGCTGACGCTGGGCGCGGGGAGCGCGATCGGCTTCGTCCTGTTCGCCTCCAACGCCAATCAGGTGCTGCGTTGCGACGCGCTGACCCCGGTGTGGCTGAGCGTGATGGTTGTCGGCGGGGCGTTGCTTTTTGCAATGGCGCGGCTGAGCCCGGAGCAGCGTTGGCAGCGGCTGATGCTGGCGTTGGTCGCCGCCGGAATCGTCGGCGGGGGCTTTGCCTGGCTCTTTCCGCAATGCCTCGGGCGGCCGGAACAGGTTTCGCCCGAACTGGCGCGCACCTGGCTGGACAATGTCCGCGAAGCGCGACCGGTGTACAAGCATCCGTTCCGCATGGCCTTTCCGATCGTCGCTCTGCCGGTGATCGGCATCATCGGCGCAGGCATCGCGACGTGGCGTGCTCGGAACGCCCCCACCATCACCGGCTGGGTGCCGGTGCTGATGTTCGTGACCTTCGCCGGGCTGATGTTGTTGTGGCAGACGCGCGCTGGCCCAGCGGCACAGATGCTGGCGGTGCCGGGCGCAGTGGCGCTGGGCTGGGTGATCCTGCCCTGGTGCCTGAATTCACGCTTCATGCTGGTCCGCGTGTTCGGCACGGTCGGCGGCTTCCTCGCGGTGTCGGGCCTGTTCGCCGGGCTGATCGTGACGCCCAAGAGCTTCGACCTGTTTGGCTGGCGGCTCAATTACACCGCGCCCGACCGGCCGAGCAAACGCACCCAGAACGTCAATCGCCAGACCGGCCTGTGCCTGACGCTGCCGGCGATGCACGCGCTGGATCGTTATCCGAAACAAATCGTGATGACCTTTATCGATCTCGGCCCGCGCCTGATCGTACTGACGCATCACGATGCGGTGGCCGGGCCGTATCACCGCAACGGCGACCAGATTCTCGATGTGCAGCACGCCTTCTCACGCTCGCCGGAAAATTTCCGCGCGATCGCCCGCAAATATAAGGCGACGTTGCTGTTGGTCTGCCCGAACATGGCCGAATCGACCGTCTATCGCGCGCGCAACCCCGGTGGCTTTTACGACCAATTGGCCCATAATCGGACGCCCGACTGGCTGAAACCACTGCCGCTCCAGCCAAAGTCACCATTCCGATTGTGGCAGATCGAATAGGTCGCAAGGGGCCGCCATCACCCAAGGCGTATTGCTGAAACGATACACGCCACGCTAAGGCTGTGTGGAATGACGGCCGATCGGGGGCCGTGCGAGGAGACTGTTTGTGAAACTCGTTCGGGGCGCGTGGAAGATCCTTGTCGGGATCAAGGACTTTTTGGTGCTCGCCGCCATGTTGTTGTTCTTCGGCCTGCTGTTCGCGGGGCTCAATGCCCGGCCCGGTCCGGCGTCGGTCAAAGATGGCGCCCTGGTGCTCGACCTGAACGGCCAGATCGTCGAACAGCCGAGCGAGCCCGGCCCGCTCGCCGCGCTGAACGGCAGCGCCCCGGTGCGCGAATACCGCCTGCGCGACGTGGTCCGCCTGCTGGATAAGGCGAGGACCGACGCGCGCGTAAAGGTGGTGGTGCTCGATCTCGATTCTTTCGGCGGTGGATATCCCGCGTCGTTGACCGAGGTGGCCGATGCGATCCGCGCCGTGCGTGACGGCGTCGGTGGGAAGGGGGGCAAGCCGGTGCTGGCCTATGCCACCGCTTATACGGATTCCGGTTACCGCCTCGCCTCCGCCGCCAGCGAGATCTGGATGAACCCGATGGGCGGCACTTTGTTCACCGGCCCCGGCGGATCGCAGCTCTATTACAAAGGCCTGATCGACAAGCTCGGCGTCAACGCGCACATCTACCGCGTCGGCAAGTACAAGTCATTCGTCGAACCCTATACCCGCGCCGACCAGTCGCCCGAGGCGAAGGAAGCGTCGCAGGCCCTGCAAAGTGTGTTGTTCGCGCAGTGGAAGGATCAGGTTGCGAAGTCGCGGCCCAAGGCGAAGTTCGAACCACTGCTGACCACGCCCGACGCGGTAATCGCCGCCGCCGGGGGTGACATCGCCAAGGCCAATCTGGACGCCGGCATCGTCGACAAGCTGGCCGAGCGGATCGAGTTCGACAAGCGCGTCGGACAGTTGGCCGGCACCGACACCAAGAAGCCGGCGGGCAATTTCAACACGATCAAATACGATACCTATCTCGCCGCCAATCCGTTGCCCAAGAGCGGCGACGAGATCGGCGTTCTGACCGTGGCGGGCGATATCGTCGACGGCAAGGCGCGGGCCGGAAGTGCCGGCGGCGATACGATCGCCAAGGCGATGCTCGACGGCCTGTCGAAGCACAAATTGAAGGCGCTGGTCGTGCGGGTCGATTCGCCCGGCGGTTCGGCGCTGGCATCGGAGAAGATCCGCCGCGCGATCCTTGAGGCCAAGCAGCAGGGCCTGCCGGTGGTGGTATCGATGGGATCGGTCGCGGCATCCGGCGGCTATTGGGTTTCGACCGCAGGCGACGCGATCTTCGCCGAGCCGACGACGATCACCGGATCGATCGGCATCTTCGGCATCATCCCGACCTTCGAGAACACGCTCGCCAAGATCGGCGTGACCAGCGACGGGGTGAAGACCACGCCGCTGTCCGGCCAGCCCGACGTGATCGGCGGGACCAACGCCGAGACCGACCGGCTGCTGCAATCGGCGATCGAACATGGCTATGCCCAGTTCATCGACCGGGTTTCGAAAGCGCGCAAGATGACGCCGGAGCGCGTCAACGAGATCGCGCAGGGCCGCGTATGGGATGGCGGCACGGCGCGCCAGCTCGGTCTGGTCGATCGCTTCGGTGGCCTGTCGGACGCGATCGCCGAGGCAGCGAAGCGCGCCAAGCTCGATCCGGCCAATGTGCAGGCGGTGTATCTGGAACGCGAACCGAGCTGGTTCGCGAAATTGGCCGCGCAACTCGCCGCTGGCGGGGACGACAGCGATAAGACCGGCGGCGACGTGTTCGCGCGCATCTCGTCCGATCACAAGGCAGTATTGGCGCGTGCGCTCGGCGACATGCAGCGCCTGACTCGCGCCTCCTCGGTTCAGGCGCGCTGCCTGGAATGCGCGGGGCTGGGCCCGGTGGCAGCACCTGAAACGGGCGACATGACGCTGCTCGATATGCTCGTCGCGAAATTTGCCGGAAAGTTCGGCGCGTGATCGCAATTCGGCCCGCGCGGCCCGAGGATGCCGCCGCCATCGCCGCAATCTACGCCCCCTATGTCCTTACCGGCACAGTATCGTTCGAAAGCGACGCACCGGACGCGCGGGCGATGCGCAACCGCATGGCCGCATCGGACGGGCTCTTTCCGTGGATCGTTGCGACCAACGGCGATGCGGACGGCGGGGTGCTGGCTTATGCCTATGCGACCAAATTCCGCGATCGGCCAGCGTATAAATATGTCGTCGAAACCTCGATCTACGTCAGCGGTATGGTCCAGCAACAAGGCACTGGACGGCTGCTTTACGAGGCGCTGATCGATACGCTTCGGCAGCAGGGCTTCACCCAGGCGATCGGCGTGATCTCGCTGCCCAACGAATCCTCGATCTCGGTGCACGAGGCGGTCGGCTTCCGTCGCCAGGGCATGTACCGGGAAATCGGCTACAAGAACGGCCGCTGGATCGACGTCGGCTTCTGGCAGTGCGAGCTCAACCGGTCGACCACCCCGCCGACCGAACCCCGGCCGTTCCGCGAGGTTGGCGTCGTGCGGGCGTGAGGGCGACAGCGCACACGACACATGGCCATGGCGCCGGCGCGCCGGCTCGGATAGGCGGTGGCATGGGTGATCTGGACCGCTTAGTACCGTCGGGCATAATCGAGCAGTGGGTATACCATCTGCGGCGCCAGCGCTCTCGCGCCGCCGACGCCCTCTGGCTGATAGATCAGGGCTATACCATGCATGACGGCCTGCACGGCGTGCCGACCCATGATGCGACGGCGCGGTGGCGGGACGAACAGGAGATCGTGATCGCCGAAGTGAATGCGCTGCTGCTGCTGTACGACAACATCAATCTGGGTCGGGCCGACGATTAAAGGCGAGGCGGACGACGACGCCGATCCGCGCTATATGGTCACCGCCGCCCGCGATACGACGGCAGCGCCAGCCGGTAGTGGATCGCCGCCGCCCGCAGCGCGAACCCCGCGGTGGCAGCCACGCCTGCCGCCACCGCGACCGGCGCGCCGAGCAGGAACAATGCGACATACAGCGCCGAGGCCAGCGCCGCCGCCGTCACGTATAATTCCGGGCGCATCAGGATCGAGGGCTCGCCCGCCAGCACGTCGCGGATGATACCGCCGACGCACGCCGTCACCACGCCCATCAGGAAGGCGGGCACGGGCGGGATGCTATAACCCAGCGCCTTCGCCGCGCCGAACACCGCATAAGCGGCGAGCCCCACCGCATCGAACCAGTCGAGTGCCGCGCCCCTCCACCAGCGTTCCGGCGTCGCCCAGATCGCGAAGGCGACGATCAGGCAGATCGCCGCCGGGCGGCTGTCGTGGATCCAGAATACCGGCGCGCCGATCAGCAGATCGCGCACTGTCCCGCCGCCGACCCCGGTGATCAGCGCGAAGAAGGCGAGCGTGACCATCGTCTGCCCACGCTTGGCGGCGGCGAGCCCGCCCGAGGAGGCGAACACGGCAAGGCCAGCCATATCGAGCCAGGGAGCGAATTCAGGGATGACGTGTGCGACGGGGATCATGGCGCAAGGCTTAGCGTGTTTGGTGCAGAAGCGACATTCCCGGATGCGGTGCGGCGATGCGCAACCGCCGCCTCCCGCACAAACGAAAAGGGGCCGGCATTGCTGCCGACCCCTCTGTCGCACTGGTTTCCGTCTGCGCCATCCGTCCTTCCGGGGGGCGGGCAGCGCGTATCGTTCGCCAGAGGCGGCCCGCTCTGCCCCCAGCCGGAAAGCGGCATCAGGCGGAGCGGTTCGGTCACCGGGAGCGGGGGCGACGGGCCATGCGACACATCGACAACCCCGGCTTCCCGGCGGCCTGCCCGAGGTTCGACCGAAATCGATCCTCGTGCTTCGGTTCACCTTCCAGCCGCCAACTTGGCCGATCCCTGAGGATCGACCGCGCTACCGAACCCGTCGGCAAACCTACGCCCATCCTGTCCCGCGGGGACACGATAGGCGCTTGCCTCAACGCGGGCGGTTTGCCTTGCGGCCACCAGCCCTTGTCTTGGCATAACCATCTGATCTTCCTGCCGGTTTCCCGTCATTCCGATCCACTGGCTACCCATTGATGGTGTCACCGAATGCGAGTCGCACCAACAGCGAAACGCCCCCCCGCCCCTGTGGATAGCGTGGATATCGTGGACAGAATTCGCGCGTGTCGAGGCATGGGCACCGTTACGACCATGCAACGCTTTGCCTGCGCTCGCGTTACCCGCACAGACCTCATTCCGGGGCCAACTGGTATTCCAGGACGGAGACGAGACGATGACAACGCCAACTGGGAAAACGCCAACTGGGACGACGCGCACAGGGTCCGCCCGCTACGAAGGCCTCGGCAAGGACGGCAAGGGTCATGTCTCGACCCAGTCGGGCGTGCTGAACGACAATCCCTACGGCTTCAACACCCGGTTCGAGAATGAACCCGGCACCAACCCTGAAGAATTGATCGCCGCGGCCCATGCCAGTTGCTTCACCATGGCGCTGAGCTTCGCGCTGGCCAAGGCCGGGTTCAGCGACGGCACGTTGGAGACGAGCGCGAAGATCACGCTCGACCAGAAGGATGGCGGCTTCACGATCACCAGATCCGACCTTGACCTGAAGGCGAAGGTGCCGGGGATCGATCCCGAAAAGTTCGCCGAGATCGCCGCCGACGCCAAGGCCAATTGCCCGGTTTCGAAAGTGTTGAACGCCGAGGTTTCGCTGACCCATAGCCTCACTGGCTGATCGGCGGTGTTGGTGGCGGCTTGCTTGGCAACGCACTGTCGAACGGGCGATCCAGTGCGTTGCTCGGTGGGACGGGATTGGGGGTGTCGATCGATCGCGGCATCACTTCTGACGCTAAGGGCGTAGTCCTGATGCAGGCAAAGGCCCCGGCGCGCGATCGCCGGGGCCGTTTGGTATCGGGATCAGAAGAAACCGCCGCCGAGCGTCAGGCGAATCGCCGCGACGATCAGCACCGCGATATTGAGATTTCGGCCCGCATTGTGGCTCGACAGCGCGCCGATCGCCAGACCGATCACGCCGATGAACACCGCCAGCCAGTTGAGCCAGCCAAGCAGGGGAATGAGCCCCGGCAGTGCGAAGACCAGTGCCACAAGGCCGACGAAGATCGAGAGGATGTTGAGCATGTGTATTACATATGCGCTACACTTCTGCCGCGCAAGGGCCGGTGCGCAATGGGGCACCGCGCAAGGGGCGACCCGCACCGCTTGGCCCCATCCCCGGCGTTCGCCAATGCTCTGTTAACCGGTCATCAGTCATGGATGCTGGTCACGCACAGGAGGTTTGGATGGTCCGTCCGCCGCGCAGGAGTTTGGCCGCTCTGCTGATGCCCGTGGCACTTGCCGCGTGCGGCGATGCGACACCAAGACGCACTCTCGATACGCTGGATGCCGAGCTGAGCGGTAGCAACGCGACCGCCAATATGCACGATCCGGCGATGAGGGCCGCGCTACGGAACCAGATTACGGTCGATCCGGCGCGGGCCAAGACCGACGCGGTGGGCCGACCCGCCCGGCCCAATTCCGGGGCGCTGACCGCCGACGGCGTTGCCGCATCGGGCAAGAGCGTGAGCCGGGCCGCGACGAGCGAGAAACTGAAATCCACACCTGCTGCCACCGGCGAATGTCCCGGCTGCGAGGTGGCACGCGAATCGCTGACCTTGGGCGCGCTGGCGTCGCGGCAGAAGACCCCCGGCACCGGTGCGTGCGCCGCCAAGATGCAATATTCGATGCGCTGGGCGGCCCTGATGCCGGGCGACCTGCCGCTCTATCCCGATGCCCGCGTTACCGAGGCCGCGGGGAACGATGACGGCGGCTGTAAGATCCGCGCGGTAAGCTTCGCCAGTTCCGCGCCGCTGCAGAAGGTGCTGGCTTATTATTACACCCGCGCTTCCAACGCGGGCTATTCCGCCGAGCATCAGGTGGACGGCGCGGAACATGTGCTGGGCGGCACGCGGGCGCGCGACGACGCCGCGCTCGCCGTGTTCCTGACCAGCCGGGCCGACGGCGGAACCAACGTCGATATCGTCGCCAACAACGGCCGCTGATCGGATCTTCTTCCTCACCGTTTCGAAGACCAAGGAGGAAAACCACGCCAAGGTTCTCTTTCGGCGCCATCCGCGCTAACGCGGCCCGCATGTATTCCCTGTTTCTTGTCATGGCCGGCGGCGCGGTCGGTTCGGGTGCGCGGTTTTTGACCGGGCGCGCGCTGCTGTCGCTGCTTGGGCCCGAATATCCCTGGGGCACGCTGACCGTGAACCTGTTCGGCGGCTTTCTGATGGGCGCGCTCGTCGGCACGCTGGCCCGCCTGTCGGTACCGGGGGAAAATTGGCGGCTGCTGCTGGCGGTCGGCGTGCTCGGCGGGTTCACGACCTTCTCGGCCTTCTCGCTCGACACCGTGGCGATGATCGAGCGTGGCGACATGCTACCGGCGGCGCTGTACGTGCTGGTGTCGGTCATCGGATCGTGCGTGGCGTTGTTCGCCGGTCTGTCCGTCGCAAGAATGATTTCGGGACATTGGGCATGAGCGAGCAGGACGTCCGCACCTTCAAGGTCGGGGCCGATGACGACGGCATCCGGCTCGATCGCTGGTTCAAGCGTAATTTGCCCGACACCAGCTTCACCAGCGTGGCGATGTGGGCGCGCACCGGACAGTTGCGCATCGATGGCGCCCGCGCGACGCCCGGCGACCGCGTCGCGCTGGGCCAGTTTATCCGCGTCCCCCCGGCCGATCCGGTGCGCGAGGATGCGCCGAAGAAGAAAGAACGCGTCGAGCTTTCCGACGAGCAGAACACCTATGTCCGCGAGATGGTTATTCACCGCGACGCGCAGGCGATCGTCATCAACAAGCCGCCCGGCCTCGCCACGCAGGGCGGGACCAAGACGACCGAGCATGTCGACGGCCTGCTCGACGGGCTGGAATTCGACGGCGAGAGTCGGCCGAAGCTGGTCCACCGGCTCGACAAGGATACCAGCGGCGCGCTGTTGATTGCGCGCACCACCCGGGCGGCGGCGTTTTTCGCCAAGACCTTTTCCTCGCGCACCGCCCGCAAGACGTATTGGGCGCTGGTCGTCGGCGTGCCCTCAATCGAGGACGGTACGATCGAACTGCCGATCGCCAAGCAGCCCGGCAGTGGCGGCGAGAAGATGCACGTCGACGAGAAGGAAGGCAGCCCCGCGCGTACGCGCTACCGCGTGATCGAGATGGCGGGCACGACCACGGCCTGGCTCGAACTGATCCCTTATACCGGACGCACGCACCAGTTGCGCGTGCATCTAGCGGCGATCGGCCATCCAATCGTCGGCGACGGCAAATATGGCGGGCAAGCGGCGTTCCTCACCGGCAATATCAGCCGCAAGATGCACCTCCATTCGCGCCGCATCCGCGTCGATCATCCCGATGGCGGCGAGATAGACGTATCCGCCGAACTGCCAGCGCATTTCGCCGAGAGCCTGAAGCAACTTGGCTTCGACGAGATGCTCGGCAACATGATGCCGCTGGAAACGCCGCCGCCACCCAGCAAGGCGGTGAAGAAACAACAGGCCAAGCAACACGCCAAGACCGTACGCAAGGAACGCAAGGGCGAACGACGCAACCGGGGCGGTGAACCCGCCGCCCGGACTGGCACGGGGAAACCGACCAAGTCCGCATCCACCAAGTCGGCACCTGCCAGGTCCGGGCCCGGCAAGCCGGGCTCCGCCAAGCCCGGAGCCGGTAAGTCAGCCCCGAAGAAGCCGGCCCCGAAGAAGCCGGGCCCCAAGAAGGCGGCGCCCTGGACCAAAACCTGATGCATCCCGATGCTGCGTTCCGATGCGAAGACCGGCCGGCGACCCGGGGCTGGCGGGGCTCGCGTACACCAGGGCAGAACAAGCCCGCGGCCGCAAGACCGGCCGCGACTGAGGGGGCCGAAGCCGCCGGGCGGCGCGCGAGCGCCCGTCTGATGCGGACGCTGCCATGAACAGGCTGGCGTTGTTCGATTGCGATGGCACGCTGGTCGACAGCCAGGCGAATATCTGTGTCGCCGTCGAGGAAACATTTGTGCTGCATGGCATGCCGATCCCGGCGCGCGCGGCGATACGCCGCATCGTCGGGCTCAGTCTGGTCGAGGCGATGCGCGGTCTCCTGCCCGATGCCGACGATGCGCAACACCGCGCGATGGCGGAGGATTACAAGCGCGCCTTCCGGCAGATGCGCGCGACCGGTGCGCTGGCCGACGAACCGTTGTTCGAGGGCATGATCGCCGCGCTCGATGCACTGGATGCCGATGGCTGGGTGTTCGGCGTGGCGACCGGCAAATCGGATCGCGGGCTGGCCCATGTGCTCGACCTGCACAATATCCGCCACCGCTTCGTTACCTTGCAGACCGCCGACCGGCATCCGTCCAAGCCGCACCCCTCGATGATCGAAACCGCGATGGCCGAAGCGGGCGCGAATGCTGCGACCACGGTCATGATCGGCGATACCAGTTACGACATGATGATGGCCCGCAACGCCGGCACGCATGCGCTGGGCGTGGCCTGGGGCTATCATCCGGTGGAAGAACTGGTCGCGAGCGGCGCGCATGCGGTGGCCGATACGGTCGCCGATCTGCCGGGGCTCATGCGGTAACCGCTTCCCGTGCGTGCAGGGTTTCGTATTGCGGCGGCGGCGGTGTAAGAGGCGGCGGATGACCGACCCCGACACCCTCGCCCGCAACCGGTATTTCGCGATCGTCGCCAGCCGTCTGGTCGCCGCTGCCGGCGCGGTGTTCGGGCTGGTGCTCCTCGCGCGCGGAGTGACGTGGGAGCGCAAAATTCTCGGCACGGCGATCGTCATCTCGGCAATGGTGGTGATGGCGGTGGTGCCAGCGGCACTCGCCAGGCGCTGGCGCTCGCCGCCCCCGCCCCCGCAGGACTGATCGACGATGAAGCGGTTCTGGACGGACGTATCGGTCGATGCCGAGGGCGTCGTGCGGCTCGACGGCAAGCCCGTGCGGACGCCCGGTCGCGTGCCGCTGGCCCTGCCCTATCCTGCGCTGACCGAGGCGGTGGTGGCGGAATGGCAGGCCGTGACCGGCGAGATCGATCCGCGGGCCATGCCGATGACCGGCTTGTCCAACGCCGCGATCGACCGGATCGCGCCGGACCCGCTCGCGTTCGCCGCCAACCTGGCGAGCTTCGGCGAGAGCGACCTGCTCTGTTACCGCGCACCCGAGCCACCGCCCTTGATCGCGCGCCAGGCGGAATTGTGGGATCCGCTGCTCGCCTGGGCGCAGGCGCGTTACGATGTGCATTTCGAAATCGTCCACGGCATCATGCACAATGCACAACCCGTTGCCACGGTCGCGCGTTTGCTCGAGGCGCTCCGCTCGCGATCGGCCTGGGAACTGGCCGGCCTGTCGCCCGTCGTGACGATCGGAGGATCGTTGATCGCCGCACTCGCTCTGGTCGAGCGGGCCGCCAGCGCCGAGGATATCTGGCGCGCCGTGGAAGCCGACGAGGACTGGCAGACCGAGCAATGGGGCCGCGACGAGATATCGGTCGCTGCGCTCGAATCACGACGACGGGATTTCTTCGCCGGGGCGCACTTCCTCGATTTGATCGCGTGATGTCGGACGGCTGGGACGAATCGGCGGAGGCGTGGATCGCCGATATGGGCGACGAAGGCGATTTCGGACGACAGTTCGTGCTCGATTCACCGATGCTCGCGCGGGTTTCGGCGGGCCGGTTCGCGGATGCGCTGGATGTCGGCTGCGGCGAGGGGCGGTTCTGTCGGATGCTTGCCGATCTGGGTATTGCGACGACGGGGATCGACCCCACCAGGGCGCTGATCGAACACGCACAGATTCTGCATCCGGATGGCGATTATCGCATCGGCCGGGCCGAAGCGCTCGACTTTGCCGATGCGTCGTTCGACCTCGTCATCGCCTATATGTCGTTGATCGACATTCCCGATGTGGCGGCGGGGATCGCCGAGATGGGGCGGGTGTTGCGCCCTGGCGGCGCGCTGCTGATCGCTAATCTCAACAGCTTCAATACCGCATCGCAGGACGGCTGGAAGACCGACTGGAGCGGACAATCGCACTTCGCGATCGACGATTATCTCGAAGAGCGCGCCAATTGGGTCAGCTGGCGCGACGTCCACATCCAGAACTGGCACCGTCCGCTATCGACCTATATGAAGATGCTGCTCGATCATGGGCTAATGTTGACGCACTTCGACGAACCGGCACCGGTCGGCGGCGATGCGAAGAAGGTTGCGCGCTTTCGCCGCGTACCGTGGTTCCTGATCATGGAATGGCGCAAGCCGAGCGTGGGCGCCTAACGCAGCAACTTGCGGATGAAGCCGATGATGCCGGTCTGGCGCGAACGCTTCAGCCGTTCGGCGGCGAGGATCGTCTTCACGCCGTCGAAGCACGTTTCGACCTTGTCGTTGACTAGAACGTAATCATAGCCGTCCCAGTGACTCACCTCGTTCGCGGCGCGGTCCATGCGCGCGTCGATCACCTCCATCGCATCGGTGCGTCGGTCGATCAGACGCTGGCGGAGCACCGGCATCGACGGCGGGAGAATAAATACGCGGACCACATCGCCGCCGGCCAGCTGGTGCAATTGCTGCGCACCCTGCCAGTCGATGTCGAACAAGATGTCCTTGCCCTGTTCCAGCACGTTCCAGACTTGCGCTTTGGGGGTGCCATAGCGATGGCCGAAGACATGCGCCCATTCCAGGAATTCGTGGTTTGCCACCATCTCGCGGAAGGTTTCGAGATCGGTGAAATGGTAATGTACCCCGTCCACCTCACCGGGCCGAATCGGTCGCGTGGTGTAGGAAATCGAGACGACCAGTTCCGGGTTCGACGCCAGCAATTTACCCGCGATGGTCGATTTTCCAGCGCCGGACGGCGAGGACAGGACGAACATCATCCCGCGGCGCTTAAACCCGTGCGGGTCTTCGAAAGCGTTTGGGGTATCGATCAGCGTTGCGGAATCCGGCATGGGCGCTAGTGGCGGCGTGATGGGACGCGCGTCAAGTCATGACGCGCGCGTCACCGCTCTTATAATTGCCCCGTCGAATGCAGGAAATCACCCCGCCTGACGTGCCGCACGGTGGCGATCATAGGCCTTTTTGGCCACATAGGCCCCACCAAGCGCGAGCCCGAGCGGGCCCATGCGCGATAATACGCGACCCGCGATCAGGCCGATCGCGGCGCCCTTGATCCCGCTGTCGCCATCGCGACGATCGATTTCCGCGCCGACCAGCGCGCCGATGATGCCGCGAATCATGCCGCGGCTCCTTCACCGAAGACCTTGGCCTTCAATTCCGTAGCGCCCCGCAACACGGCCCAGCCGACCGCGTAGGTGACCGCCAGCGGAATCGCGACTTTCAAGACGTTGGCCGTGATCGCACCGATCATTGCTCCGTCCGCGACGCCGTCATCGCCGCTCATCGAATCGATCCCCGCGCCGATCAGCGCGCCAATGGTCGTTGCACCCACGTCTGCTTCCTCAAATAATTCTGAGATCATAAAGCGCGAGGGCGCGAGCAGTTCCTTACGCTACCGAAAAGATCACACCATCTTTTCAGGCCGGAGGAGGCGATCGAACGTCGCTTCGTCGACCAGGCCGAGCGCGAGGCCGGATTCCCTGAGCGTCAGGCCTGCGACATGGGCGTGTTTGGCGATCTTCGCTGCATTGTCGTAGCCGATTTCGGGCGCAAGCGCCGTTACCAGCATCAACGACCGTTCGACCAGATCGGCGATCCGCGCACGATCCGGTTCGAGGCCATCGATGCAGCGTGTCGCGAAGCTCGCCATGCCGACCGTCAGCAGATCGATCGAGCGCAGCACCGCCGCGCCGATCAGCGGCTTGAACACGTTGAGCTCGAGGTGTCCCTGCATCCCGCCCACCGTGACGGCGGTGTGGTTGCCGATCACCTGCGCGGCGACCATCGTCAGCATCTCGCACTGCGTGGGATTGACCTTGCCGGGCATGATCGAGCTGCCGGGTTCGTTCTCGGGCAGGTGCAATTCACCGATACCGGAACGCGGGCCGGAGCCGAGCAGGCGGATGTCGTTGGCGATCTTGGTCAGCGACACGGCAAGGCTGTTCAGGCGGCCGGAAAAATCGACCAGCGTGTCTTGGCTCGCCAAAGCCTCGAACTTGTTCGGCGCGGTTGCGAAGGGGAAGCCGGTCAGGTCCGCTACCGCTTTGGCGAATTCCTCGGCGAAACCCGGTGGCGTGTTGAGACCGGTGCCGACCGCCGTGCCACCTTGGGCCAGCTTGCTCAGCCCGTGCTCAATCAGCGGCACAAGGCGCGTTCGGGCGAGGCGGAGTTGCGCGTAATAGCCGGAGAATTCCTGTCCCAGCGTCAACGGCGTCGCATCCTGCAAATGGGTGCGGCCGATCTTCACAATGTGTCCCCACGCCTCGACCTTGGCGAGCAGGCTGGCTTCGAGCGTTTCCAGCGCGGGCACCAGACGCCGCGACGCGGCGAGCGCGGCGGCGATATGCAAGGCGGTCGGGAAGCTGTCGTTGGACGACTGGCTCATATTCACGTGATCGTTGGGATGAACCGGGGATTTGCCGCCGCGCGTGCCGGTGAGCATCTCGTTGGCGCGTCCGGCGATCACCTCGTTGACGTTCATGTTGCTCTGCGTGCCCGACCCCGTCTGCCAGATGACGAGCGGGAAGTGGTCGTCGAGCGTGCCCGCAGCGACCTCGGCCGCGGCGGATTCGATCGCGTCGGCCAAGGTTCCATCGAGGCCATGATTGCGATTGACCTGCGCCGCCGCCTGTTTGACGAGGGCGAGCGCGTGGACGATCCCGAGTGGCATGCGCTCCTGCGGGCCGAAGGGAAAGTTCTCGATCGATCGTTGGGTCTGTGCGCCCCAATAGGCGGTGGCAGGGACGCCGATATGACCGAAGCTGTCGGTTTCGGTGCGGGTTTCCTGCGCCACTCTGCCTCCTGTACGGTCAGTAAAGCCAACGGTGGCGTCCGTCCCGTGACGTCGAACGCGCTCGCGCGGGCGTCGGCCGGCGGGTCGCGTTGATGCATGACCACGGCGCCGCGTGCGCCGCTCGCTCCCTATTTCTTGCGCTTGAAATCCACCGCCACGACGTTCGACCCGTCTTCCACCGGAACGGCGGTCGGACCGTCATTCTCCGCTTCGTCGTGCGGATCGGCACCGTCAATGCCTTCCTGCGCCTGGAAGCGCAGTTCAAAATTGACCGAAGGATCGTGGAAGCCGGTGACCGCCGAATAGGGAATCACCAGCTTCGAGGGCACTTGATTGAAACTCAGGCCGACCGAAAAGCGCTCATCATCGACGACCAGATCCCAATAGCGGTTCTGCATGACGATGGTCATCTCGTCCGGAAACCGCTCGATCAGCCGCTGCGGAATGTCCACGCCGGGGGCCTGCGTCTTGAAGGTAATATAGAAATGATGCTCACCCGGAAGTCCGCCATTTTCGGCAACCGAGCCAAGCACCCGGCCGACCACGGCACGTAACGCCTCCTGCACGATCTCGTCGTAAGGAATCAGGCTGTCGGGCATTCCATCGTTCATGAACCCTTGGGTAGCGGGATTGCCAAATGGGTCAAGGCTTGACGGGTCGAGACTGCCCATCTCAGTCGAGACTGCCCATCTCAATTGCGCTGCCCGACTTTCCCGCTATGGAGGCGCGGACATGCGCACCGCCCACATCAGCCGCCGCACCAGCGAGACCAGCATCGACGTGACCGTCAATCTCGACGGCACCGGCGCCTTCGCGGTTTCGACCGGTATCGGCTTCTTCGATCACATGCTCGAACAGCTGTCGCGCCATTCGCTGATCGACCTCGACGTGAAGACGGTTGGCGACCTGCATATCGACCAGCACCACACGGTCGAGGACACCGGTCTGGCGATCGGCGAATGCGTGCTGAAGGCGCTGGGCGAAAAGCGCGGTATCCGCCGTTATGCCGACGCGCTGTCGCCGATGGACGAGACACTGACGCGCGTGGCGATCGACATTTCCGGGCGGCCGTATCTGGTGTGGAAGACCGAATTCTCGCAGAAGAAGCTCGGCGAGATGGATACCGAGATGTTCGAACATTTCTTCCACTCATTCGCACAGACCGCCGGCGTCACGCTGCACATCGAAACGCTGTACGGCCAGAACAACCACCATATCGCTGAGGCTGCGTTCAAGGGCTTGGCCCGCGCGCTCCGCGAGGCGGTCGAAATCGATCCGCGCAAAGCGGATGCGATTCCCTCGACCAAGGGAATCTTGTGACATGGAGCGCCCCGACGCTCCGTTGTGCATGATCGTGCTAACCTACAGGGTGCCGCTCGATCAGGTGGATGCGAAGATGAAGGCGCATGTCGCGTGGCTGGAACAGGGCTATGAGCAGGGCATCTTCCTGACCTCGGGCCGGCGGAACCCGCGCACCGGGGGGGTGATCCTCTCGCGCGGCGGCAAAGCCGGGGTCGAGGCGCTCATCGCAACCGATCCGTTCGTATCGAGCGGGGCGGCAGAAGCCGAAGTGATCGCCTTCACCGCGAGCATGGCAGCGGACGGATTCGCCGCCCTGCTGGCATGACGATCGCGCTGATTGATTACGGCGCGGGCAATCTCCATTCGGTCCACAATGCCCTGCGCGCAGCGGGGGCGACCAATATTGCGGTGACCGCCGATGCCGATGTCGTGGCCAAGGCCGATCGGATCGTATTGCCCGGCGTCGGCGCGTTCGCGGCCTGCGCCGGGGCCCTGCGTGCGGTGCCGGGGATGATCGAGGCGCTAGAGCTTCGCGTCCGCAAGCAGGGCGCGCCGTTCCTCGGCATCTGTGTCGGCATGCAGTTGATGGCCGAGACGGGCGAGGAATATGGCGTGCATGCCGGGCTGGGCTGGATGAAAGGCACGGTTGCTTTGCTCACCCCGACCGATCCCGCCGCCAAGGTGCCGCACATGGGCTGGAACGATGTCGTGCCCACCCTGCCCCACCCGCTGATCGAGCCCGGCGAGGCCTATTTCCTGCATTCCTATGCCTATCGCGGCGCGGACGTAATCGCGACGACCGAGCATGACGGGCCGGTGACCGCCGCGATCGGGCGCGACACCATGCTCGGGCTGCAATTCCACCCTGAGAAGAGCCAACGTTACGGCCTCGCGCTGCTGGAAAGGTTCCTGACATGGCGTCCCTGATCGTCTTCCCCGCGATAGACCTGAAGAACGGGCAGGTCGTGCGCCTGGCCGAGGGCGATATGGACCGCGCGACCGTGTACGGCGACGATCCGGCGGCACAGGCGATGATCTTCGCCGGCCAAGGTGCGGAATATCTTCACGTCGTCGATCTCGATGGTGCGTTTGCCGGGGGATCGGTCAATGGCGAGGCCGTAGCGAGTATCATCGCGCAATTTCCCGGGCATGTGCAATTGGGCGGCGGCATCCGCGACCGGGCGGCGATCGAGAAATGGTTCGATCTCGGCGTGTCGCGCGTGGTGATCGGCACGGCGGCACTGGAAAATCCCGATCTCGTCCGCGCGGCGGCGAAGGACTTTCCCGGCGGCATCGTCGTCGCGGTGGATGCGAAGGACGGCCTGGTCGCGACACGCGGCTGGGCCGATGTGTCGACCGTCGCGGTGATCGACATGGCGCGACGCTTCGAGGATGCGGGCGTCGCCTCGCTGTTGTTCACCGACGTCGGGCGCGACGGGATGCTGAAGGGCTGCAACGTCGAGGCGACCGTCGATCTGGCGCGCAGTGTGCGCATTCCGGTCATCGCCAGCGGCGGCGTCAAGGGGATCGGCGAAATCCACGTGCTGGCGCTGCATTCCAGGGACGGCGTGGAAGGCGTGATCACGGGTCGCGCCCTTTATGATGGGCGGCTGGACTTGACGGCGGCGCTGAGCGTCGCGGCGGCGGCGTGATCTTCCCTCCTCCCGCTTGCGGGAGGGGCTGGGGGAGGGCATGTGCCCGGTGATGACCTGCGCTTTGCCACACGCCCCTCCCCCGACCCCTCCCGCTAGCGGGAGGGGGGAAGAGAGATGACCGTCCGCGCCCGCGTGATTCCCTGCCTCGACGTGGCGAATGGTCGTGTCGTGAAGGGCGTGAACTTCGTCGACCTGAAGGATGCCGGCGATCCGGTCGAGCAGGCGCGGGCTTATGACGCGGCGGGAGCCGACGAACTCTGCTTCCTCGACATTACCGCCACCCATGAAGCGCGCGGCACGATCCTGGATGTCGTGCGCCGCACCGCCGAGGTGTGCTTCATGCCGGTGACGGTCGGCGGCGGGGTGCGCAGCGCGGACGATGCGCGGGCTTTGCTGCTGGCGGGGGCGGACAAGGTGGCGGTGAATTCCGCCGCGGTGGAACGGCCGGACCTTGTCGCGGACATCGCCGATCGCTTCGGCAGCCAATGCTGCGTCGCTTCGGTCGATGCGCGCCGCACCGATGGGCGCTGGGAGGTGTTCACGCATGGCGGCAGGCGGGCGACCGGTATCGATGCGGTGGCGCATGCGCTGAACCTCGTCCGGCTCGGCGCGGGTGAGTTGTTGGTCACCTCGATGGACCGGGACGGCACGCGAGGCGGCTACGACCTCGACCTGATCCGCACGATCGCGGATCAGGTCGCGGTGCCCGTCGTCGCGTCGGGCGGCGTCGGAGGCTTGGCCGATCTGGTCGCAGGCGTGATCCACGGCCATGCCAGCGCGGTCTTGGCGGCGAGCATCTTCCATTTCGGCGAGGCGAGCATCGCCGACGCCCATGCCGCGCTGGCGGCAGCGGGCGTCGCGGTACGGCGACCGATCCCGGCGAGCCTTTCCCGTGCGGTCGGAACGGAGTTTTAGGGGATTGCGACTATCCTTCCTGGATGCGCGCGCTTCTTCTCCCCCTGCTCCTCCTGCCCGCGTCGCTATGGGCGACGCCGCATAGTGGCATAATCAAAACACGCAGCATGCCCGAAGCGTCTGATATCGCATTGTTCGTGATGGCGGCGCTTGGCGTGTGGATCGTCCGCCGGGCGATGCGCGCACGCTTTGCGAAACAGCGCAAGGATTGACCTTCGCGGCCACCTGCGCCAGCCACGGCGCATGGCCGACGACATCCTGACTCATCTGGAAACGACGATCCGCGAACGGCGCGGGGCCGATCCGGCGACGTCGTACACCGCCAAGCTGTTCGCGCGCGGACGGGCCAAGATCGCGCAGAAGCTGGGCGAGGAAGCGGTGGAAACCGTGATCGCGGCCATCGCCGACGACCGCGTGGAACTGACCAAGGAGGCGGCGGACCTCGTCTTCCACCTCCTCGTCCTGCTCGCCGATGCGGGCCTGAGCCTCGATGACGTGCGCGCCGAGATCGCGCGGCGCGAGGGGCTGTCGGGGCTCGACGAAAAGGCCGCCCGGATCGTTTAAGAGGAATTACCATGCCGATCGACGCCACCAAGCCCTATGACGACCAGAACATCTTCGCGCGGATCCTGCGCGGCGAAATCCCCTCGCAACGGGTGTACGAGGACGAATGGGCGGTCGCCTTTCATGACATCAACGCCCAGGCGCCGATCCACATCCTGGTGATCCCGCGCGGCCCCTATGTCTCGTGGGACGATTTCAGCGGCAAGGCGCCGGACGCGGAGATCGCCGGCTTCATCCGCGCGGTGGGCAAGGTCGCGCGCGATGCCGGCCTGGTCGTGCCGGGATACCGCCTGCTCGCCAATACCGGGCGGCAATCGGGGCAGGAAGTGCCGCACTTCCACGTCCATATCCTTGCGGGCCAGCCGCTCGGGCCGATGCTGGTCAAGCGATAGCGGCGACCCCAACGGCCTGCCGATAAGGGATTGCGCGTCCTCGATTTGTCTTTAGGCTCGGCATCATAACAAGGAGTCGGCAAAAC
>NZ_JANYEK010000046.1 GCF_025363195.1 Sphingomonas sp.
TTCGGGCGGCGTGAAGCTGACCGCACTGGTGCCGGGTAAACCGGTGACGTCCGGGGTGATCCTCACGGAATATGCCAATGACAGGTGGTTCGGTGACAATCAGGGCGACAAGATCACGGGTAAGATCACCAATATCGACAAGGGCCGATCGTTCGACGTTGTGTATCGCGGCAGCCGGGTATTCACCGATAAATGGGTGCGCCGGGGGCCGACTTTTGTAAAATCCGGTGGAGAAACGGCGATGCTGCAATGCTGAAACTCGGGCGGCTCAATCATGTCGGCGTCGCCACGCCGTCGATTGCGGCGTCGGTCGATACGTATCGCACCCTGCTTGGTGCGGACGCGATCGGCGTACCGTTCGACCTGCCCGCGCAGGGCGTGAAGGTGTGCTTCATCGATGCGCCCAACACGCAGATCGAACTGATCGAACCGTATGATGAAAACTCGCCGATCGCCGGATTCCTGCGGAAGAACCCGGCGGGCGGCCAGCATCACGTGTGCTTCGAGGTGGCGGATATCCATGCGGCGGTGGCGGACCTGAAGGCCAAGGGCGCGACGGTGCTGGGCAAACCGCGCATCGGGGCGCACGGCACGCCGATCGTGTTCGTCCACCCAAAGGATTTCGGCGGGCTGCTGGTCGAACTGATGGAAACGCCGCCAGAAACGCATGATGTCGAGGGGAGCCATTGATGGCGTATGAGATGATGCTGAGCGAGCGACGCGGTAACGTGCTGGTGCTGACGCTCAATCGGCCCGAGCGGCTGAACGCCGCGCCGCCACAATTGTTCGACGAATTGCGTGAGGCGATCTCGAACCTAAGCGGCGCGCGCGCCGTATTGGTGACGGGGGCGGGCCGTGCCTTCTGCTCGGGCGCTGATCTGGCGGGTGGTAGCTTCGCCGCGGCCGATCCGGCGCAGGCGACGTATGACGCGCTGACCGGACATTACAACAAGACGATGGCCGCGTTCGCCGATCTTGCCATACCGGTGGTCAGCGCCGTGCGCGGGCCTGCGGCAGGGATCGGGTGTAGCCTGGCGCTGGCGGCGGATTTCTGCGTCGCCAGCGAGACCGGCTATTTCCTCCAGGCGTTCGTCAATATCGGGCTGGTGCCGGATGGTGGCGCGTCGTGGATGCTGACCCGCCTGATTGGCAAGGCGCGGGCGACCGAGATGATGATGCTAGGCGAAAAGGTGCCGGCGGCCAAGGCGCTCGACTGGGGCATGATCCACAAGGTGGTGGCCGACGACACGCTCGACGCCGCGGCGTTCGCGCTGGCCGAACGGCTGGCGGCGGGGCCGACCGCAGCGCTCGGGCTGATGAAGCGCGGCTTGGCCCATGCACTGGAGAACGATTACGCGGCGGCGATGCTGCGCGAGGCGGAAAACCAGCGCGGGGCCCGGCGGACTGCGGATTCGATGGAAGGCGGAATGTCCTTCATCGAGAAGCGCAAGCCGGTTTTCACAGGCGCGTAAGGTGACCGACAAGCCCACGCTCGACCAATGGTCCGCCGCCGCCGCCAAGGAGGTGAAGGGCAAGGATCTCGATTGGCCGACGCCGGAAGGGATTACGGTCAAGCCGCTGTATACGGCCGAGGATGTGGCGGGGATCGACCCCGGGCTGCCCGGCTTCGCGCCCTTCACGCGGGGCGTGCGTGCATCGATGTATGCCGGACGTCCGTGGACGATTCGGCAATATGCGGGCTTCTCCACCGCCGAGGCTTCGAACGCGTTCTACAAGCGCAACCTTGCCGCCGGGCAGAAGGGTCTGTCGGTCGCGTTCGATCTCGCCACGCATCGCGGATATGACAGCGATCACCCGCGCGTAACCGGCGACGTCGGCAAAGCGGGTGTGGCGATCGACACGATCGACGACATGAAGATCCTGTTCGACGGCATCCCGCTGGACAAGATGTCGGTGAGCATGACGATGAATGGCGCGGTGATCCCGATCCTCGCCTTCTTCATCGTCGCGGGCGAGGAGCAGGGCGTGCCGCGCGCGTTGCTCGACGGGACGATCCAGAACGACATCCTCAAGGAGTTCATGGTCCGCAACACCTATATCTACCCGCCCGAACCGAGCATGCGGATCATCTCGGATATCTTCGGCTATACGTCGCGCGAGATGCCGAAGTTCAACAGCATCTCGATCAGCGGCTATCACATGCAGGAAGCCGGAGCGACGCAGCTGCACGAACTGGCCTTCACCATCGCCGATGGCCGTGAATATGTGAAATACGGCGTGGCCAGCGGCCTCGATATCGACAAGTTCGCCGGGCGATTGAGCTTCTTCTTCGCGATCGGCATGAACTTCTTCATGGAGATCGCCAAGCTGCGCGCGGCGCGCATGCTGTGGCACCGGGTCATGACCAATCTTGGCGCGAAGGACGAACGCAGCAAGATGCTGCGCACGCATTGCCAGACCAGCGGCGTTTCGCTGACCGAGCAGGACCCGTACAACAACGTGATGCGCACGACGATCGAGGCGATGGCGGCGATGCTTGGCGGCACGCAGTCGCTGCACACCAATGCGCTCGACGAAGCGATCGCGCTTCCCACCGATTTCTCCGCCCGCATCGCGCGCAACACGCAGATCGTGATCCAGGAAGAAACGGGGATGACCAAGGTCGTCGATCCGCTGGGTGGCAGCTATTATATCGAAAGCCTGACGCAGCAGTTGGTCGATGGCGCGTGGGAGATCATCGAGCGGGTCGAGCGTGAAGGCGGCATGGCCAAGGCGGTCGCGGCGGGCTGGCCCAAGGCGATGATCGAGGAAGCGTCGGCGGGGCGCGCGGCAAGGGTCGACAAGGGCGAGGACGTGATCGTCGGCGTCAACAAATACCGGCTGGCGCAGGAAGACCCGATCGACATTCTCGATGTCGACAACGTCGCGGTGCGCGAGGCGCAGATCGCGCGGATCGCCAAGTCCAAGGCCGGGCGTAACGAGGGTAAGTGTCAGGCGGCGCTGGATGCACTGCGCGAGGGCGCACGGGGCACGGCCAACGTGCTGGAACTGGCGGTGGAGTGCGCGCGGGAGCGGGCGACTTTGGGCGAGATCTCGCTTGCGATGGAGGATGTGTTCGGGCGCTACGACACCGTGCCGACGCCGGTTTCAGGAATTTACGGCGGGGCGCACGAATTCGATGCGCGCTGGCTGAACCTCAAAGAGGGGGTTGTTTCGATCGAGCGGCGCATTGGTCGCAGGCCGCGGCTGCTGGTGGCGAAGATGGGGCAGGACGGGCACGACCGGGGGGCTAATCTGGTAAGTTCCGCCTTCGGTGATCTCGGGTTCGAGGTGGTGCCGGGGCCATTGTTCCAGACTCCCAAGGAAGCGGCCGATCTCGCGATCAAGAGCGATGTCGACGTGGTCGGCGCTTCGTCGCTGGCGGCCGGCCACAAGACATTAATTCCGGAATTGATCGGCCATCTGAAGGAGGCCGGGCGCGGCGACATCAAGGTGATCGCGGGCGGGGTGATCCCGGCGCAGGATTATCAGTTCCTGCGCGATGCCGGGGTGCAGGGAATTTTCGGGCCAGGCACGAATTTGGTGAATGCGGCGGGCGAGGTGCTCAAGCTGCTTGGGCATAATATGCCACCGGTTGAGGGACCTGTAGAATGACTGAACTTCTTGAAACTGGGTTAGCGGAGGGCAGCGCCGCGATCTCTTCCTCCGTTTCGACTGCCCTCCCCCGATCCCTTCCGCAAGCGGGAGGGGGGATAAGGATCGACTGGACCCGCGCGGAAATCAGCGCTTTGTTCGACCTGCCGTTCGACGACCTATTGTATCAGGCGCAGACCATCCACCGCGCGCATCACGCGGCGGGTGAGGTGCAGCTATGTACCCTGTTGTCGATCAAAACCGGTGGGTGTCCGGAAGATTGCGGCTATTGCTCGCAATCGAAATCCGCCGACAGTGGCGTTAAGGCAACCAAGTTGATGGACCCGCGCGCCGTGCTGCAAATGGCGGCGCAGGCGAAGGACAGCGGGTCGCAGCGCTTCTGCATGGGTGCGGCGTGGCGCAACCCCAAGGACCGCGACATGCCCGCCATCGTCGAGATGGTGAAGGGCGTGCGGCAGATGGGGATGGAAACCTGCATGACTTTGGGCATGCTGACGCCGTCTCAGGCGGAAACGCTCGCCGAGGCGGGGCTGGATTACTACAACCACAATATCGATACCTCGCCAGAGCGCTATGACAGCGTCATCACCACGCGCACCTTCGCCGATCGGCTGGAGACTCTGGAGCATGTCCGCGAGGCCGGGATCAACGTATGTTGCGGCGGCATCGT
Organism: Sphingomonas sp.; assembly: GCF_025363195.1. Taxonomy (GTDB): domain Bacteria; phylum Pseudomonadota; class Alphaproteobacteria; order Sphingomonadales; family Sphingomonadaceae; genus Sphingomonas. The sequence goes on from NZ_JANYEK010000046.1 coordinate 4,286, forward strand.
CGGGATGGGCGAGACGCGCAGCGACCGGGTCGGCTTCGTGCATGCGCTCGCCACCTTGCCCCGCCATCCGGAAAGCGTGCCGGTCAATGCCCTGGTGCCGGTGAAGGGCACGGTGCTGGGCGACATGCTCGCCGATACGCCGATGGCCAAGATCGACGAGATCGAATTCGTCCGCACGGTGGCGGTGGCCCGGATCACCATGCCGCTGAGCATGGTGCGCCTGAGCGCCGGCCGCGAGAGCATGAGCGAGGCGACGCAGGCCCTGTGCTTCATGGCGGGTGCGAATTCGATCTTCACCGGAGACAAATTGCTGACGACGGGCAACCGCGGGGACAGTGCGGATGCTGCGTTGATGGCGAAACTGGGGTTGCGGGCGATGGTCGGCGCGGAGCCGATGCGGGTGTGATGATCGCTCACCTAACTCTCATCCGTCACCCCGGCCTTGAGCCGGGGTCCCGCTGCTTCGATGTGGCGGGAAGAAGCGTCACCCCGGCTCAAGGCCGGGGTGACGGTCGGGTGATTGGTTAGTGAATTGGTTTCGTATTCTAGCTGCTGTGCTGTGGACGGGGGGGTCATCGTTCTGTTCTTGGCTGTCAGCTGCCTAACTTTGATGGGCGATTGCCCAGAAAACGTGATCAGCGGCTGGCAGGGCGGCACGGCTTGCAGCGATCATAAACACGTAATGGCAATGCTCATCCTCGTTGGGTTCCCCTTTATTTGGCTTTCGGGAACGCTGGGCATCTTTCGATATCGGAGACGTTAGTGTTCAAGAAAATCCTGGTCGCTAACCGCGGCGAGATTGCGTGCCGCGTCATGCGTACCGCCAAGAAGATGGGGATCGCCACCGTCGCGGTATATTCAGATGCGGACGCGCGCTCCCCTCATGTCCTCATGGCGGACGAGGCGGTTCGTCTCGGACCGCCGCCGGCGGGCGAGAGTTATCTACTCGCCGATCTGATTCTGCTCGCCGCACGGGAGACGGGCGCGGATTGCATCCATCCGGGGTACGGCTTTCTGTCCGAGCGTGAGAGTTTCGCCAAGGCGTGCGCGGAAGCCGGGATCGCATTCGTCGGGCCCCCGCCGAACGCCATCGCGGCGATGGGCGACAAGATCGAATCCAAGAAACTCGCCAAGGCGGCGGGCGTCAATGTCGTGCCTGGCTTCCTGGGTGAGATCGCGGATACCGATGAGGCGATGAAGATAGCGGGCGACATCGGTTATCCGGTGATGATGAAGGCAAGCGCGGGCGGCGGCGGCAAGGGGATGCGGCTGGCCTATTCCGAGCAGGACGTGCGCGAAGGCTTTGAGGCGACAAAGCGCGAGGGGTTGGCCAGCTTTGGCGACGACCGGGTGTTCATCGAGAAGTTCATCGAGAGCCCGCGTCACATCGAAATCCAGGTGATGGGCGACCAGCACGGCAATATCGTCTATCTCGGCGAGCGCGAATGCTCGATCCAGCGTCGGCACCAAAAGGTGGTCGAGGAAGCGCCGTCGCCGTTCGTCACGCCGGTTATGCGTAAGAAGATGGGCGAGCAGGCCGTCGCTCTGGCGCGGGCCGTGGGGTATTTCAGTGCAGGAACGGTCGAACTGATCGTGTCGGGCGCGGATACCACCGGCGAGGGGTTCTATTTCCTCGAAATGAACACGCGTCTGCAGGTCGAGCATCCGGTGACCGAGGCGATCACCGGGCTCGATCTCGTCGAATTGATGATTCGAGTCGCCGCGGGCGAATCGCTCGGTTTCACGCAGGACGATGTGACGCTGACCGGCTGGGCGATCGAGAACCGGGTCTATGCCGAGGATCCGTATCGCGGATTCCTGCCGAGCATCGGACGGCTGGTGCATTATGATCCGCCGGAAGATACGCGCCCGGATTATGGCAAGGTGGATGCCGATGGCGACCCTTACGTTCGCGTCGATGACGGCGTGCGCGAAGGTGGCGAGGTCAGCATGTTCTACGACCCGATGATCGCCAAGCTGATTACCTGGGCGCCGACGCGTATCGGCGCGATCGACCAGCAAATCGCCGCGCTGGATGCGTTCGAGATCGACGGGCCGGGCAACAATATCGACTTCGTGTCGGCGCTGATGCAGCACCCGCGATTCCGGTCGGGCAACATCACCACCGGGTTTATCGCCGAGGAATATCCCGACGGCTTCCACGGCGCGCCAGCCGATGCGGGCCTGGTTCGCAGTCTTGTCGCGATCGCCGCGTTCGCTGCGACGGCGGAGGCGGATCGGGCCCGGCGGATCGACGGGCAACTTGGCAAAAGGCTGCGCCCGCCTGCCGATTGGGCGGTGAAGATCGGCGAGGCAGACCATATCGTGTCGATCTCGACCGACGGTGTGATCGTCGATGGCGAGGACCTCGCCATCGCGCTGGAATATACGCCAGGCGACCGCTTGGTGGCAGCGCACGTGGGCGACGAGGATCTTATCGTGCGCATGGCGAAGGCGCGCGGCGGGTTCAAGCTGACGACGCGAGGTGCGTCGCATCTGGCGCGGGTGCTCCCGGCGCATGTCGCACCTTATGCACAGTATATGATCGAGAAAATTCCGCCGGATCTGTCGAAATTCCTGCTCTGCCCGATGCCGGGACTGCTGATGCGGCTGGATGTCGGGGCGGGTGACAAGGTCGAGGCGGGGCAGGCGCTCGCCGTGGTCGAGGCGATGAAGATGGAGAACATCCTGCGCGCCGAAAAGTCGGGCGTGGTGAAGTCGGTGAATGCGAAGACCGGCGACAGCCTGGCGGTGGATGCGGTGATTTTGGAGATGGAGTGACCTTCATAAATGCTCCCAGATCCGGGGAGGTGGCACGCGCAGCGTGACGGAGGGAGCCATCCTCACGGAATTTCCGGTGCGGCCGGTCCCCTCCGCCGTTCGCCTTAAGAACGCGAATGGTCGCCGCCCCAGTGTCGGGTAGGATTTGAGCGGCGTTCGCTACAAATTGCGACAATAAAGCGGTGGACGGTCCCGCCTGTGTTGGTCATCTGTCCTTCATGGTACGGTCCCGCATCCTTCTCGCACTGAGCGTTTCGTTGCCGATTGCGGCCTGTTCGGTCGGGCCAAATTATCATCCCGCTACGCCGTCCACGCTGGGCGTGCCGACGGCGTATTCGGTGTCGTCCCCGGTGCCGTCAAAATTGCAGCCCCCGGTCGATATCACCGCGTGGTGGGCAGGTTTTAACGATCCATTGCTGGTGCGCATCGTCGAACAGGCGCGGGCCAACAATCTCGATATCGCGCAGGCCGTCGCACGGCTGCGGCAGGCGCGTGAGAGCCTGATCCAGTCGCGGGCGAATTTGCTGCCGAGCGTATCGGGTTCGGCGGGATATACCCGTTCGATCGACTTTACCGGCACCAGCACGGTCACCTTGCCCGATGGCACGGTGACGTCGATCTCGCGCGGATCGGGCGACAGCTTCTCGGTCGGCGGCAGTGCGTCCTATCAGGTGGGGCTGTTCGGCGAGGTGCGGCGCACTGTGGAAGCGACGTCGGCGAGATATGCCGCATCGGGCTATGATCTCGCCACCGTGCAGATTTCGGCGGAGAGCGAGGCGGCGCGCAATTACGTACTGGCGCGATTGGATCAGGCGCAGTTGAAGAATGCTCGCGATTCGCTTGGTATTCAGGATGACAACCTGGAGATTGCGGGCTTCCGCGTGCAGGCGGGCCTGGTCTCATCGCTCGACAGCGAACAGGCGCGGGCGCAACGCGCGCAGACTGCCGCGACGATCCCGACACTCGAGCAAAATTATAACATCGCCGTGTCGCGCGTCGCCGTGTTGACCGGGCAAGCGCCTGGTGCGCTGAAGGCGGATATGGAAGCGCTGAAGCCGATTCCGAGCGGACCGGCGCGCGTTGCGGTGGGCATTCCCGCCGATACGTTGCGCAACCGGCCCGACGTTCGCGCTGCCGAGCGCAATCTGGCCGCCGCGACGGCGCAAATCGGCGTGGCCAAAGCGGCGCTCTATCCGGCGCTGGCGATCACGGGCTCGGTCAGCACCAATGCCACGGCGTTCGGCAACCTGTTTCAACAGATAACCGGGCAGTTATTCGCTGGTTTGACGCAGGCGATCTTCAACGGTGGGCGGCTGAAGGCGCAGGTGCGGTCGAACGAGGCGGCGGCGGATGCGGCGTTTGCGGCGTATAAGGGCACGGTGCTGACCGGCCTCGAGGATGTCGAGAATGCGATCGTCGCGTTGGATGCGTCCAAGCGTCGTGCGGTCGAATTCACCATCGCGCTGGATGCGGCGAACAATTCCGCGATCCTTTCGCGCAGCCAGTACCGCGCGGGGCTGACCGATTTCACTACTCTCAACACCACGGAGAGCAGCTTGCTGTCCGCGCGCAATGGCTTGTCCCAGGCACAGTCCGATCAGGCGCAGGCGTTGATCCAGCTCTATCTCGCACTGGGCGGCGGCTGGGATGCCACCGCCGGTGCGCCGCAAGCGCCCCCCAAGGGATAATCGTAAATGGCCGGTTCCAACCTCCCCGATTCCTCGCTCGACGAATTTCTTGGGACCAGGCCGGTTCCGGTCTGGCGGCGCTACCTGAAATGGGGCGCGATCGCGATTGGCGTGATCCTGTTGATCCTGCTGCTGAAAAGCTGGCTCGGCGGCAGCGCAGCGGTCGAATATTCGACCGACAAGGCGACTCAGGGCTCGTTCCAGGTGACCGTGTCCGCGACGGGCAAGCTCGCCCCGACCAATCAGGTCGATGTCGGTTCGGAACTGTCGGGCCTCGTGACCAAGGTAGTGGTCGATGTGAACGACCGTGTGACGGCAGGGCAGCCGTTGGCGTTGGTCGATCCGTCACGCTTTCAGGATACGGTGAACCAGAGCAAGGCCGCGCTGGCTGCCAGCGTCGCCGCCGTGCAGCAGGCGCGGGCGACGTTGGCGCAGGCGAACGCCACGCTGGCGCGCTACCGTGAGGTCAGCCGCCTGTCGAGTGGACGCGTGCCGGCCAAGACCGAGATGGACACCGCGATTGCCGAACAGGCGCGCAGTGTCGCCAATCTCAACGCCGCGCAGGCGAATGTGCAGTCGGCGCAGGCGACTTTGTCGTCCAACGCGACGCAGTTGTTGAAGACGGTCATCCGCTCCCCGGTCAACGGCGTGGTGCTGGCGCGCCAGATCGAGCCCGGACAGACCGTCGCCGCCTCGTTCAGCACCCCGACATTGTTCGTCATTGCGCAGGATCTGTCGGCGATGAAGCTAGAGGTCGCGATCGACGAGGCGGATGTCGGCGCGGTGAAGCAGGGTCAGGCGGCGACCTTCACCGTCGATGCGTTTCCCGGCAAGACCTTCCCGGCGGCGATCACCCGCGTCGCTCTCGGCTCCAATTTGAGCGCGCAGAGCACGACCACGACGACGGCCGCCACGACCAACACGGTCGTATCCTATGCCGCGACACTCAGCGTCGCCAATGCCAACCAGCAATTGCGCCCGGGCATGACCGCGACTGCGGATATCGTGACGACGGCCAAGAACAATGTGCTGCTGGTGCCCAATGCGGCGTTGCGGTTCAAGCCGGTCGATCCAAATGCGTCAGCCTCGCCGGGCGGCGGCGGCATTGCCAGTTCGCTGACCTTCCGGCCGCGTCGAGCCGGGCAGGAACGCTCCGTGACGGTCGGGCGCGGTGCGACGCAGACCGTTTATATCAAGGACGAAAGCGGCAAGCCCAAGGCAATCAGCGTCGTCACCGGCGAGACCAACGGTTCTGTCACCGAAGTGACCGGGGGCGCTTTGAAGGCTGGCATGGAGGTGATCACCGGCCAGTTGGCGAGCGGGGCCGATAAGAAGGCTGGCGGTTCGGGCGGCAGCCGGCGTTCTGGTGGTGGCCAAGCGGGTGGTGGCCAAGCAGGTAGTGGCCAAGCAGGTAGTGGGCAGTCTGGCGGCGGTTCCGGCGGCGGGCAGCGCAGTGGCAACTGATTTTACCCCCTCGGGGGTGGGACCGATCATCCGCCTGCGCGCGGTGACCAAGACCTATGGCCAGGGCGCGACCGCGTTTCAGGCGCTGAAGGGCGTGGATCTCGACATCAAGACGGGTGATTTCGTCGCGGTGATGGGCGCGAGCGGATCGGGCAAATCGACGACGATGAATATTCTCGGTTGCCTCGACGTGCCGACCGATGGGACGTTCGAATTTCGTGGCCATCATGTCGAAAGCCTCGATCGCGATCAGCGCGCATTGCTGCGGCGGCGGTATCTCGGCTTCGTGTTTCAGGGGTTCAACCTGCTTGCCCGCACGTCCGCTTTGGAGAATGTCGAACTACCCCTGCTGTATCGCGGCGATGCCAAGCAGGCGAGACGTTCGGCGGCGATGGCCGCGCTCGACAAGGTCGGGCTGAAACAATGGTGGGATCACACTCCGGCGGAATTGTCGGGCGGACAGCAGCAGCGCGTGGCGATCGCGCGAGCGATCGTCACCAGCCCGCAGGTGCTGTTGGCGGATGAGCCGACCGGCAATCTCGATTCCGAACGCTCGGTCGAGATCATGGAATTGCTCACCGATCTCAATCGTGAAAACGGCATCACGGTGATCATGGTGACGCACGAACCCGACATGGCGGCGTTCGCGCGCACCGTCGTCCATTTCAAGGACGGGCTGGTCGAGCGGATCGAGGCGCAGCATCGCCAGGGTGCGGAGGTTCAAGCCTGATGTTCGGCACCACGCTCACGCTCGCTTTACGCTCGATCATGCGGCACAAATTGCGTTCGATCCTGACCGCCTTGGGAATCATAATCGGCGTGGCGGCGGTGGTGACGATGGTTACGCTGGGGCGCGCGACGACCAAGGCGGTGCAATCCTCGATCTCGTCGCTGGGCAGCAACATCCTGCAGGTGCGCCCGGGGCAGGGCTTTGGTCGGGGCGGCGGCGGGCCACGTCCGCCCGATTTCAAGCCGGAAGATGTCGATGCGATCCGCGAACAGATTGCCGGGGTTTCGGCGGTCGCGCCGCAAGCGCAATCGGCCACCACCGCAATTTATAACGGCGCCAATTGGTCGACCACGATCAATGGCACGACCAGTGCCTATTTCCAGGTCCAGTCCTGGCCATTGACCGCCGGGCGCGGCTTCATGCCCGCTGAAGAGCAAGCGGGCAAAGCGGTGTGCATCATCGGCAGCACGGTGAGCCAGAATCTGTTCCGGGGCGGGCAAGCGGTCGGGCGGCGCATTCGTCTGGGGTCGGTATCGTGCGACGTGATCGCCACATTGTCGACGCGTGGGCAAGCCGGTTTTGGCGGCGATCAGGACGATGTCGTGATCATGCCGATCAAGACCGTGCAACGCCGCTTCACCGGCAGTCGTGACATCCGCCTGATGCTGGTCGGCGTGGACCCGGCGTATTCGACCGCGACGGTGCAGGCGTCGATCACCGATCTGCTGCGCGAACGGCGCAACATTACCGGGTCGAAGGAAGATGATTTCAACATTTTCGACACCAAGCAGATTTCCGACACGTTGACGGCGACGACCACCTTGCTGACCGGCATCGTCACGGCGGTGGCGGCGATCAGCCTGATCGTTGGCGGGATCGGGATCATGAACATCATGCTGGTGTCGGTGACGGAGCGCACGCGCGAGATCGGCATCCGCCTCGCGATCGGCGCGGTGGCGAGTGAGGTGTTGCTGCAATTCCTGGTCGAGGCGGTCGCGCTGTCGATGCTCGGCGGGCTGATCGGCTTGGTCATCGCGCAGATCGCGATCCTCAGCCTGACGCCATTGCTGAAGGTGGAATATCTGTTTGTGCCGGAAATCAATCTGATCGCGTTCGGCATTTCGGCGGTGATCGGGGTGGTGTTCGGCTATTTCCCGGCGCGGCGTGCCGCAGCGCTGAACCCGATCGACGCCCTGCGGCACGAATAGGTCAGTGCGGCGCGCGCAGTCGTACGAGATCCTCGGGCCGGTCGATATCCAGCAACTCATGCGCTGGCGCGATGATGTGCTTGCCGCCCGCGATCATTGCCCGCGCGCCTTCATCGCCGTGCAGCGAGAGCAATGCGTCGAAGCGGTCGGCGCCGAATAAAGCAGGCGGGCAAGGCTTCACCCCATCGCTGGAGGCGACCACCGCGTCCGGGCCGTCAGCGGCGTCGAGCAGGCGATAGATGTGCGCGGCGGTGACGCTTGGCATATCGGCCAGCGTGATCAGGACCGCCTCCGCGCCAGTCGCCCGCGCAGCCTCGACGCCGAGCCTGACCGAATTGGACATGCCGATCTCGGGTCGGTCGTTATGGATCGTCCGGAATCCGCGTGTCGTAAAATCGAGGTGCGTACCGCTCTGCACGACGATTCTGTCGTGGAACGGCACGGCCTCCAGTGTGGTGACGACGTGGAACGCGAGCGGCTGGCCGAGAAAATCCTGTGTCAACTTATCGAGATCGCCAAAGCGTTCCGAGCGTCCGGCGGCGAGCAGGATCAGCGTGGTCCGCTCGGCGGCGATCATGCGCTGGTCTTGAGCAATGTCGGGGCAGGCTTTTCCACCCCATCGCGCGCGTTGAACGCAGCGACCATCGCGGCGGCGATCGACAGGGCGATCTCCGCCGGGCCGATCGCACCGATATCGAGCCCGACCGGGCCGTCGATCCGGTCGATCCGGTCCTGGCTCACCCCGGCGGCGGCGAGGCGTTGGCGACGCGCGGCGTGGCTGCGGCGCGAGCCCAATGCACCGACATAAGCGGCATCGGTGGCCAGCGCGGCGACCAGCGCGGGATCGTCGATCTTGGTGTCGTGGCTGAGCGTGAC
>NZ_JANYEK010000121.1 GCF_025363195.1 Sphingomonas sp.
CATGGGCGACGAACACGCCGCATTGGTCGCCCCGGGTATTGGCGAGACGCTGCGGCCCGGCGACCTCGTCAGCCTGACCGTGCCGCACTGCGACCCGACGGTGAACCTCTACGATCATTATCATGTCGTGCGGGGCGACACGCTGACGGCGATCTGGCCGGTCAGCGCGCGGGGCCGCGCCCGGTGAGTTTGCGCGCCGGGCAGGTTGCGGCGGTGCTGGTGGTCGGCATCGTCGGCGTGCTGATCCCGGGCTTGCAACCGCAATTGCTGGGCGCACTGGCGTCGGAGGGTCGGCTGTCCGTTGCGGCACTGGGCGGTCTGGCCTCGGCGGAACTGCTGGCGATGGGCCTTGCGGCGGCGGCGGCGGGGTTTGTACTGCCTGCCGGGCGATTGCGCCGCATCGCGGCTGTGGCTCTGGTCGGGGCCGGAACGCTCGATCTTGCGACGCCGCTGTTGGCTGCCGGCGGGATCTTTGCGGCCCGCATCGGCGCAGGGTTGGGAGAGGGCCTGCTGATCTGGATCGCGATCGGCTTCATCGTTCGCACATCACGACCGGAACGATGGTCGGGCATCTATCTCGCGCTACAGACGCTCACGCAATTCGCATTGGCGAGCAGCATCGGTTTCTATGCCGCAGGCAGCCATGCCGGCTTTACGGCATTGGGTGTCGTGACGTTGGCTGCCGTGGCGGTCGTCCGCTGGTTGCCCGATGCCTATGCGCCGCTCGCCGCCGATGCGGCAGCGCGCGGCATGCCGTCGTCGCGTGGTCTGTTCGCCTTGGCCGGGGTCCTATTGTACCTCGCTTTCATCGTTTCGGTCTGGGTCTATGTCGAACCGCTCGGGCTCGAACATGGGCTGTCGGAACACAGCGTCCACCTCATCGCGCCCTTGTCGCTGGCAATGCAGGTGCTTGGCGCGGGCGCGGCCACATTGCTGTCCGGGCGCTTGCCGGCGCGGCCGACCATTATCGTGGTGGGGCTGATCAATCTCGGCCTGCTTGCGGTCATGGCCGCGCCACCCTCCGCGGCGGCGTTCGTCGCGGCGACCGCCGTGTTTGGCTTCCTGTGGCTGTTCGTCATGCCATTCCAGGTTCCCGCCGTGATTGCGGCGGATCCCTCGCGGCGCGCCGCAGTGCTGATCGGCGGGGCGCAATTGGTCGGGTCCAGCCTCGGGCCGTTATTGGCCGGCTTTTTGACCAGCGAGGCGGGCGTGGTTCCGGTTCTGTGGTTCGGCGCGACGTGTCTGGTCGGCGGCGTGCTGGTGCTGGGGATGGCGGCGCAGGTGCGCGGTTGAGCCAGCCCAAACGCGCGCAGCCCAAGCAGGAACGGGCCCAGGCGACCTATGAACGCCTGCTGGATGTCGCCGGGGCGCTGCTCGGCGAGGTCGGGCTGGATCGCATCTCCACCAACATGATCTGTGCCCGTGCCGGCCTGACGCCACCCGCGCTCTACCGTTATTTCAACAACAAATATGCCGTGTTGGAGGCTTTGGGGCGCCGCCTGATGGCGCGCCAAAACGCCGTGCTGGAGCAATGGATCGCGCGCCATGTCGATCATGGGATTGCCGCGCTGCGCGCCGGGGTCGGGGAGTTGCTGCGCGATACTGCGGCGGTGACGCAGTCCGAGCCTGGCGCGGTATGGATATTGCGCGCGCTCCACGCGACGCCGCAACTGGTCCACGTTCGCCTAGAATCGCATCGTTACGTCACGGATCGTCTCGTCGAGGCCTATATAAGATATCTCCCAGACGTTGATCGCGACGAGCTTTGGCAGCGTCTGCGGCTATCGGTAGAACTCGGCTTCGCTGCAGACGAAATGTTGCAGGAGGAAACGCGCATCTCTCCGGAAATGGCGATGAAACACGTTGCCGCGCTGTTGCGGTTTGATCTGGATCGGTGATGAGAACGCTCGACGTGGGCGGCAGGATCAGGCCGAGAGTCCGCAACGGTGTGCAAAGCCGAGGGCCATGGATCTTTTTTCAAGGCTGGCCGGACAGCGTGCAGATTGACTTCCGCCCGGTCAGGCACCGCGGGAAGGGTAATGCCGCTTGATGCCTTCACCGATGATGCGATGAGTCAGTTCGGCGAACGCCTGTCCTGGCCGAGTTTGTGGTAGATCGCGCTCATATCCTCCGCGCCGCGCAGCGCGAAGCACGTTTCGAGCAGGTGTTTGCGGACGTGAACCCCGGATAATTCGTGCTCCGGCCCAATCGCTAAAAAGGCTGCCCCGCATGCAGCAGCGACTTTTGGTCGATGAATGAACGGGTCGCGCTCCTCGAGCCGGTTTCCTCACCCATGGGCGGCGTAGAGTGCGCGCGCATCCGCCTTGAATGCGGCGCCGCTGTCGGGACGGCTGTAGAACATGTGGCCGCCGGGATAGATATCGAGTTTCACCCGATCGGCCATTCCGAAGCTCGGCAATTGATCGACGATCAGCCGTGAGGCGAAGAATGGGCAGGACAGGTCGTCCCAGCCATGTGCGATCATCACGCCCATATGCGGATCGTTGGCGATCGCCTTGCGAAGATCCTGGACGGGCGTGTCGTCGGGCTTGCCGCGATCCCAGGCCTGATTCACCGCATAGGATAAAGCGTGGTAGCGCGCATCGGTTTTCCAGCCGACGATGCGGGTGACGAAATCGACCATCGCACTGGTCGTCGGCGCAATCAGCGCATCGAGAATGGGATCGTTCGATTGGCGCTGCATCGACCACGGAAAAGGATCGAACGCGGTGACATTGGAATCGTACACGCTGCCGATCGTGCCGTCGCCGCGGTGGATCTCGCGCAGGAATGTGCCCGAATCGACGCGCCCTCCCATCCGCCGGACGAGCGCAGGATCCAGTCCGGTGAGATCGGTGACATGCTGGACGATCTGGGCGGTCGCCTGCGGGTCGGCACGCCCGCGGAGCAGGTCGGTCGCGAACGGTCCCCGGGTATACGCTTCGATCTCCGCCATCGCGGCGGGCGTCAGCCGCCCCTGACTCTCCAGGTGCGCCGCCGCCATCGAGGGCAGATCGATCATCCAGGGCAACGGCGAGAGTGCGCTTGCGCCGTTGCCCGATGCGGGGTCGAGATAAGGTGACACCATGACCAGGCCGGTCACGCCCACGCCGATCTGCGATTGCAGTTCATAGGCGATGCGCGGCGCGCGATAGCCGCCATAGCTCTCGCCCATGATGTATTTGGGCGAGCGCAGTCGTCCGCCCTTCACCAGCCAGTCGAACACCACTTTGCTGAGGTATTTGATGTCCGGATCGTTGGCATAAAACGCCTTCTTGGTCTTTTCCTCATCGACCAGGCTGCGGCTGAAGCCCGTACCGATCGGGTCGATGAAGACCAGATCGGTGAAATCGAGCCAGCTGTTCTGGTTGTCCGTCGTCACCGGTGAATCTGACGGTGCGTTGCCCTGCGCGCCGAACTGGACGCGCTTGGGGCCTACCGCACCCATGTTGAGATACACCGACGATGCGCCGGGCCCGCCGTTAAAGGCAAAGGTGACCGGGCGGTTCACCCCGGCGCCGGGAACGACATAGGAGGTATAGACGACCTGGCCGATCTCCTTGCCCTTCTCGTCGCGGACCGAGATCGTCCCGATGGTCGCCTCGTAATTGATCGTGCGCCCCGCGATCGTCACGGATTGCTTCACGGTCTTGTCGGCGGGCAGCGGCGGGAATTGTACCGTGTCGTCCACCTTCTTCTCGGTCGTCGACGTCACCTGCTTTTCCTGAGCGGCGATCGGGGCAGTAACAGCCAGCGCCACTATGGCGGCTGCGATCCATCGGCGTAGCGTCATCATGCTCCCTTCCCGCTACGGGCTCGCTACCGCGTCGTCCGTTCGAGTGTTGTGTCGGTCGGTCCAGAAATCCGGGACCACGGCGGATCGTTGTGTCCCGGCGGAACATTAAGCGGCGGGCTGGCGAGGTGGCAAGCCGCTACAGGCTATAGGCTATGGTCGCTGCCGCTCCGGCCTCATCACCGCCGCAACCTTCGACCCTATTTCTTCGGCTTCACGAACCGGATCGTCATCCGGTCGCTTTCGCCGATCGCGGCATATTTCGCGCGATCGACGTCCTTGAGCTGATACGATGGCGGCAGGGTCCATACCCCGTCCGGATAGTCTGCTTTATCCTTCGGGTTGGCGTTGACTTCCGACATCCCGACCACTTCAAAGCCGGCCTGCTTGGCGAAGCGGACCACGCTGGAGACCTTCATATACCCGCTCTTTTCCTCCGCCGCGGCGTCGCGCGTTTCGGGCAGGCGATGCTCGACGATGCCGAGCGTTCCGCCGGGCTTCAACATACGATACATTTCGGCGAAGGCGGCCTGGGTGCGGTCGACCCCGGCGAAGCGCAGGTTATGGATGTTGCGGAAGGTCAGCACCACGTCGGCGCTGCCCGCGGGCACGACCGGTGCGCCTTCTGTGGCCGGGAAAGCGGCGAGCTTCACCTTGGCGTACACCGTCGGGTTCGCCATCTGGAGCTTCTTGATACCGTCGAGCCCCTCGGCCCAGCCGCCGGCCGCATAATAGGTGCCGCGCGCGTTCAGATAGGGCGCGAGGATTTCGGTGTACCATCCGCCGCCGGGGATCAGTTCGACCACCTTGTCGGTCGGCTTCACCCCAAAGAAGGCGAGCGTCTGGATGGGGTGGCGATAGCGATCGCGCGAGACGTTCGCGGGCGTGCGCGAGGCCCCGGCGACCGCCTTGGCGATATCGCCACGCAAATTCGCCGACTGGCCCGTCGCGACACTGGTGACGGCGATGGCGATTGTTACAACGCCGAGGTTCGCGAAGATTGCGCGCAAGGATCATCTCCTAAAAATTCGGGTAGATTATCGGCCATCAGTGCGGGTTCGAAGCGTTCGATGCAAGCGCAGTTCTGCGCGCGGGGGCAAACATCGTCACCACCCCTTATGGCCGGCGTCGGTCGTCCGCTCGAGTTCTTGCACATGCTCTGCCACGTCGGCCCGGTTGCCGGTATCGATCGTGGAGGGTTTCCGGCCTGCATTGATCGGGCATGGTCGGGTCGGTTGCGATTTCTGGTGGGCGCGGCGCCGGGTCCCGGGTGGGTAGTAGCTATCGCTTCCCGGTCGCGGTGAGCACCGCGCGCCGTTTTGGCGAATCGGCCAGCGGCTGGCCGGTATATTCATGTTGTCCCCAGCTGCCGTATTTGCTGTTCGGTCCAGTAGAATTGTAAAGCATGATCGGGCCACTATGGATTGCCTGGAGGTCGGTGAGGTAGCGATCATATGCCGCCTCCATCAACGGGCTGCGTTGCATCTGCTCGTTCACGACCGCATTGGTATCGGCCGCAATGGTGCCCTGGCCACCCTCATAGATCATCGAGAGCTTGCCATATTGCTTGGCGCTGGCCGCGACGGTGCTGGTATTCTTCACGGTTGAAACGCGGGATGTCTCGAGGAGGGCAAAGAGATTGTCCTGACTGCCCGTGTACGGCGTGTCGGTGTTCAACACCTCGACCCCGAAATACGGCGCGTCGGCCAGCGCATCGACCCACTGCGCGGTATCGCGGAAGCCCATGAACTG
>NZ_JANYEK010000218.1 GCF_025363195.1 Sphingomonas sp.
GACGGAATCGTATCTTCCTTTTCCGGTCCATCGATCTCAATCGCATCAATGCGCAGGTCGATCTCGCCGACTGAAAAGCCGATGGCATCGAGCTCAAAGTCTAGGTCCGCGATGGTGAGGTCGCGGAGGACCTTGCCCAGAAGCTGGTCGCTCCAACGACTCGTGTCTGTGAGCCGATTATCGGCAATCATATAGGCGCGGCGCTGATGCGCGCTCAGATGATCGATCTGCACCACCGGTATTTGGTCAAGGCCGAGTTTGATCGCGGCAGCAACACGTCCGTGGCCGGCGATGATCATATTGTCCGAGTTTGCCAGGACTGGCATGTTGAACCCGAAGGTGCGAATGGATCGCGAAATGGCATCGATTTGTGCGGGCTTGTGCGTCCGCGGGTTTAGGGGATCGGCCAACAGCGCACCGGGCGCGAGGTGGGTGATCATCAGCGGTGTCGTCGAGTTCTTCACGGCTCATCTCCTTCAAAGGTGAGCCGGTCAATAATCACCAGAAATTAGCGCGCACTAGGGTCAAAAAGTTGATGGGCCGGAAATTATTCGACCCAGCGCAGTCGTATGAGATTTTCCGGCTTCACGCCAAAACGATTGTCCGCAAGGACCATTTCCTCGTGTTTCAATGCGGAGGCGACGATCTCCCGGTGTTGGTCGAGATCTTGGAAATCATAGATGATCTCACTTACGTCGCTCATCTCCCCCATCAGGCTGAAAGCCGAGGCGAGGTGAATAATTGGCAGGCTCGGTCGCCATGTCCGCTTTTCCACATTCTCCGGTTCGCTTTGTCCACTCTCGTGCAGCACGAGCAGGCATAGCTGGTTCAGTGAAAGTCGCTCCATCTTATCGGGCAATTTTGCCGGCGCTCCATAGGTCGCTTCATTAAGAAAACCGCGCGCCATGCGCGCCGCTACAAACCGATCCCGCAGCCGCCGAGTTACCGTCCTTATCGCGCGACGGACATCCTTGGCGTCCGCCTTTGCGTAGTGTGGGAATAGATCGGCTGCATCCGAGCTCGGCTCTGCAGCCATAGTTTTTGCGATCTGATCCGCGCACCATGCGACAGTGGCGCGGCGCATAGCGTCTTCTTCATTTTTGCCCGGGAAAGCGAGCGCCGCGATCATCAGCGCACCGATCTCGAACGGTTCGCAGAGGTTCGGGTCGAGATTTAGGAAACGCATCGCGAACTCCAAAGAGGGAGGTTATTCTTGATTTGTTCTTATCGCAATAGGTGCTTTGAGCTGGTCGATAGTCGCCCGGTTACCGAACAGATGCACCGCTTATGCGCCGATAATGGACCGGTTTATGATCGTGCCTGCCAGTGTCGATTATCGGGTCCGGCTCTGCCATTTCAGGCCGAAGTCCAATGCGTTGGCCCAAAGCATTTGTTCCGGAACCTTCACGATCGGAGCTCTCCACGAACTTAACCGGTATAACCGGTGTATGCGTCTGGGATTTTGACAAACGGTACCGCGCGCGCACCAGGGGAGAATCGGAGCCGGAATAGTCTGGTTATCTCCGAAACTATTTTCTCCGCGATCCCGAAATTTTGGCACATCGTCGCGGAATCGCGCGAAGTCTGCGGAGATAACCGGTGGTCTGCCTTCGTCTTAAGACTGCTTGGCGGAGACGGAGAGATTCGAACTCTCGGTACCCTTTAAGAGGTACGACGCTTTAGCAAAGCGTTGGTTTCAGCCACTCACCCACGTCTCCGGACCCGGCGGCAAGCGGCGGCTATAGCGAGGTGCTGGCCGGGGATCAACGGGGGATCGACACGGAATCGACGGAGTCCGACGTGCTATTGCATCAACCCCCGCAATGTCATCCGGCGCAAAAGCGACTCGCTCTGCCGCGCGGCCCCCTGTGGTTCATTGCCGGGCAAGCTGCGCGCGCGCTAGGGTTGCAGATCAGGGGCGTGCTCTTGGGGGAATGATGATGCGCAAGGTTTTTTCGACGATCCTGCTGATGGCGCTCGCGCTCGGCACCGGCCCGGGCATGGCGCAGGATAGTGTCCGCACGATCGATCCCAACCAGGCGATCGATGGCGATCTGGGCGCACCCCGCGCTCAGACTCCACAGGTCCGAACCCAGTCACCGGTTCCGTCCGCGCAACCGACCTACCCACCCTACACCCCCCCGGTTACGGCTCCCGCCACAACGCCTCTCCCCGCCGAACAACGGCAGGATGCCGCACGCGAAGGCGCCAACGCGGTTGCCGCCAGCAGCCAGACGTTCGACCGCCCGGAACTGCTTGCCGCCGCCGAAGGGGTGTTCGGCAAGGGAACGTCGGGCCTGGCCGGCATGCTCGAAAAAATCCTGAAGGATCAGGGCCAGCCCAACGCCTATGTCGCAGGGCGCGAGGCGGGCGGCGCGTTCGTGGTCGGCCTGCGCTATGGCAGCGGGCAGATGTTCCACAAGATCGAGGGCGAACAGCCGGTCCACTGGACCGGGCCCTCGGTCGGCTTCGATGTCGGGGGCGATGCCAGCAAGGTGTTCGTGTTGGTCTACAACCTCTACGACACCGAGGATCTGTACAAGGGCCGCTTCGCCGCGGGTGAGGGGCGGCTGTTCTTCGTCGGCGGTTTCGCGGCAAGCTATATGCGCAGGGGCGACAAGGTCATCATCCCGATCCGGCTCGGCGTCGGCTGGCGGCAGGGCGTCAACCTTGGCTATATGAAGTTCAGTCACAAGACGAACTGGTTTCCCCTCTAGCGCAGCGCGAACAGCGCAAGCTCGACCGGCGGGGTCGAAAACCCTGGACGGCGGCGTGGGCTTTGCCCCAGCCTAACTAATCGCCTAGCCTCGCCCGCATGACCACCACCCTCAGCCCCGGCCGCGAACGTACCCGCACTATCCTGCGCCTGGTCCTTGCCGCCGCCTATCTCGCGGCAGGCCTATTGCACCTCTACATACCCGCGCCGTTCCTGCGCATCACTCCCGCCTGGGTGCCCGCTCCCGGCGCGGTGATCGCGTTCACCGGCCTGTGTGAGGTTGCCGGTGCGATCGCCCTGCTGCTCCCATCTCCGCGCCTGCGCTGGTGGGCCGGGGTGATGCTCGCGGCCTATGCGGTGTGCGTCTATCCCGCCAACGTCAAACACGCGATCGACCAGGTGCTGGTCGCTGGCGATACGCACAGCTTGTGGTATCACGCTCCGCGCCTGCTGTTTCAGCCGGTGATCGTGTGGTGGGCGCTGTTCGCGGGCCGGGTGACGGATTGGCCGTTCCAACGGCGTACCTGAGCCTTGTCAGGCTTCGCTATCGGCGAGCGCCCAATCCACTGCCGCCCGCGCATGCAGCATCGTGGTATCGAACAGCGGCACCATGCTGTCTTCCGGCCTGATCAACAGCATGATCTCCGTACAGCCGAGGATGACCGCCTCCACCCCGCGCGCGACCAGTCGCGAGATCACGTCGCGATATGCGGCACGTGAAGCCGGTGTGACGATGCCAGCGACCAGTTCGTCGTAGATGATGCAATGCACGGTAGCGCGATCGACTTCGTCCGGCACGATCACGTCCAACCCATGCCGATCAGCCAATCGCCCCTTGTAGAAATCCTGCTCCATCGTGAAGGCCGTGCCGAGCAGCCCGATCCGGCGCAGCCCCGCCTTCTTGATCCGCTCGGCAGTAGGATCGGCGATGTGCAACACGGGAACGGATATTGCCGCCTGCACGGCGTCCGCCATGCGATGCATCGTGTTGGTGCAGATCAACAGGATCTCCGCACCTCCCGCTTCGAGCCGCTGCGCCGCATCGATCATCCGCTCAGTCAGCGCGGGCCAGTCGCTCCCGTGCTGCAACCGCTCGATCTCGGAAAAGTCGAAGGACCATAACAGGCAGCGGGCCGAAGCCGTCGGCCCGCGCCGATCGCGCACGCCTTGGTTGATGATGCGATAATATTCGGCAGAGCTTTCCCAGCTCATCCCGCCGATCAGTCCGATCATCTTCATCTCAGGCCCTCACCCGAACTCCACGCCCTCGAAACGGATCGGCTCGCCGATCGCCGCATCGGCCAACGCGCCGTCCCACATCACGCAGTGACCGCGCACGATCGTGCCAATCGGCTTGCCGGTGATCTCCATCCCCGTGAACGGCGACCAGCCGCAGCGCGACGCCAGCCAGTCATCGGTGATCGTCCAGCGCGCCTTCAGGTCGACGATCGAGAAATCGGCATCATAGCCGACCGCGATCCGTCCCTTGCCGGCGATGTTGAAAACGCGCTGCGGGCCCGCACTGGTCAGGTCGATCACCCGCGCGAGGGTCGTGCGACCCGCCGCCACATGGTTGAGCATTAGCGGCAGCATCGTCTGGACGCCGGGCATGCCACTCGGGCTGTCGGGATAGGTCCTGGCTTTTTCCTCCGCCGTGTGCGGCGCATGGTCGGACCCGAGAATATCGACCACGCCCTGCTGCAACCAGTGCCACAGGCCGTCGCGGTGCGCGCCCGACCGGATCGGCGGGTTCATCTGCGCCAGCGTGCCGAGCCGCGGATAGGCCTCCTCGCCCGCGAGCGTCAGATGCTGCGGCGTCACCTCGCACGTCGCGATATCCTTGTTCTGCCCGAGCAATTCCAGTTCGGCCGGGGTCGTCACGTGCAGCACGTGGATCCGCCGCCGCGCTGCCCGCGCCAGCGCGAGGATGCGCCGCGTCGCCAACAACGCGCTCTCGTCGTCACGCCATACGGGGTGCGAACCGGCATCGCCCGTTACCCGCTCACCCGCGCGCGCATTCATCCGCGCCTCGTCCTCGGCATGGATCGCGACGCGGCGATGACCCGAGGCGAGCACCTCGGCCAGCGACGAATCTTCTGAAACCAACAGGTCCCCTGTCGAGGCGCCCATGAAGATCTTCACGCCCGCAGTACCCGGCAGTCGCTCCAGTTCGGCCAGTTCGGCCGCGTTGTGATTAGTCGCGCCGACATAAAAGGCATGGTCGCACCACATCCGGTGATGCGCCCGCATCAGCTTTTCCTGGATCGCGTCAGCCGAATCGGTGTTCGGCTTGGTGTTGGGCATCTCGAACACCGCGGTCACGCCACCCAGCACCGCCGCGCGCGCACCGCTTTCCAGATCTTCCTTATGGACCAGCCCCGGCTCGCGGAAATGCACCTGCGTGTCGATCACGCCGGGCAGGATATCGAGGCCGGTACAGTCGATCGTCTCGCCCGCGTCGCTCACGATCGTGCTCGGTGCGCCGATCGCCGCAATCTTGCCGCCACGTACGCCGACACTGGCCTGCACCGGGCCGCTCGGCAGATGGACGGTCCCGCCCGTTAGGATCAGATCGAAGGTCGCCACTCTCACACTCCGTTCGGGCCAAGCTTGTCAAAGCCCCGCCTTTCTTCTTCGCCCGGAGCAGAAGAAGGGCGGCCCCCTCGACGAAGCGCGATACAGGCTTCGACGAAGCGCGGGGCGAACGGGTGACAAAGGTCTGCCCCGCTCCTACCTGTTCGCAATGGCCGAAACCACCCTCCCCACGACACTGGCCGATCGCGCCCTGCTCCGCATTTCCGGAGCGGACGTGCGCGGCTTCCTGCAAGGTCTCGTCAGCGCCGATACAGCCGGGCCGCTCCCGGCCTGGTCCGCCTTGCTGTCCCCCCAAGGCAAGGTGCTGTTCGATTTCCTGCTCTGGGCGGATGGCGACGATATCCTGGTCGATTGCGAGGCAGAGCAGGCCGATGCGCTCGCCCGCCGCCTGTCGATCTACAAACTGCGCCGCCCGATCACGATTACGCGCGACGACACGCTCGCTGTCCACTGGTCGAACGACACGAGCGAGGGCACCCCCGACCCGCGCCTGCCCGAACTCGGTCGGCGCTGGCTCGCCCCTATCTCAGCCCCGGTCTCCACCCCGGCCGATGGCTGGCGCGCCCACCGTCTGTCGCTTGGCGTCACCGAAGGCGTGGCCGAACTCGGCAGCGACAAGACGCTCTGGCTCGAATGCAACGCCCGCGAACTGCACGGCGTCAGCTTCACCAAGGGTTGTTATGTCGGACAGGAAAATACCGCGCGGATGAATTACCGCAGCAAGGTCAGCCGCCGCCTCGTCGTCGCGCCGATCACCGAACCGGGCGATCGCACCCGCATCGCCTATCCCGATCTCGGCCTGATGGTCGAACATCGCCGCGTCGAAGCATTGGGGGATGCGGTCCTGCCGGACTGGCTTGTAAAAGCGCTGTAGCTCGCGCGCTCTAGCGGCTCAGCGAAAAGCCTAGCGCGAGGCACGTGCTTTGCGGCTCGCATCGCTAATCATCGCGAACACATGCGCGGCGTCCGGGATTCCCAAGAACTGCGGGACAGGATCGAGCGAGGGTGTCCAAATCGTCAAACTGCGATTGTTGAGCGCTGCCGCCGCGCCGAAACGGACACTGCTCCGCGGCCGCCCTTCGCCGACCAGCGTCATTTCGGGCAAGCGATCGAATTCGATCGCGGTGAAACGTGCCCAGGGCGCCGCCCGCGCAATCAAGATCCGCTGGTCGGTAACCGCATAGCTGGTTTGCCGCCGCAACCAGGCATCGAGCACAAATCGTCCGATGAAGAAGAACAATCCGACGACCAGAAACATCGCACCCCAAAGCATGAAGAACCAAGGCGCACCATTATCGTGCACGCCAAATTCCCAGAACGTTACGAACCCAAGCCACAAAACGCTGAACGGGATCAGAAAAATGTCACTACTCGTGAACATCCATCCCTGAGCGGGGATGCCACTCCAGAGCATTCGCTCATGGGGCATCAACTTAGTCCGCAAATCTGTCGTCATCAAAAACCTCGGCTATTTTTGACGGATGATAGACCGCTACCAAAGCGAACCAATCACCGCCCGATCGAAGAATATGCAAAGCCCGCTTTCTTCGCATCGGCCGGTGGATAGACGTTGCGCAAATCGACCATCACCGGTGCATTCATCGCCGCCGCCACCCGCTTGAGGTCGAGCGCGCGATATACGTCCCACTCCGTCACGATCACCACCGCGTCGGCCCCCTGCACAGTCTCGTAGGCGTCACCGCAATAGGTGATCTCCGGCATCAGCGCCTTCGCCGCGGCCATGCCCTCCGGGTCATGCCCGCGCACGGACACCCCGGCATCGAGCAGGCTCTGCACGATCGACAGGCTCGGGGCGTCGCGCATATCGTCGGTGTTCGGCTTGAATGTCAGCCCCAGCACCGCGACGGTCTTGCCCTTTGCCGCATTCGGCCCTTCGCCCCCCAACGCCTTCAGCACCTTGCGGCCCATCGCACGTTTGCGATTGTCGTTGGCCAACACCACCGCCTCGACGATCCGCACTGGAGCCTCATAATCCTCCGACGTCTTGAGCAATGCCAGCGTATCCTTAGGAAAACACGACCCGCCATAGCCCGGCCCGGCATGCAGAAACTTCTTGCCGATGCGGTTGTCCAGCCCGATCCCGCGGCTCACATCCTGCACGTCGGCACCCACCGCCTCGCACAGATCGGCAATCTCGTTGATGAAGGTGATCTTGGTCGCCAGGAATGCGTTGGCGGCATATTTGATCAGCTCAGACGTGCGCCGGCCGGTGAACAGAATCGGGCTCTCGTTGAGATAGAGCGGCCGGTAGACGTCGCGCATCACCTGCTTGGCGCGCTCGTCCTCGGTGCCGATGACGATCCTGTCGGGCCGCTTGAAATCGCCGATCGCCGCGCCCTCGCGCAGGAATTCCGGGTTGGAGACGACCGCGACGGGATGGCCCTGTACTAGCTCGGTCATAATGTCTTCCACCTTGTCGCCCGTCCCCACAGGCACGGTCGATTTGGTCACGATCACAATCGGCCCGTTCACCGCTTCGGCAATCTCGCGCGAGGCTGCGAAGACATAGGATAGATCGGCATGCCCGTCTCCCCGGCGCGACGGCGTGCCGACCGCGATGAATACAGCATCCGCACCCGCCACCGCGCTCTTGAGATCGGTGGTGAATTTCAGCCGCCCCGCCGCAACATTGGCCGCGACAAGTTGCTCTAGTCCCGGCTCGAAGATCGGCATCTTGCCAGCCTCCAGCGCCGCAATCTTGCTCGCATCCTTGTCGACGCAGATCACGTCATGCCCAAAATCCGAAAAGCACGCCCCCGACACCAGGCCAACATAACCAGAACCGATCATCGTGATGCGCATTGTGTACTCGCTCGCTTAGTCTTTGGTTAGGCTCCGCCTGTTCGCGCCGCTCTAGCCCAAGACACGGTAAATGCCAGCCCGTGGGCGATGAATAGCGTGGTTATCGATCGGTCGGCAGGGGGGCGCAGCGCGTTCAACCGGCTATCGATCGCAGCCCTTGCATCTGTTCGAGATATTGAGCGCAGCGCATTTCTTGGCGCTGGAACGATAGTTTCTTAAGCGCCGCTAAAACAAAAGGGAGGCCGGCTCGCGCCGACCTCCCCGATGTTCGTACCGAAAGGTATCGAGCTTATTGGCCCGAACCCGGTCCGTACTGGATTTCCACCCGACGGTTTTCGAGCTCGCGAACGCCATCGGCGGTCTCGACGCGGGGACGGCTTTCGCCGAACGCCTGGGTGGTGATCACGCCATCCGGGATCGCATGGGCGGTGAGATAAGCCTTCACCGAATCCGCGCGACGCTGCGACAGCGCGAGGTTGTAGGCAGGAGCACCCGATTTATCGGCGTGGCCGGCCAGCATGACCTTCGTGTTGCCGCAATTCTGGTACTGCGAGATCGCACCGTCGAGCAGCGAAGCTGCCTGCGGGGTGACGTCCGACTTATCCCACTCGAAGAACACGATGTATGGTCCAGGAGCGCACACCACTTCCGCGACTGGCGGAGGCGGAGGTGCGGGAGGAGGAGGAGGAGGCGGCGGCGGTGCCGGCGGCGGCGGCGGAGCAGCCGGTTCGCCGAAGTTGTACGTCAGGCCACCCAGGATGCTGTGCGTCCGGAACTGGCCTTTGAAGGTGCGGCCGGTCACGTCGATAAGCTTGACATTAGGGGTCGTGAAGAAGCGATACTTCAACGATACATCGACGTGCTTGCTCAACGGTGCGCGGACGCCTGCCAAACCCTGATAGGCAAAGCGCGTATCAGAATCGTTGAGGAACGCACCATTGGTGTTCAGTGCG
Source organism: Sphingomonas sp. (assembly GCF_025363195.1). Classification (GTDB taxonomy): domain Bacteria; phylum Pseudomonadota; class Alphaproteobacteria; order Sphingomonadales; family Sphingomonadaceae; genus Sphingomonas. Next base: position 9,088 of record NZ_JANYEK010000218.1, read on the forward strand.
TAGTTGGCCTTGACGCGGGCAACACCCACACCGCCACCTACGAAACCCTGAATGGCATTGTCGTCACCAAAATCGAGCAAACCGTTCAGCATGAAGCTGAGAGCAGACGTACGGCCGCCGGCATAGTTGAAGTTACCAGCAGGCACAGTCCCCAGAGCGGTGCGGTTCGCAAGATAGTCGGGGGTGCCGACCGTAGAACTGTACCCATTGAGCGTCGCAGTGCGATATCCAACTTCGGTTTCAACCCGGATCGGACCGAAGTCATAGCCGATGATGCCATCTACGTCATAACCATAGTGATGGTTAGCCGTGGCACTTCCGTTACCGGCAGCAGTCACGCCGGTGATGTCGAACTTGATATCCTCTACGATCATCGCGCCACCTTCGACGCCCACGTACCACGTTTTATCGCGGGCGAGGGCTGGTGTGGCGAGCGCAGTGGAGGCAAGCGCCATAGTGATGGCAAGCTTCCGCATAAAAATCCCCTTTCGTCGTTGTCACTCGGACAGCGCAAACTCCCTACCCAATGGTTGGTTTCCACGCAAGCGCACAAATTCTTGTAGCTGTTGCCGATACGCAACATAAAGGTCGGAATTCGACGGGAATTCGCTCGCCAAGACTCTAGGGCGCGATCAGGCCGTGTCCCCGCAAAGCCGATAGGATCGCATCGATGGCGATGCGCGCCTGGACGTCGATCGTCGCGCCGCTCGCTGCACCCGAAATGGCCGGCGCTCGCGCTCCCACTACTTGGTTCCCGCCAACCACCAAGCGCGCGCCGCGCACCTATCCCAGCACCCAGGCTCTACCAGAATATTGTGCGAATTCAGAAACTTCGTTTATCCACACCATCATGCCCTCGCTCGGTTCAACGAATCGCCATCCACCGTCGGTCCACCCCGCCAACCGACCAGCCTGCCCCGCCCATGCGCCGCTGGGCGTGGATCCGATCACCCAATTTTGCCCGGCCACCGGCGCGGAAGGCGGCACCGTGGTGCCTAAAGATATGGCATTTGCCTGCACCAGCAGGTCGATTAGGGTCAGGGCTTCGTTGTGGGACGTTTCTTTTTGCGCCTGCCCGGGCCGAATCGTCGGCAGCTTCACCCGCGCGGTCCTGTCGTCGTTCATCGGATCTTCCTCTCAAGAAGCTGGCAGAAGTATTTCTGCGGCAAGCGATTCGCCGTTCGACCCGGTTTGGCGCACGCTCACGGTCACCACACCGCCAGCGCGGTCCGCCGCGGCAACCATCATCTCGGCGACATTCGTCTCGATTGTCCGCGTGGCACCGCCCGCCGCGATCGTCACACGATAGGCCTCGCGCTCCTCAGCCAGCGGCGCATCCACCCCGTCGATCCAGCGCCATCCGGATCGGCTGCGGCGGACCCAGCGCAGCAGAGCGTCACCTCCAGGCAACAGGTCGACGTGCAGATGGACCGGCGATGGCGGCAACACCGAAACGCCCCGCAGCGCGGCATTCGTGCCCACCGGCCCGGAAACATCGCCTATTCCCGATGCTAACACCCGCACGCCACCACCGATCGCAGACAGCGGCAGGTCGATCGTCGCCACAGCATCTGCCTCGATCACGACGAATCGATCGCCGACCCCCTGCCTGCCGATCGCTGCCTCGGTTCCGCGTCGCCCGCGCCACAATTCCGACAATCGCCAGCGCCGTGCGCCGATCTGCTTGGCCACACCGAATTGCAGCAATTCATCGCCGACCAGCGCCAGATTCGCTCCAGCATCCAGCCCGCGCGCATTCGCCCCGGCGAGCGCCATGTCGTCATGCGCCAGATCGACCTCGAAGCTGTTTACTCGATCCACGATGCTCGAAGACCCCCGACCCGGCCCACGCGCCAGCTTTCCGATCGTCGCCACCCCCACGCTCGGCCCCGCCATGCTCCAATGCGCGCCGTCGTCGACGCTGTAGAGCAACGCTGCCCGCCGCCAGCCAGCCGCCGTCCCCGCCGCCGCGATCGTCAGGCGCGGCGCGCTCATCACAGTATCGTCAAGCGGCGGAAGCTCGAATGCGTGGAGGATCGTCGCACCCGCCACTGCATCCGGCGCCGACAGCACGCGACCCGAACTCGCACGGGCCGGAACACTCGCCGCCGCCTGCCGCACGCAGCCCAATTTGACGACCATATTCTCGAACGCCCAGCTCGCCACGCGGTACACGCCGGGCGTACCCGCAATCGTCACGCACGCCCCCGGCGCGATGACGAGATCGCCCCAGCTCAAAGCCAGCGTCCGCCGCTCACGCCCCGCCTCACCGCGCGCGATCGCCGCTTCCGCCAGAGACTTGGCCAGATCGGCCGGCACGGCGGCGGGCAGCTCGATCCGCTCCTCGCGCCGCCCCGCCCCCGGTCGCCGCGCCCGCTG
>NZ_JANYEK010000244.1 GCF_025363195.1 Sphingomonas sp.
AGCGTCTGTTGGGCCAGCGCGCCGGCGCGTACCATGTCGAGGCCGAGCGCTTCCAGCGTATCGGCGGCGCCGGCCTTGGAGGAGGCGGCGCGGTTGCCGTGCTTGGCGACGGGCACGCCACACGCCGCGACGACGAGGCTCACCGCGGTAGAGACGTTGAGCGTGTGATGCCCGTCGCCGCCGGTGCCGCAGACGTCGATCGCATTGGGGGGCGCAGCGATCGGGATCAGGCGATCGCGGAGGGCGCGAGCGGCCTCGGCGATCTCGATGCTGGTCTCACCGCGATCGGACAGCGCGATGAGGACGTCGGCGATCGCGTCTTCGGAAGTGCGCGCGTCGAGGATGTCGGCGAAAGCCTGTGCGGCGGTTTCGCGGGAGAGGGGTGTGGCGGGGTTGGGCAGGGCGATCATCTTATTCGCCCCCCATTTATGGGAGCCGCCAGCGGAGGGGGCGTTCCTCATGCGGACATCCCAGTCGATACCGGCGTTAGCCCGCCCCCTCCGGCACGCGGGGAAGAAGCCGCCAATTCCCCGACCGGTAAGCCGGCGATGCGCAGGAAGTTTGCCAGCATCGCGTGGCCGTGTTCGGTGGCGATGCTTTCGGGGTGGAACTGGACGCCGTGGATCGGCAGCGTGGCATGGCGAATGCCCATGACCGAGCCGTCGGCGCTGCGCGCGTTGACGATCAAATCGGCGGGAATGTCCTCGACGATCAGCGAGTGGTAGCGGGTGGCAATGAAGGGCGAGGGCAGGCCTGCGAACAGGCCGGTGCCGTCATGCTCCACGGGGGAGGTCTTGCCGTGCATCAGGCCGCCGCGCACGACCTTGCCACCGAAATGCTGGCCGATCGCCTGATGACCGAGACACACGCCGAGCAGCGGCTTGCCCAGATCGGCGCAGGCCGCGACGAGATCGAGACTGACCCCGGCTTGCGTGGGCGTCCGGGGGCCGGGCGAAATCAGGAAGGCCTGGGCATTGCTTTCAATCGCTTCGCGCGCAGTAATCGCATCGTTGCGCACGACCTTCACCTCTGCGCCCAGTTCCATCAGGTAATGGACCAGGTTCCAGGTGAAGCTATCGTAATTGTCGATCACGAATATCATCAGCGCGCCATAGCCGATGCGCGGTGTAGCGCAACCGCGCCGCGTTCTCGCCTTTATTGCGGGCCATATCCCGGGCCATTCAGCGTGGAGCAATCGGCGATGTCCGACGTTCTGTCGACAGAACCCCTGGAGATATCCCAAGATGATCCGTCTCGTCACCGTGTCCGTCCTGCTGTCGCTGGCAGCACCCGCATTCGCCCAAACGGCGCAGGCGGACAGGAATGCGACCGATGGTACCGCGCCGGTGCAGCGCATCCGCAACGTACAGCTGAAGCCGGGCGAGGCGTGCCCCAAGGGTGCGTCGGACGAGATCATCGTGTGCGGTACGCTGGATGATCCGTATCGCATCCCGAAGAAACTGCGGGAGACGAAGCCGAGTGCCGCGACCCAAAGCTGGGTCAATCGCGCGGCGACGCTCGACGAGGTCGGGCGGGTCGCGGGCGGCTTGCCGGATACGTGTTCTTCCGTCGGCAGCGGTGGGCAGACCGGATGCACGCAGAAGCTGTTGCGCGATTATACCGCCCAGAAGCTGGAAGAGCGGCGCAAGGCGAGTTCGGTGCCTTGATTTACAGGCCGCGCGCTTAAATTTATTGGCCGAACCGGGTTTCACCGGCCCGCATGAGCGCTTCGCGCGCGGCCGCGAGCAGCGCGCCGGCCTTCGCTTCGCATTCGCGCTGTTCGGAAACAGGATCGCTGTCGGCGACGATGCCGGCACCGGCCTGAACATGCATGACGCCGTCCTTCACCACAGCCGTCCGTAATACGATGCAGGAATCCATCGATCCGTCTGGCGAGAAATAGCCGACCCCACCGGCATAGGCCCCGCGCTTTTCGGATTCGAGTTCGGCGATGATGCCGCAGGCGCGGACCTTTGGCGCGCCGCTGACGGTGCCTGCCGGGAAACCGGCGAGCAGGGCATCGATCGCGTCATGGGGCTGATCCAGCCGCCCGACGACGTTCGAGACGATGTGCATGACGTGGCTGTAGAATTCGACGGTGTAGCTGTCGGTGACAGTTACGGTTCCGGCGGCGGCGATGCGACCGACATCGTTGCGGCCAAGATCGAGCAACATGAGGTGTTCGGCCCGTTCCTTGGAATCGGCCAGCAGGCTGATGCGGTTGGCTTCATCCTCGGCGGGGGTCTTTCCGCGTGGGCGGGTGCCGGCGATGGGGCGGATAGTGACCTCACCATCGCGCACGCGAACGAGGATTTCCGGGCTTGAACCGGTCAGCGTGAAGCCGGGCAGATCGAGATGATAGAGGAACGGTGACGGGTTGATGCGGCGCAACGCGCGGTAGAGTTCGATCGGCGGTAGCGGGAAAGGTACGGTGAAGCGCTGCGCCAGCACGACCTGAAAGATGTCGCCAGCGACGATATAATCCTTCGCGCGCGCGACCATCTCGCGATAGCGACCCTCCGGCAGAACGGGCGTGAGCGCGACCTCCTGGGCATCCGGCAACCGCGCAGCCACGGGAAGGCCCGCCCCGGCGAGGCGGGCTGCAACGGCGTCGATCCGCTCCTCGGCCTCGGCGACGATCGTAGCGGGATCGCGCGCGGGATCGGGCCAGACGGGGGCGACGATGAACAGGGCATCGGTGAGGCGATCGAAGATCAGCACGATCGTCGGACGCACGAAGATCATGTCGGGCAAGTCGAGCGGATCCGCGTCTTTTCCAGCGGCCCGTTCGGGCAATTTCTCGACCAGACCGATCGTCTCATAGCCGAAATAGCCGACCAGGCAGGCCAGTGCGCGGGGCAGTTCTGGCGGCACGGCCATGCGGCAATCGGCGACGAGCGCGCGTAGCGCGTCCAGCGTCGGGGTCGCGCAGGGGGCAAAGGCGTCGCGATCGGTGAGCCAGCGGGGGTTGATCTCCGCTGCATCGCCGTGCGCGCGGAACACAAGGTCCGGTGCGAGGCCGATCAGGCTGTGGCGTCCACGGATCGCACCGCCCTGGACCGATTCGAGGAGGAAATCGCCGCGCCCGGGCTCGATCAGTTTGAGGGCGGCGGCGACCGGCGTTTCCGTGTCGGCGATCTGCCGGCGCCAGACCAAAGCGGGCTGGCCGGCGGAGAGTGCCGCCAGCGGATCGACGATACCTTCAGGCCCGCTCACGTCGGTCAGTTCGCGGCAGTCTGGCCAAGCAGCCGCGCCTTCAGTGCGGCAATAGCGGCGGCGTTCCTCTTCACGCCGATGACGCCCTTGACCGCATTGGAGAATTGTTCGGCATATTCGCGGCCGACCACCTTGCCCAGATCGTCCTGGGTCGCGCGGATCACTGCCGTATTGCCAGTGGCGTTGCCGCGATCGATCTTGTCGAGCTTGACCACGATCCAGCCCTGATTGTTCGGCGCTTCCAGAAGCTTGGCGCTGTTTTCGGCCATGCTGAACATCAGCACCAAAGGCGGCGGAGCGCCCTTTGGGTTGGCGGTCATCTGCGCGCGCGACGTGTTGAGGGGTTCCACCGGCGGAGCCTTCACGCCACTGGCCGCGAACAAAGCGGCCAGCGACTGACCCTTATTGGCCTTGGCGACGATGTCGTTGGCGATGGCCCGCGCGGCACGGCGCGCGCGATCGATCTGAAAATCGCGCGCCACGACGGCGCGGATCTGCGCGACCGGCGGTGCGCCGGGGGCAACCACGCGACCGAGCGACACGACCGCGAAGCCGCCGGTTGGATCGACCTGCACCATTTGTGGCGGATCGCTGGGGCTGGCGGCGAATGCGGCGGCGACGATCGGCATGAAATCTGCCGCGGCCTTCTTGGTCGGATCGTTCGGATCGCGACCATCGGACAGCAACGGCGGGGTGGCGTTTGCCGACAGCTTCTGCTGCGACAGGATATCGTCGAAGGTCGCGCGGTTGTTGGCGACACTATCATCGATCGCATCGTGGATGCGGCCCAGCACCGCCAGCGTCTTGGTCTTGGTCGCACTGGCGATGAGTTCAGGCTTGGCCTGTTCGAAGGTCTTGCCCGCGCTCTGTTCGATCTTGTCGACGCGGACGACGGCAAAGCCGATCGCCGAACGGACCGGGCCGACCAATGCGCCCTTGGCGGCGGCAAACACGGCATCGGCGGCGGCAGGCGAGCTTTGTGCGGCATAGCCGACCTTGTCGAGTGCGGTGAGATTGCTCGGTTCCAGGCCGGCGGCACGGGCCGCGACATCGAGCGACGTGCCCGATTTCACCTTGGCGAGCAGCGCATTGGCAGCGGCCTGATCGGCGACGATGACCTGCACCAGATCGCGCTTTTCGGTCGCGGTGAAGGTCCGCGCCTGCGCCTTATAGGCGGCGGCGAGTTCGGCGTCGGTCGGAGCGGTCTGCGCCTTCAACTGATCGGCGGTGACCATGGCGTACCGGACGACGCGGCGTTCGGGGATCGTGTAATGCGCTATGTTGCGCTTGTACCAGGCATTCACTTCAACATCGGTGGCGGGCGCGCCATCACCCATTGCGCGGGTCGGGATGAAGCCCAACTCGCCCTGGCGCTTTTCCAGCAGCAACGACGCATAGGGCAAGGCGACGTTCTGCGCGACCTGCGCGGCGGGCAGGATCGGGAAGATCAACTGACGGCTGATCATCTGCTGCGCCAGCCCTTCGCGAACTTCGCGATCGGTGAGTTGCTGACGCGCGAGCAATTGTTCGTACACCGCCTGGCTGAACCGGCCGTCGGGCCCGGCCAAAGACGGGATGCTGGCGATCTGCCCGTCGATCAACTTCTTGCTGATGACCATGCCCTGCTTCTGGCCGAATTGCTGCAAGGCGAGATCGGCGATGCTACGATCGAGCGTGGGTTCGTAACCGCCGCCCGCGACGAACTTGACCATGTCCAGGCCGGGCTGCTGCTGCTGATAGCTCTGCAGCTGGCCCTGCAGTTCCTTGGTCACGACGGGGACGGTGACAGCCTCCTTACCGACGGTGGCGAGCGTATCGGACTTCGCGTCGCCGGTGCCGCGCGTCAGATTGGCGAGATCGCCACCAGCGAAGGACAGGACGAGCACCGCCAAAAGCGCGAAGGCGATGAACAGGCCGGCCTTCGAATGGATGATACCGCGAATGACGCTGAGCATGGATAACCGATCTGTTTGCAAGTCTGGGGGCAATAAGAAGCAGCTGCTTTAAGGGCAGGACGGTGCGGCTTCAAGCATGTGTCGGAGGGCTTGTGTGGATGGGCGACTGCGCTCTATCGGTCGTGCAGATAGAGAATTGTTTTTGGGGGCTTAAATGACGCGACGCAAGCTGGTGGCGGGCAATTGGAAGATGAACGGCGATGTCGCGGCGCTGGGCGAGTTGGGCGGGATCGCCATCGCCGCGCAATCCGCGCCGGAGATCGACGTTGCGATCGCGGTGCCGGCGACCTTGATCGCCTTGGCGGTGGCCGCTGCGCCGGGCCTGAGCATCGGTGCGCAGGATGTGCATTGGGCGGCGAAGGGTGCGCATACCGGCTGCATTTCGGTCGCGATGATCGCGGAGGCCGGGGCAGGTTTTTCGATCGTCGGGCATAGCGAGCGGCGGGCGGACAATGGCGAAACCGACGCGCAGGTGAAGGCCAAGGCGGCGGCGCTGCTGGCCGGTGGGTTGAAGGCGATCCTGTGCATCGGCGAGACGCTGGCCGAGCGCGATGCGGGGCAGGCCGAGGCGGTGGTGACGGGGCAATTGGCGGCGAGCCTGCCGGACGGCGCGGCGGCGTCCTGGTTGTCGATCGCTTATGAGCCGGTATGGGCGATCGGGACGGGGCGGACGCCGACATTGGCCGATGTCGCGGCGATGCACGGGGCGATCCGGGCGAAATTGCGCGCGCTGATCGGGATCGAGGCCGATGCGGTGCGATTGCTTTATGGTGGTTCGGTGACAGGGAATAACGCGACCGAGTTGCTGGGCGCGGCGGATGTGGATGGCGCGCTGGTGGGGGGAGCGAGTCTGACCGCGGCCAAATTCGTCCCGATCGTGGAGGCTGGGGCGGAAGTTTCTTGAGGCCGGTTCTGGCTTTTGGGGCGAGCCGGTAGGCGAAGTTTATTCCGTTCAGACCTCTAAGCTTCCACGGTGTACGCCGGGGAAGCGGCGTTTGTTCAACCGTAGCGCGCCTTAAGTACTGCCCATGCGGCGCGCAGGCCCAAGGCATCGCCACCTTTCGGTCGGCCCGGCTTTGCGCTCGGGCGCCAAGCGAAGGTGTCGAAATGCGCCCAGGGCGTGGCCTTGGGCACAAAGCGGCGAAGGAACAGGGCCGCGGTAGTTGATCCTGCATATCCGCCCTCGGCCGAATTCACCATGTCGGCGATGTCGGATCTGAGCATATCGTCATAGCCGTCCCATAATGGCAGCCGCCACAGCGGGTCGCCGACCTGCGTGCCGGCCTCGATCAACGCTTCGGCCAACGCGTCGTCGTTGCTGAACGTGGCCGGGAGGTCCGGGCCTAGCGCGACGCGGGCGGCTCCGGTGAGGGTCGCGTAATCGATGATCAGTTCCGGCCCTTTGCCGTCCGCGCCTTCGCCCGCTTTGGTCAGCGCATCCCCAAGGACGAGGCGGCCTTCCGCATCCGTATTGGTGTTTTCGACGGTCAGGCCCTGCCGCGTCTTGAGCACATCGCCGGGACGGAAGGCGTTGCCGGCGATGCTGTTTTCCACGGCGGGTACGAGCAGGTGGAGACGAACCTTCAGCCGGGCGGCCATAATCAGGCTGGCGAGCGCGAGGACGTGCGCCGCGCCGCCCATATCCTTCTTCATCAGTGCCATGCCGCCGCCGGGTTTGATGTTGAGGCCCCCGGTGTCGAACGTCACGCCCTTGCCGACGATCGCGATCCGGGGGTGTTTCGGGTCGCCCCATTCGAGTTCGATCAGGCGGGGCGCGCGATCTGGGGCGGCGGCCCTGCCGACTGCATGGATCATCGGATAGCCCTTGGCGAGCGCGTCGCCCTTGGTCACCGTGAGCGTCGCGCCGTGCGCCTGGGCCAGTTTTGCCGCCTGAGCTTCAAGGTCGGCCGGCCCCATGTCAGAGGCTGGCGTGTTGACGAGATCGCGGACCAGAGCGGTGGCGGTGGCGAGGCGAACGGTCTCCTCGATCCGCGCCGGATCCCTGGTGAGCAGGATGCGCGGGCCGACATCGTCGCCCTTTTTGTAAGCATCGAATCGATAGTGGGCGAGCGCCCAGCCGAGCATCGCGGCCCCGGGTTCACCCTCGGCAAGGCGATAGGTGCCGGCCGGCAGATGCTCGCCAAGCGAGGCAATGCGCCATGGCGATTCCGCGCTTTCGTTACAGACCAGCAGCATCGACCATTCGTCAGCCCCTTCACCCGGCAGGATCGCACGGTGGCCCGCCTTTCCGGTCAGGCGGTGCGCGGCGACGGCGGTGCGGGTGCGGATCGGCTGCTTCGCGAGCCATTCTGGGAAAGCATCCGGGTGGACGACATGGATCATGCGGGCGCTCTGGCCGCGATCGGGCTGGAGAAGAGCAGAGAAATCGGTCATCGGGGCGGAATCATTTCTGCAAGCGGGGCGGTGTGATGCAACCCTAGGGGAGGACGGGCGGAATTTGAATGCCGGGCAGCGATTCCGTTTTTTTCGGGCGGATCTGCGCACCGAAAAAGCCAAAATGGTTTGTTGGGTTCGGGTTAGCACAATTGCCATAAATCTCTCCCGGTACTTCTTGGGGGGAATGCGCATGATCATCGAGCG
>NZ_JANYEK010000254.1 GCF_025363195.1 Sphingomonas sp.
CGACTATCTTCACGCGCGCCTTCTGCAAATTCGAGCATGTCACGCTCCATGTCGCTCTGAGTGCCGGCTTCGTGACGCCATTCGGCGGCGACGTGCACGTGGCAGGTGCCGCAGGCGCAATTGCCCCCACAATCGCCATCAATGCCGCGAATACTGTTGTTCAGCGCGCCCTCCATGACGGAACATCCGTTCGCGACTTCGACGTGATGTTCGGCTCCGTTGGGTTCAACGAATGTGACGCGTGGCATTTAGTCCCCCAGATTGTAGATGAAGCAGATCGATAATGAGCGATCGGATCAGCCCGGAATCCGTACCATCATCCGCTCATAGCCTTTGACAAAAGCCGACTTTACGCGGACTGGCGGCTCCAGCACCTCGATCATCGGCCAACGCTTAAGGATCTCTTCCCAAACAATTTTCAGCTGCATTTCAGCCAGGCGATTGCCGACGCAGCGATGAATGCCAAAGCCGAACGACAGGTGCTGACGCGGGCGGGCGCGATCAATGATGAACGCATCCGCATCTTCAATCTCGGTTTCGTCGCGATTGCCCGAGACATACCACATCACGACGCGGTCGCCCTTTTTTATATGCTGTCCGCCAAGGATCGTATCTTGCAGCGCAGTTCGCCGCATATGCGCAAGCGGTGTTTGATAGCGGACGATTTCGGGCACCATCGATTCGATCAATGCCGGGTTATCGCGCAGCTTTTGATATTCAGCCGGATTTTCATTGAGAAACAGCAAGCCACCGGTGATCGAATTGCGCGTGGTGTCGTTGCCGCCAACGATCAGCAGTATCAAATTACCGAGATATTCCATCGGCTGCATGTCGCGCATGGAGGGATTGTGCGCCATCATCGAAATAAGATCGCCCGCCGGCGGAGCATTGACACGCGCATTCCAAAGGCCGGTGAAATAGGTGAGACATTCGATCAGAATCGCGCGTTGTTCATCGCGGGTCATCGTTGCGTCGGGCGCGCTGACATCGATCGTCGTGACGTCAGACCAATATGTGAGTTTGCGCCGCTCCTCCCACGGAAAATCAAACAATGTGGCCAGCATTTGGGTGGTCAGTTCGATCGAGACACGATCGACCCAGTCGAACGGCTCATTGATCGGGAGATTGTCGAAAATCTTCTGTGCGCGCTCTCGGATCAGCACCTCAAGAACGGCTAAGTTGGCGGGTGCGACGATCGGTGATACGGCCTTTCGCTGCGCATCATGCTTCGGCTGATCCATAGCGATGAACATCGGCAGAATGAAATCATCATCCTGGTCCTTCGCGGTGATGCCGCCGAGATGGGCTTCGGACGAGAAAATGGCGTGGTTGGTATCGACCGCCATAATGTCCTTGTAGCGTGTCACTGACCAAAACGGTCCGAACCGCCCATTGGCGCAATAATGAACCGGGGCTTCCTTGCGGAGTCGCTCGAAAAAAGCCCAGTGCGTGTTGTCAAAAAAGCGCGTCGAGTCGGTCATGTCGATGTCTTCAATCGGCATCGAATATGCGATGGAGCGGGCGGCTTCGATTGCCTCTTCCTCCATCTGCTTGAGGGCGGTCGCCATCATCAGTGTCTCCATCGGTCGATCCAGGTCGTTGACGGATCATCGCAGATGGATGTGAACTGACCGACTGCCGGAGCAAAAGCAATGTGGAAAGGGAATTCCGGTTCCCGACGGCCGTTTTTACAGCATCGAAATCTGCTTATTAACGTTTGTTCACAACGCCATCGCCGTACCGTCTGCCAAAGTTTTCTGCGCTGACGGAACGAGAAATGTAAAGACTGGTTTCCTTTCGGTAAAGCGAACCTTGCGTGGCGAAGTCGCCGCCGCACGATGAGGTTGTACACTGATCGGAAAAACTATGGCTCTCACTGTCTCGATCGTCATCACAATGGCGATCTCCTTGGCCATGGCGCATGTCATTGCGGAAATAAGACGAGAAACGGCCCGTTTAGCGGCCCTCAAACCCCAACGGCTTCCAAGACCGATGGGCAGGTGACCACCGGGGGCGGTGACTGCTGCGGGTGGCGACCGGTAGGCCAGTTTCCCCCTTATGACTGGGCCCAAAGTGCTTTGGATAGGGGAAGCGCGATTGAAGGAGTTGAGCCAGGCTATCGCCTTGCAAATCTCGCGAAAGGCCTAACGTTGCAGCCGCCGCCAGTGCGCAGACCAGCGACGAGTTCGTTTCCCAGCACCCGCAAGAATCAGAGTGTGGGCATCAGGACGGTGCGGTACGACCTAGACCGCGTTTCGCTGCCAAGGTGGATAAGGTCCTTTCGTCCCGTTCAAATCCCCGACTGCCGCCAAATCCCGTGGCAAGGCCAATCCGTTCCGAACCTCGTTCGTAGACGTTCGCCAGGCAATACGGACTAAAGGGCGGGTAAGGCCCAGCGAAGGTGCGACGGCGGACACCTAGCCGGCTGGGGGTCGGACATGCGGGTGGATCGAAGCACAGCCGGTCCCTTAATGGCATCCGCTTTCTCCAAACCAACGTCCGGAGAGGAAGAAGAGGTAAGATCTGCCTAGACAAATGGTGCTTTCGGCAGCCCCGATTTCCAACCAAGCGTCCGGTATTGGGCGATCGCCGCCTGACCGCTTTCCCGGCTAAGCGTTAGGTTGATTGCCGAAAGACTACATCCTTAGGCCTTGCTCGGCGTCAGCACATCTAGGTTCGAACCTGCAAAAGCTCGCGATTGCAACGAATGCCGTATTGCACCATCGTAAGATTGCTTCGACAGGGCTTCCAAGGCGATAATCATGCAATGCATTTCGTACTCGATCAATCGACCTTCAATGCGTGCGCAACTCTTGATCCAGCTATCGGCTGCGGCGATCTTGTTCAGTGTGTGCGCCGGCTCAGCGGCGGCGCAGACTGCGCCGGCTGGAATGGTGCATACAGCGGAGGTTGACCTCGCTTACGACGTTGTT
>NZ_JANYEK010000019.1 GCF_025363195.1 Sphingomonas sp.
CCATGGCCAGACCAAAACCCGCCACCTTCGAAAAGACCAAGATCGTCGCCGAGAACCGGCGCGCGAAGTTCGACTATTTCATCGAGACGGTGTTCGAGGCGGGGATCGCGCTGATGGGCACCGAAGTGAAGTCGCTCCGCTTCGGGCAGGGGTCGATCGTCGAAAGCTATGCCGAGGTCGCGGACGGCCAGGTCGTGCTGATCAATTCGAACATCCCGGAATTCAGCCACGGCAACCGCTTCAACCACGAACCGAAACGGCCGCGCAAATTGCTGCTCCACGAGCGCGAGATCAAGAAGATGCATGGCGCAGTCGCGCGCGACGGCATGACGCTGGTGCCGTTATCGATCTACTTCAACCCGTCGGGCAAGGCGAAGGTCGAACTCGCCTTGGCCAAGGGCAAGAAGGCGCACGACAAGCGCGACACGATCAAGGAGCGCGACTGGAAGCGCGAGCAAGGTCGGATCATGCGCGACCGTGGGTGAAAGGCCCAAGCTTTCGACCCGGCTCGCCGCATGGTGGCGCCGGTCGATGCCGACGCGCGCGAGCCTTGAGGGCAATCGGTACCTCCAGCCGGTGGCGCATCGCGTGCTGGCACCGGAATTGTGGCGCTTCACCCGGCGCTCGGTGCCGCGCGGTGTCGCGCTCGGAATGGTCACGGGCATTCTGTTCCCGGTTGCGCAGATCGTGCTGTCGGCGGTTTTCGCTTTGCCGTTCCGCGCCAATATCCCGACGGCGGCAGCGACCACCTTCATCACCAACCCGCTGACCACCCCGCCTTTGTGGGTCGCGGGCTATTGGATCGGCAAGACGGTGCTGCGGCTCGATCAGGCGGTGCCGGGTGATCCGATTGCCCGGACCGTCGCGGACAATACCGATTGGTTGCACTGGCTGTGGGCGGGTGCGATCCCGGCAACGATCGTCGGGTTGACGATCATCACGATCGTCCTTGCGGTCGCTGGCTATGCGCTGACCGCGCTCGGCTGGCGGCTGTGGATCGCCCATAGATGGCGCAACCGGCACGACCGTCCGGATCCCGTCGGGGCGTGATCCGGTAAAAACCGTTACCATAATTGACAAGCGTGTTGGCGACGTAGAACACAAGCGGCATCCCCTTATTCGGAGTCGCGTCTTATGAACCGTTCGTTCGCCCTTCTGCTGCTGTCCGCCACCGCGCTTGCCGGCTGTGCGACGATGAAGGCGCCGGACGCCGCTCCGGCGGCCGAAGCGTCCGCCGCGGCAACGCCGATGGCCGCCAAACCCGCTTATGGCACGTTTGGCTTCGACGAAGCGGGTATGGACCGGGCCGTGCAGCCCGGTGACAGTTTCTATAATTACACCAGCGGCACTTGGGCCAAGAACACGCCGATCCCGGCGGATAAATCGAACTATGGGTCGTTCAACATCCTGTCCGATCTGTCGGAAGCGCGCACGCGCGGCATTCTGGATGAACAGGCCAAGGATCCGTCGTCGAAGATCGGCATCGCTTATTCCACCTATCTCGATCGTGCGGCGATCGACGCCAAGGGCATGGCCCCGATCCAGCCGATCCTGACCAAGATCAAGGGCGCGACCAAAAAGACCTATTCGACGTTGCTCGGCGAACTCTCGCGCGACGGAATTGTCGGGCCGATCGCCGGTGGTGTCGGGCAGGACGACAAGAACCCCAACGCCTATGTCTTCGGCATCTATCAATCGGGTCTCGGCCTGCCGGACCGCGATTATTATCTCAGCAGCGATGCGAAGCTGGCTGCTGCAAAAACCGCTTACGAAGCGCATATCGCCAAGATGTTCACGCTGGCCGGTGAGGCTAATGCGGCCGGACGTGCCAAGGCGATCGTCGCGTTCGAAACCGCGATCGCCAAGGTCAGCTGGACGCGCATCGAAAGCCGCGATGCGACCAAGACGTATAACAAGATGACCGTGGCACAACTCCAGAAGCTGGCGCCGGGGATCGATTTCGCGGCGGTGTTCAAGGCCGGTGGCGCAAACACCGTCACCGATGTCGTCGTCGCGCAGCCCAGTGCGGTCGCCGCGATATCGAAGCTGGTCGCCGCCGCGCCGATCGGCGTGCTGAAGGATCAGTTGATTCTGAAGGCGCTGACCGATTTCGCCGACGTGCTGCCCAAGCCGCTCGACGACGAGAATTTCGCCTTCAATGGCACGACGCTGGGCGGAACGCCGCAACAGGAAGAGCGCTGGAAGCGCGCGGTGCAGTTCACCAGCGGATCGATGGATGACGAGGTCAGCAAGCTGTACGTCGCCAAATATTTCCCGCCCGAGACCAAGGCGGCGGCGGACAAGTTGGTCAAGAACATCATCTCGGCGATGGACACCCGTATCGACAAGCTCGAATGGATGGCGCCCGCAACCAAGGTGAAGGCGCATGCCAAGCTCGCCGCCTTCACCCCCAAGATCGGTTATCCGGATCGCTGGAAGGATTATTCGGCGCTTCAGATCGTGGCGGGCGACGCGTTCGGCAACAACATCCGCGCCAACGAATGGCAGCACGATTACGAAACCGCCAAGCTCGGCAAGCCGGTCGATCGTTTAGAATGGGGCATGACCCCGATGACGGTAAACGCCTACGCCAATTTCGGCATGGTCGAGATCGTCTTTCCAGCCGCGATCCTGCAACCGCCATTTTTCGATCCGGCGGCGGACCCGGCGGTGAATTATGGCGGCATCGGCGCGGTGATCGGCCACGAATTGAGCCACCATTTCGACGATCAGGGTGCGAAATACGACGCCACCGGCACACTGTCGGATTGGTGGACGCCAGCCGACGTGAAGAATTTCGGCGCGCTGACCGGCAAGGTCGTCGCGCAATATGATGCCTATGAGCCGCTGCGGGGCATGCACGTAAAGGGCGCGCTGACCCTGGGCGAGAATATGGCCGATCTCGCCGGGCTGACGGTGGCATATGATGCCTATAAGAAATCGCTCAACGGCGTAGCGGCACCGGTGATCGACGGCTTCACGGGCGATCAGCGCTTCTATCTCGGCTGGGCGCAAGTGTGGCGCCGGAGCTACCGCGAGGCGACCTTGCGCCAGCGCCTGCTCACCGATCCGCACAGCCCGTCCGAACAGCGTGCCTCAATCGTGCGCAATATGGACCCGTGGTACGGCGCGTTCCAGCCCAAGCCGGGTGAGAAGCTGTATCTCGCTCCGGCCGATCGTCTGAAGGTCTGGTAAGGGTTTACGCTTCCCCGGCATGCGGCTGGGGAAGCGTTTCGATCCGAATGAGAGGAACACCGACGGTTTCGGGTCGGTTCAGACAGTTACCGCATTCTAAACCCTTGACGCCTTGGCCACAGGCTCCAAGACTCTTGTCGATGGCCAGCCTTCCCATATCCCCCGATCTGCCTTCCTCTCGCACCGCCGCGTTTATCGCTGGCGGGGGCGGGCTTGCGGCTGCCTTGGTCGTACTCGGATTGATCGGTAGCCTGCCTGTTGCGGGCGCTTTTCTCGCCACCGGGCTGGTCGTTGCGGGTGGTTTGGTTGCCGCGCGTCGTCTGTTCCCCGCAACTCGCGCCAGCGATGCCGAGCCCGACTGGAGCGTCGCGCGTGCATTGGCCGCCGCCAGCCCCGACGCGGTGGCGATCACCGATCGGGCCGGGCGCTTGATCTGCGCCAACGATCGGTATGAAGACCTGTTCACCGGCTTTCCCACGCCGCCGGGCCTGCCGGTCGATGACAATGGGGTCGATCGCCTAAGCGCTGCCGGAAGGGCCGCGTGGCGCGATGGTAGCGCAGCGGTCGAACGCCTGATCGCGCGCGGTACGCCGCTCGCGGCAGTCGTGGAACGGGCCGGGCAAGCGGAAGACCTGCTCGTCTGGCGCTTTCGCGGGGCCGAAGGGCTCGACATGGCCGCTTCGGTCGAGGCTTTGATTTCCGGACAGACCGGGGATCGGCTCGGCGGGGCCGGCATTATGACCGCCCTGATCGGCCCCGAAGGCCGCATTCGCACGGCCAACCGCGTGTTCCGCGTCAGGGCGATGGGGCACGAGGAGGGCGCCGCTACCGGTCGTGATTTCGCCCGCTTCCTGATCACCGACGATCATGGCCAGGTACGCTTCGAGCGGGAGGGACTGGGCGGTGTGCCATTACGCGTGTTGCAGATCCCGTTCCTCGAAGGCGAAGACGCACCGATGCTGGTCGCTTTGCTCGACGAGGAGGCCAATATCGGCACCCCCGCAATCGGCGGCAACGCCACCGCGCATGTCCGCAGCCTCGTCAGCCTGATGCCGTTCGGCATGGCTCTTGTCGATCGCGACGGGCGCTTCATTCAAATGAACGACGCCTTCGCCCGCGCCGCGCAGGTCGATGCCCATAGCCCGCCGCTGTATCCAGGCGATCTGCTGGTGCGCGAGGACAAGGGCGTAGTGGCGGACGCGATCCGGCGATTTGCCAACGGCGCGACGCATTCCACCGATCTGGCCGTGCGACTGAAGGATCATCCCGACGAACCGGTTGCGCTGTCCATTGCGGGCGCGCGGGGGCTGGGCGAGGCGGCGGTGCTGCTCAGCCTGAAAGACAATAATGAGGAAACGCGGCTGAAGCGGGAGGTGGCGCAAGCGACCAAGATGCAGGCCGTAGGGCAGCTGGCCGGGGGCGTGGCGCATGATTTCAACAATATCCTGACGGCCATTATCGGGCATTGCGACCTGATGCTGATGCGCCATACGCCGGGCGACAGCGACTATGACGATATCCAGCAGATCCGCGCTAATTCGAACCGCGCGGCCAGCCTGACGCGGCAATTGCTCGCTTTCTCGCGCCAGCAGACGTTGCGCCCGCAGGTGCTGCAATTGCCCGACGTGATCTCCGAAGTATCGAACCTGCTCAAGCGCCTGCTGGGCGAGACGGTGACGCTCACGGTCAAACACGGCCGCAATCTGGGAGCGGTTCGCGCCGATCCCGGACAGCTCGAACAGGTCGTCGTCAACCTCGCGGTCAATGCGCGCGATGCGATGATGGCCAAGGGCGGCGGGGGCACGCTGTCGATCCAGACCAAGGGCGTATCGTCGGCGCAGGTCCGCCATATGGGTAATGACATCCTGCCGATCGCCGATTACGTCGCGTTGGAAGTCGCCGATACCGGCACCGGCATCCCGCCCGAAATTCTCGCCAAGATCTTCGAACCGTTTTTCACCACCAAGGAAGTCGGCAAGGGCACCGGGCTGGGCCTCTCCACCGTCTACGGCATCGTCAAGCAATCCGGCGGCTATATCTTTGCCGACAACAACAAGGGTGCGCCGGGCACCACCTTCGCGATCTATTTGCCGGTCCACACGGCCTCCGCGGCGTCGGAGCCGGTCCGCCCGCCGGTGGTGGCAAAAGTCGTGCCGACCGACCTGTGGGGCACCGGTCTGATCCTGCTGGTCGAGGACGAGGACATGGTGCGCGCTATCGCCGAACGGGCGCTCAGTCGGCAGGGCTATACCGTGCTGACCGCCGAACATGGCGAGGCCGCGCTGGAAGTGCTGGCGAAGAACGAGCGGCCGGATTTGTTGATCTCTGACGTCATGATGCCGGTGATGGATGGCCCGACGATGG
>NZ_JANYEK010000021.1 GCF_025363195.1 Sphingomonas sp.
CGGCCAGATCCACCGCCGCACCCGCCCCGCACGCCGCGACCGCGCCAGCGAGATCGGTGCCGGACGCAATCGCTCGCGTGGCGAGATCGCGCACGCTGGCGACGCCGTTGACGACATGCGCGCCATCGTTGGTGGCCGCTATCACCGATCGTGCGCCGCCATCGGCGCGGTGCTGGAGCAGGCGCAACGTCATAAATCTCTCCCTCGAAGATGCGCCGTCGCTACGGTCGCGGGTCGGGTCAAATGGTGGGCACGCCGTCGATCAGGCGCGGTACAGTGGTATCGTCGCGCACTGCGGCAGGCAGCAGGGACGGCATCAGATTCTGGTACGACACCGGGCGCAGAAAACGATCGATCGCCAGACTGCCGACCGACGTCGTTCGCCCATCCGATGTCGCCGGATACGGCCCGCCATGAACCATGGCATGCGCCACCTCCACGC
This sequence comes from Sphingomonas sp., assembly GCF_025363195.1. Lineage (GTDB taxonomy): Bacteria > Pseudomonadota > Alphaproteobacteria > Sphingomonadales > Sphingomonadaceae > Sphingomonas. Next base: position 443 of record NZ_JANYEK010000021.1, read on the forward strand.
CGGTCGGCCAGCCGTTGGCGAGGATGCGCCCGGCCTTGCGTTCGAGGATCGGGATGAGCCGGGCGGCCAGATCCGTGTCGCCTGCGTCCATCTGGAGCGTCGCGGTCAGCTGCCCTTCGGCGGCGGACAGCACGGCGCGCAACTCGCCCTCATCGCGGCAACGCACCAACAATGAGGACGCGCCGAACACCTCGCGGCCCAGCGCTTTGTCGGCCAGGAACTGCGCTGCCGTCGTGGCGAAGAACGCACCCTGACCCTCGGTTATGCCTTCGCCAGTGCAGCCGCGCGCGATCGTCTCGACAGCGTCATGCGTTTCCAGCGCGGTCACGCCTTCGTTATAGGCCGCGTGGATGCCGCCGGTGAGCATCGTCGCCGCGCTCGCCTTGGTCATCGCCTCGGCGGCGGCGGCCACGAAGGCGTCCAGCCCCTCTCCATCGATCGCCAGCACCAGACCGGGATTGGTGCAGAATTGCCCCGCGCCCATCGTCAACGATCCGACGAACGCGGTGCCGAGCGCGGCCCCGCGTGCGCGCAACGCCTCGGGCAGCAGCACGACGGGGTTGATGCTCGACATCTCGGCATAGACCGGAATCGGCACGGCGCGCGCCTGCGCCAGCTTCAGCAATGCGAGACCGCCACCGCGCGATCCGGTGAAGCCGACCGCGGCGATGCGCGGATCCTGCACCAACATGGTGCCGAGATCGTTGCCGGGTCCGACCAGATGCGAGAAGACGCCCTTCGGCAGGCCACACGCCGCAACCGCGCGGGCGATGGCGTCCGCCACCAGCGCACCGGTCGCCGGATGCGCCGGATGCCCTTTGACCACCACCGGACAGCCTGCCGCCAGCGCGGCAGCGGTGTCGCCGCCGGCGGTCGAAAAGGCGAGCGGGAAATTCGACGCACCGAACACCGCGACCGGCCCGAGCGGGATCATCCTCAGCCGCAGGTCCGGGCGCGGCAGGGGCTGGCGATCGGGCAGCGCCGGATCGATTCGCACGCCCTGCCACGCCCCCGCCCGCAACACGCTTGCGAACAGCTTGAGTTGCCCGACGGTGCGTCCACGCTCGCCCTCCAGCCGCGCGCGCGGCAGGCCGCTTTCGCGCATCGCCGTGGCGATCAGATCGTCGCCAATGGCAACGATCTGATCGCCGATCGCCTCCAAAAAGCGCGCGCGATCCTCGGTGCCCGTCGCGCGGTACACATCGAAAGTAGCCTCGGCAGCGGCGCAGGCGGCGGCAACCGCAGCACCATCATCCGTCGCGAAGGCCGGGCCGGACGGGGTGCCAGTGGCCGCATCGATCGAATGGAACGCAGCGCGCTCCAGGACATCATGCTCGCTCATATCGTCTCCAATGTTCATTACTCCGACATATTGACTTGACCTCTGCTTGGCAATCGTTCTCGTTGGTCGGCACCGGCGTTTGAGATTGCGCGGGGTGGGTGGTAGTCGTGGGCAGGGAGATGGATCGGGTGAGTGACGCGGAACAGCCAGAGAAGCGCAAGCCGCGCGGCACAGGGCGGCGCCTGCACGGTGCGATCGCGCACAAACTCGGCGTGGCGATCCTGTCCGGTGAATTTGCGCCGGGCGATATATTATCGGGCGAAGTCGCGTTCTCGGAGGCGCTCGACGTGTCGCGCAGTGCGTACCGCGAGGCGGTGCAGGTGCTGACCGCCAAGGGCATGGTCGAAAGCCGGCCCAAAGCGGGCACCCGGGTGTTGCCACGCAGCCGCTGGAACCTGCTCGATCCCGACGTGCTCGCCTGGGCTTTTGCCGGTGAGCCGGATCTGGCGTTCATCCGGTCGCTATTCGAATTGCGCGCGATCATCGAACCGGCGGCGGCGGCACTTGCTGCGGAACGTCGCGGGCGCGATGATCTGAAAGCGATGAAGGACGCGCTGGCGGGCATGACCCGCCATACGCTCGCGACCGATGCAGGTCGCGCATGCGACCGCGACTTTCACGATGCGATCCTGCGCGCGACGCGCAACGATGCCTTGATCGTGCTCAGCGCCAGCATGGGCGCTGCGGTCACTTGGACCACCCAGTTCAAGCAGCGTGCCCGCGCCCTGCCCCGCAACCCGATCCCCGATCATCGGCGCGTGCTCGATGCGATCGCCGCCAGCGATCCTGCGGGCGCCGCGGACGCGATGCGCCTGCTGGTCGACCAGGCGCTGGAGGATACGCAGACGTCGATGGAACGATAAATCTATCCGACCTGCCGATCGGGCAAGACGTGCGTCGGCTTCGATCCCCACAGCGCATAGAACAGAATGTAAAGTTCGCACGCCGCCGTGAGCAGGAACGAGGCCTGCAGGCCGTAATGATCGGCGAGCCAGCCCTGCACGATGACCAGCGCCCCGCCGGCGATCGCCATGATCAGCAGCCCCGATCCCTCCTCGGTCAACGGCCCCAGGCCACGGATGCCGAGCGTGAAGATCGTCGGGAACATGATCGAGTGGAACAGCCCGACCGAAATCAGCGCCCACATCGCGACATGCCCGGTGGTGAAGGTGGCGACCAGCATCACGATCGTCGCGCCGATGCTGGCCACGGCGAGGGCTTTACCGGCATCCACCTTCTGCATCACGAAGGCACCGACCAGCCGCCCGACCATCATCCCGCCCCATAACAGGAACAGATAGTTCGACGCCTGCTGGTGGGTGAGGTTCCCAATCTCGGGCTGGCTGACGAAGTTGATGAACAGATTGCCCACGCCGATTTCGGCGATCAGGTAGATGAAGATCGCGGGCACGCCGAACACCAGGTTGCGATGCGCCCAGAGCGATTGGCCCTTGCGGTCGACCTTGGCCGAACGCTGCGTCGCCGCCCCCATCGCCGGCAACGGGAAGCGCGCGATCACCACCGCCAACAGCGCCAGCACGATCGCGACGATGACATAGGGCAACACTACCGACTGTGCATCGGCCAGTCGCTCGACCGGGGTCAGCGCGGCCGCGCCTGCCACGGCCGTACCCGACGTGCTGCGCCCCAGGATGAGATAGCCACCGAACAACGGCGCCAGCGTCGCGCCCGCCGAATTGAACGCCTGTACCAGGTTCAGCCGCGACGACGCCGTCTCGGGCTTTCCTACCACCGCGACATAGGGGTTGGCCGCGACCTGCAACAGGGTGATCCCACTGGCGATCACGAACAGCGCGAACAACGTTACGCCGTAGGAGGGAATACGCGCCGCCGGGACCATCACCAGCGCACCCGCCGCCATCATGGCGAGCCCGATGACCATCGCGCGTTGATAGCCGACGCGTTCGATCAGCTTGGCCGAGGGAATCGAAGCGAAGAAATAGGCGATGAACCACACGCTCTCGATCAGCGTGGTCTGCGTGTAGGACAGATCGAACACGCTGCGCAGGTGCGGCAGCAATGTTCCGTTGATGACGGTGATGAAGCCCCACATGAAGAACAGACTGGCGAGCAGCGTCAACGCGGAGCGATAGCTGGTGGCCGATGCCGGGGAATGCGCCGACGAATTCGCCGCCTGTGTCGTGCCGATATTCACTGGTCCCGCCATTATCCGCTCCCTTGCCTCGAGATCGCGCCAATCAAACGGCTTGCCTCGATTTATTTTGTCCGACTATATAACCGTGAACCACGCGTCAACGGGCGCTTGCGAGGGGATGAGGATCATGACGGTCGGTCGAACGATGGTAGCGGCGCTGGCCTTGGCGGCAAGCATGCCAGCGCTTGCCACCGAGGCGAAGCGCGAGCCCGCGGGCGCGTTGGCGGACGGCACCCCGATCGAAGGCTGGCGTCTTTTCCTTTGCGGCCTTATTGGGCTTGTGGTGACCGGTCTCATCGTCGTCATCACCGAATATTACACCGGCACCGGCAAGCGTCCGGTCG
>NZ_JANYEK010000049.1 GCF_025363195.1 Sphingomonas sp.
CCCCAGGCACCGAGCTTGCCGTTGACCTCGCCGAAGACGTGGTGGAGCAGGACATAGGCGCTGCCCGGCGTGTCGGGGCTGGCATAATTGCCGACCACCGCGTCGAACCCGAACGCGGCCTTGATGAACGGGTTTTCGTACCAGCTGTCGAGGAAGTCGCGCGCCGATTTGACGAACAGGTCCATCACGTCGCGCTGCGCTTCGATACCCATTCCGGCGAGGCGCTTGCCCTGCGCGGCGGCGGTGATCAGCGCGCGCAAGCCGCCGCCTACGTTTGGCGGGGTCTTCAGCGCCATGTCGCGCAGGACCGAGGCAACGCGCTCCAGCGCCACCTCATATTTCGGGAAGGTCTCGGCATCCTTCTTCGAGAAGCGCGCGAACTCCGCCTGAGTCCGCGCTTGTCCGCCGCCGAGCTTGAGATAGCCGTCGTCATGCGGGAAGAAATTGCTGATCGTGCGTTCGATGATGCGCCAGCCGCGTTCGTGCAGCCGCATGTCCTTGATGACCTTGGGGCGCAGCAGGCTGACGGTGTAGCTGGCGGTGGAATTGCGGAAGCCCGGGGCGAATTCCTCCGTCACCGCAGCACCACCGACGATATGGCGGCGTTCGAGCACACGGACCTTCAGCCCCGCGCGGGCGAGGTAGAAGGCACAGACCAGGCCGTTATGCCCGCCGCCGATGATGAGAGCGTCGTAGGATTTGGTCATGTCTTCTCCCCTCCCGCTTGCGGGAGGAACTGGGGGAGGAATTGCGAGAGTGCGGTGACGGTGGATATGCCCTCCCCTAAACCCTCTCGCAAGCGGGAGGGGGATTTGCTCCACCCCGCCGCCGGCGCGCGGTGCAGCCTGGCCTCCGGAATGCGCTCGCGGATTTTGCGGGCGAAACTGCGCAGGCATACTTCGCTGCGCCCGATCGGGCCGACCTCATAGCTTTGCGAGGCCATGCCCTGTTGCACGCGTTCGATCAGCCAGGTGTCCTCGGCATTGACGGTGCGGTTGATGCGCCAATTGGCATAGCGCACGATCTTCATTTCCCGCCGCTTGTCTTCTGGAATAAAGACATCAGGCAAAGCGAAGGTCATTTCGCGCAGCAGCGTCGTCGTCGGCGTCAGCGGCAGCCATTGCATGAAATCGACCTGATCGGGGTAGATGTCGAACGCCATGTTCGGCCACAGCTTGTAATATAGCCACAGCTTGCGGTGGCTCTCGGGCAGATGCTCCGCGGGCGGCAGGTGCGTCTGGTAGAGCCGCTCCCACGGATCGGCGGAAGGGCGATCGGCGAGATGACCGGACATCTTGTCGACATAAGGTTGCGCCTCGATCGCGTAGGATTTTCCGAACAGCCGCGTCAGCCCGTCATGCGCGACCGGGATGTGCAGATTGTCGGAATAATTGTCGCCAATAGTCTTCCAGTTCACCGCCCGGGTGCGCGTGCGGACCGGTGCGATCGCGCGGAGATCTTCGAACGCGTAGGGCGCGATTTCGGGGGCGTAGGGGGTCATCATCTCCGCGACGGACGGGCCGTCGTCATTCTCCAGCCGGACAAAGACGAAGCCGTTCCAGATTTCGAGACCGAGCGCGACAAGGCCCATCCTGCCCATGTCGAGCGCCGGATAATCGCCGCGCATCGGCACGCCGGTCAGGCGACCGTCGAGCTCATAAGCCCAGGCGTGATAGGGGCAGACGAGCTTCTTGGCGCAACCCGCCGGGCCTTCGACCAGCCGCATCGCGCGGTGGCGGCAGACATTGGCGAAGGCGCGCACCTGCTGGTCCTCGCCGCGCACCACGACGATGCTTTCGCCCAGATAATCGAGCGTCCGATAGTCTCCGACCTGCGCGATATCGCTGACATGGCAGACGATCTGCCATGACGGGCGGAGCACGCGCGCCACCTCTACATCATGATATTCCGGATCGCTGTAGAGCCAGCCAGGCAGGCTCCAGTCGGCATCCGGATCGGTGTCGGGCAGATCGGCGAAGCGGTGCGCCATGTTACTTGGACAACGCCTTGAACAGCGAGAGGTAGTACGTGATTGCGGGCGCGATGTTGTTGACCGGGGTGCGCTCGTTCAGGCCGTGGCTGAAATCGTCCGATCCCTTGATGAACACCGGGCTCGCGCCGTAACTCGGCACGTGGTGATAACGGAACCACATCGAATCGCTCGCGCCCGAGGCCATGCTGGGGAACACCGGTACGCCGGGATAGACGCGGGCCATCGCGCCCTGCACGGCATCGGTAAAATCCTTGCGCAGCGGGGATGCGTCGTTCGGCACCGCGCCTTCGGTCACGTCCTTGAACGTGACGACCGGTTCAGCGGCGACCTTTTGCAACTCCGCCATGATGTCGGCGGGCTTGTGGCCGGGGAAGATGCGGCAGTTGATGTTGGCGGTGGCGCGCTGCGGCAAGGCGTTGAGCGCATGGCCACCATTCACCATCGTCGCGACGCAGGTCGTGCCGATCTTGCCGATGAAACCGGGATCTGCGGTGAGCGTGGCGATCGCTGCCTTGTCCTCCGGGTTCGCGGCGAAGGCTTTCATGGCTGTGGCGATTTCGGGGGTTTCGTATTTGGCGGCGTTGACGAAATAGCTGCGCGTCAGGTCGCTCACCTCGGGCTTGAACTGGTATGCGCCGATGCGTGCCAGCGCGCGCGACAATTGCACGATGGCATTGTCCTTGCGCGGGGCGGACGAATGGCCGCCGGCATTGGTGACGGTCAGTGCGAAATCGGCATAGGTCTTTTCCGCACCATTCCACGTCCAGTATAACGGCTTGCCGGTCTTCTCGTCGAGCGCACCACCACCGCCGTCGATGTTGAGGACGATTTCGGCATCCTTCAGTTTCTCGGCGATTATTCCGCTGGTTTTCATCGCGGTTTCCTCGTCGCCCGAAAATTCGAGGACGATGTCGCGGCGCGGTTGATAGCCGTCCTTCTTCAATTGCAGCAGAGCGGCCATCGCCAGCGCCGCATCGAGCTTCATATCGGTCGCACCACGGCCATAGAGCAGGCCGTTCTCGACAACGGGGGTGAAGGGATCGCGCTGCCAATCGGCGGGTTTCGCCTCGACCACGTCGATATGCCCCGAGATGACGAGTGGCTTGAGCTTCGCGTCGCTGCCGTGCCAGCGCGCGATCATATAGGCCGTGTCATCGACCGGGGTGATGCTGATGTCGGCGTCGGCAAAGCCGCCCGCGACCAGCACCGATTTCAAATATGCCGCCAGTTGCGGTGTCTGGTTGCCGGGGCCGGTGACCGAGCGAAAGGCGATGGCGCGCTTGGCGATCTCCAACGCCTGCGCTTGCGCAGCGGGGGTGGCGGTATCCGCGGCTTGGGCAATGCCCGGTACAAGCGCGAGAATCGCCGTCGCCAAAACCAATCGCCGCATCTGTCTGCACTCCCTGAAAGATCGGTCAGGCTAGAACGTGGCAACCGTCTTGTCTTGGGGGAAAATGCTTGTGGTGAGCTTGCCGGGTTTCGGTTAGACCAATGGTGGAGCTTCGCGATGGCGGGGCTCCGGATCGCGTCGGTAACGGGAATGCAGTGCGTGAGCCTCTGGCGAACAATTCTGTGGCTGTCCCTGCAACTGTAAGCGGCGAGCACGATGTGCAGGCGATGGCGGAAACGCCCCCGCAGCCACTGAGCCAATCTCTCCCTCGGGATGGTGACGCTTGGGAAGGCGCAGATCGTGCGATGACCCGCGAGCCAGGAGACCGACCGGCGCGTGTCGCTCTTGCCCGGCTCATGGGATTGGCCAGGCGCGAAGCTCTTCGTCTGGGCGACGAACGTGCGGCTGGGGTCGCATCGGTCACTGCGGCGGGTCGCCTGTGCGTCCGGCTTGCGGCGGGGGCCGACCGTTCGCGCGGACGCCCCGGTCTGGTCGCTCGACGCCCGGGATATACGGATATGCAAACTCGATCTTCTTTGAACGGTGGCTTCGCCTGGCCGCTGGCGCTCGCCGCTACGGCTCTTCTGGGCACGCTGGCATCGGCGTGCATGATGCCGTTCGTCGCCATCGCCGTCGCCACCGCCGCGACGATGAACCGGCGGCAGGCCATCGTGACGATCTTTGGCATCTGGGCGATCAACCAGATGCTCGGCTTCGGCCTGATGGGCTTTCCGCTGACACGCTACGCCCTATCGTGGGGCCTGGCGCTCGGTGTGGGAAGCATCGTCGCGATGCTGGTCGCGTCGCGGATTCTGGCGACCGGGCCTGCGCTCGGCGTGCGTTTGCCGATCGCATTCCTGGCTGCGTTTGCCGCGTATGAAGGCGGCCTGTTCGTGTTCGCATCGGTCGCGGGCGGAACGGGTACGTTCACCGCGCCGATCGTCCTTGCGATCCTGTCCAACGACGCGATCTGGTTCACCGGATTGGTCGTACTTCACCTCGTCCTGACGCGCACCGCGCCGAAACTGTTCGGCGCCAGCTTCGCGCCCCTGCCGGCCTGATGGCGGCGCTCCCCCGCATCGTATCGTTGCTGCCCAGCGCGACCGAGATCGCGGTGGCGGTCGGCTTGGGCGAGGGGCTGGTTGGCCGTTCGCATGAATGCGACTTCCCGCCGTTCGTCGAAGCTTTGCCCGTCTGCACCGCGACCAAGCTCGAAAAGGGGCTGACCTCGTTGCAGATCGATGATCGGGTGCAGGAAATCGTCCGGCAGGGGCTGTCGGTCTATGAAGTCGATGCGCCATTGTTGCGATCGCTGCGGCCCGACGTGATCCTGACGCAGTCGCAATGCGCGGTGTGTGCAGTGACGCCGCGCGATCTGGAGGAAGCGCTGTCGGACTGGGTCGGGACCGCGCCGGTCTTGCTGTCGCTCGCACCGGATGATCTGAGTGATGTGTGGGGCGATTTCCGCCAGGTGGGGGAGGCGGTCGGCGCGGTGGATGCGGCCGAGGCGGCGGTCGGGCGATTGCAGGACCGGATGCAGCGCCTGCAAGCGGAGGGCGAGGCGCGAGGGTTTCAACCGACGGTCGCGGCAATCGAGTGGATTGACCCGCTGATGGCCGCTGGTAACTGGGTGCCGGAACTGATCCAGATCGCCGGTGGCATGCCCTTGTTCGCGACACCGGGGCAACATTCGCCCTGGCTCGAATGGGACGCGCTGGTCGCGGCCGATCCGGACATCATCGTGATGATGCCGTGCGGCTATCAGATTCCGCAGGCGCTGGCCGATCTCGCGCCGTTGACCGATCGGCCCGGCTGGCGCGATCTGTCCGCCGTCCGTCACGATCTCGTTTTCGTGGCCGACGGACATCATTACTTCAATCGGCCCGGCCCGCGATTGGTGGAATCGGCGCAAATCATCGCCGAAACGATCACCGCGGTCACCGGGGGTCAGTATGAGGGGCGCGGCTGGCTCCGGCTGCGGCCATCGTGACTGTGCAGAAACCGGTGCTAATGTGCTGGAGCGGCGGCAAAGATAGCTGCGTCGCGCTACACGTTTTGCAGCACTCGCCCGACTATCATGTCACCGGCCTGCTCACCACCGTGACGCGCGACTATGAGCGGATCAGCATGCACGGGGTGCGGGTAGCGTTGCTGGACTTACAGGCGGCAGCGCTGGGTTTGGCGGTGGAACAGGTCTTCATTCCGGCCGGTGCGAGTAACGAAATTTACGAAGGAGTGATGGCGGAGGCGCTCGTCGCTTCCATCGACAAGGGCGTCCGGACCGTGGCGTTCGGCGACTTGTTTCTCGAAGACATCCGCGCCTATCGCGAACGGATGGTCGGCCTGCACGGCATGGCCGCGATCTTTCCCGTCTGGGGTCGCGACACGCGCGCCTTTCTGCAGGATTTTATCGCGGCCGGGTTTCGCGCGGTGCTGGTCTGCGTCGATCTTTCGGTGCTGGACGCGGGCTTTGCCGGCCGGATGATCGATGCGGCCCTGCTTGTCGACCTGCCGCCAGGGGTCGATCCGTGCGGCGAGAATGGGGAGTTTCACACCTTCGTGTTTGACGGGCCCAATTTCGCCGTGCCGATCGCGTTCACGATCGGCGAGCGGGTGACGCGAGACGGCTTCTGTTTTTGCGATCTCGTTCCGACGTAGCGTTGCGACGGGGGATGACCGAGGCGGGCTTAGCGGTGCTTCTGACGATGTTGCCTCACTGGTAGCGCGCGGTTTTGTCGAAACCCTCGTTTGTCTTCGTCATCTTGATAAGCTTACGGAGATAGCTGCGGACGTGTCGATCGAAGCGGATATCGTTATATACCCCGCGCCATATATAGTCGTCCCGATCCAGGAGCGCGCGCAGATCGTTTGAAAACGTCTTTTGACTGTCGGTCGAAATTTTGGCGGTCAAAAGCGTACAGACCATTTCTTCTGCAGTCGCTTTGTCGCAGTCATCCTGCTGGCTGTAGCCCGCCCGCTCTGCCGCTGCCTGATCCGACCGGGAGGCGGTTACGCGGCTGTCCAGCCACTTGCGAACGGTCGCGCCGTTCCATTCCGCAGGGGGATCGTTTGCCATGTCGCCTGTACGATATCGTGGTGCAACGCCGATGTAAAAGAGCCGGTACGCCAGGCTGCCTTGGGCGAACCAAGCGGGTTTCTGCGCGCCTTTGAGTGCGGATCGTCGCTCGGAACAGGTTCGAGCGACGATCCGACCCATCAGAAGCGTTTACGGAGCCCTGCGAAGAAGCCGCGCCGCGCCCCGTATTGCGGTGCCCCGACACCGACGCCGGATCCGTCGCGCAACAAATAGGTCTTGTCCGTGACGTTCGTGACATTGAAGCTTATCGTTAGACCTTTCAGCACGCCTGGTCCGTCGAAATTCTGCGTGATGCCGAAGTTCGCCGTGAGATAGGATGGCAGCTTCCCGCCGTTCGGAATGATCCCCGCAGGGTCGCTCGCGCGCAGGCCGTCTCCGTAGAGCACGTCGACCGAGGGGACGAGCGTGCCGATGCCGTCGCGGATCGACAGGCTGCCGCCGCCCGACGCCGTCCAGCGCTGGGAATGGTCGGTGAAGATATAATGGTTGGAGATGTATGCGAGCTCGTCCGGTGCGAAGAAATATTGGCTCGAGACGATGTTCTTGCCCTTCTCCTCGCCTCGGGCGATGTTGGCGTAGAGATCGAGCGGCCCCTTGGTGTAATTCGTGCTCAGCTCTACGCCCCAGGCATAGCCCTTGGCATAGTTGAACGGCGACAATACCAGCGATGGCCCGAACTGGCCCTCATCGAGCAGGTTGCGCTTGATCTTGTAATAAGCGTCGATCCCGACTTTGAAGCCTGGCGCGAACGTCTGCTGAACCCCGCCGTCGAAATAATGCTCGCGTTCGGCGTGGACCGGATCGGCGGTCGTGATCCCGGTCGCCTTGGTCGTGCCGTTGAACAAAGCGAGCGTCGGGGCCGCGATCAGTTCCTGCGGCGGCGGCGTGAAGTTCCGCGCATACCCCACATGGAAAACGGTCCCGCCATCTGCTTTCCAGACGAGGCTGGCGCGCGGGCTGATCTGCTGTTCGTTGGTGTAGGCACGGACGGCGTCGAAGCGCGCGCCATAATTGAAGGTCAGCGTTGGGGTCAGCGACCATTCGTCCTGAAGGTATAGGCCGTAAAGCTGGCCCGATCTGCCGCCGACATCGGTGATCGACAGCGGTACGTCGGAGCTCTGTTTGCCAGTGTCATCGACCGTGAAGACACGCGAGGTGACGGTCGACCGGGTCCGTTCGTTCTGGAAGAATAGCCCGAAACGTACCGTGTGGCTGTCGGAGAGCTCGTAGCTGCCATCCGCCTGCACGCCGGCGGTGAGGCTGGACAGGCGCGACTGGTCAGCGACTCCGCCGAGGATCAGGTCGCCACCCGCTGGATCGGGTGTGAAGCGCGTCTGCGAATAACGCACGAACGGTGCGATCTGCAAATTGAGCGCACCGCCGGCATATTGATAGGCGAGCACGCCGTAATGCGTGATTTCGCGCTGGTTCTGGTCGAGTTTCGCGGAATCGAAGTTCGAATTTCCATTGAGCCTAAAGTTCGTCGCAGGATCTCCCTGGCCCGGATTGTTCGGGATCTGGAAATACCCTATCGAGGTGCCCCCGAAAGCGGTGATCCGGCTGGTGTCCGAAAGAATGTCGGAAGCGTAGCCGAAGCCGCGATATTGACGGGTGTGATCGTGGATCGCGTCGCGCGCCGAGGTCGGATTTTCGACGCCGAGATCGTTTTCGAGATAGCTTCCCGATGCAAAGTAGTTGAACCCCCCGCTCGACCCGTGGATGCTGCCGCTCGGTTCGATCGTTCCGCGGCTTCCGCCATAGATGCTGACGTCGCCTCCATTGTCGAAAGTGCCGCTCCGCGTCTTCAGGTTGATCACGCCGGAGGTGCGGTAGCCATATTGGGCGGGCAAGGTGCCGGTCAGCAGGTCGATCGAATCGGCGATACGGGGATCGAAGGTCGAGCCGAATCCGGAGATGCTTTCGGGAACGATGACGCCGTTCAGGCGGTATTGGAGGTTCGCATGTTCATTGCGGACGTGGATCGCGCCGTAGCTGTCCAGCGTGACGCCGGGCGCCTGGACCAGCACCTGGACGAGGCTGCGGTCGAGACCGCCGGGTTGGCGTTCTATGAGAGTCCGGTCGAGCGCATAGTCGCTGGCACCGAGCGATGGCAGGATCGCGTCGCGGGCGGCGTCGAGCCGCCGGGCGGTCACCACGATGTCCGGCGTTTGATCGACCGGGGGCGTCGTGGCGGCGGGTGCGGGATCGGACGAGTGGAGTTGGCCCGGTCGAGTTTGGGCACCGGCAGCGATAGGGATCAACGCGGCTACGGCCGCGCCCAGCAGAAGACTATGTCGCATGGAAGAATGTGCTCCGTGAACCTGGCGACGCGTTGCGGATGGGCAACGTCGACGCGGTACGAGCAGGCGTGTTCGACGCCTTGCTCAGCTTCAGATGTTTTCAGGCTTGGAGGAGCGGCGGCGCGCGGCTTTGCCACGCATGGGACTTGCTGGCCCACGCAAATCCGAGCGAGGGCATGTTTCCCAGCCAGTTGTCGGTTGGCTGGGACGTGAAGAACCCGACCGCATCGGGCGTGATAAACGCACCGGCGTGGGCAAGTTCATGACATATAGGACATGTGTCGGGCCGATCTGGCGCAGGTTGATTTTTCCGGACGTCGCCGTGGACGTAGGCGCTGCTGGCCATGATCGAAACCCGCTCGGCACGGGGATGGACATGCGTCTGGACGAGGACAGCCTGCCACAGCAAGCTCAGCAGGGCGGCAATCAGCAGGGCAGTTTGACCGGTGCGTCCGTAGGAACGCCAACCCGTCGGCCGATTGGACGTCGTGGCCATCTTAGAACCGCCAAGCCCGAAGATCACGCCGGGTTGGCCCGCATTGGATGGTTGCCTGCTGCCATTACAGTTGGTGAATCCGATGATCAAAAAGTGTCTGGCGTACAGGCTGCAATAATGCGTCATATCGGAGATTTGCGATTCGGGACAAGTGATAAGATTGCCACGGGGCAATCCATCGGCCTGTAACCAAATGCCGCGCTGAACCGAACTGGCTTGAGCAGCGATGCGCAGTCAGCGGAAGAGGCCCTCGATTTGGCAAGCTCATCGAAAGTTCGCGCCGCTCGCTCTCCCCATTGCTTCGCGGTGCCCGATCGCATCGTCACGGGAAGATCCTCGCTTGTCCTAGCCCTGCCCGAGGGGGACCGCGCGGCGATTGCGCTGGCGACTTTGCTCCCGTTGCTCGGCTGCGGCGAGGAGGCGGCATCTTTGGCCTTTGACGGGCTGGCCCATCATTACCGCGACGATGACGCGACCAGCCGCGCGCTGACAGCGATCGCGCGGGATGAGCGAGTTCATGACGTGTTGATCGGCGCGATGCTGCAGGCCCTGCCGGACGTTCCGGTCGACCGGGCGCTGCTGCAGGATGCGCGCCATTTCCATATCGTCATGGCGCGCGGCGGTACGGGTTTGCATCTGGCACGGATCGCGGCGCTGGATGCCGCTGTGTGCGTGCTGCTCGGCCGGCTGTTGCGCGAGGGGCGATCGCTTGCAGTCTTGCATATGGTGGCGCCCGTGCTGAGCCGCATTCGCAATGACGAGGCGCGGCATGTGCGGCTGTCGCGTCGGCTGGCGCTCGATCTCGGGACGAGCAGTGCGATGCGCGATGTCGCTGCGGAGGCACGCGAGGCGCTGGCCGATATGCTGTCGCCGGTCGGCGATGCGCTGGAGGTGCTCGGCGTCGACGCCCGGTCGCTCGATCGCGATATTCGTCGCCTGCCGGACGGGCTTCTGGTCGCTTGACCGAACCGATCTGGGCATCGCGCGGCGAGATCGCGGTACTGGTGATGGGCCGGGCGCTGCCCGGCGCTCCTATCGGGACGCAGGAGCTGGTCGATCGCCTCGCCGATCGCTTTGGCTTTCGCGCCAGCCGTCAGGCGCTGGCGGTGGCGGGACGGTTGGGGATCGAGACGCGACACTTGTGTCGTGCTTTCGAGGCGCGCGACGAAGCGGCTTTACCGGGGCGGTCGAATCCTGATCTTGCAGCCAGCGCAATAAGCCAGGCATTGGCGCAGGCCGGGCTGACGATCGGCGATATCGGCTATTTGATCGGCCATACCACCACGCCGGAGCAGCCATTGCCGGCCAATATCGCCTTCGTCGCCGATCGGCTGGGCTATGCCGGGCCGCAGATCGAAGTGCGGCAGGCCTGTACCGGGTTCGCCAATGCGCTGATGATCGCGTTCGGTCTGCTGGCGGCACCGGATGCGGCGCCGGTCGCGATCGTCGGATCGGAAACCGGATCGCTGTTCTTCGATCCGGTGCGGGCGGACAAGGATTCCGGCCAGCTGGTCAATATGGTGCAGATGGGGGACGGCGCAGGGGCGATCATCCTCGCACCCGCCGGGTCCGGTGGCGATACGATCAGCGGGGCGTGGTTCGGCTCGATCGGTCTTGGTCGATCGCCGGGGATCGCGCTGGCAGCCGATGGTCGGCGCGAGTTTCACCACCATTTTGCGGCGATCCGGGGATCGGGCGGAGACCTGTTCGACGCGGCGACACGGGCGGCGTTGCGGCAGGGCGCCGTGCTGGCCGAGATGGACGCCATCATCCCCCATCAGGTCAGCGGCCGCATCGGTGCACATTGCGCGGCGCATTTCGGGCTGCCGGTCGATCGCTTTTTCGTCAATGCCGACGCGATCGGCAATACCGGATCGGCGGCGATTTGGTTGGCGCTGGCGGCATGGCGCGAGCGGGAGGCGGTGAGTGGGTCACGCACGCTGATCCTCGGTGCCGAGGCGAGCAAATATATGCATGGCGGCTTCGTATATGCGCAACGATGAGCCGCTGATCGACATTGTCGGGGTCGGCAAGGGATACGACACGCGGCAGGTGGTGCGCGACGTCACGTTGCGGCTGATGCCGGGCGATATCGTCGGTCTGGTCGGCGCAATGGCGGTGGCAAGACGACGACGCTAAGGATGCTGGCGGGACTGATCCGGCCCGATAGCGGCACAGGGCAGGTGCTCGGCGTCGACGTGGCCGATAGGCTGCGACGACGGCGCGTGCTCACCGGCTATATGCCGCAGCGCCTGTCGCTCTATCGCGAACTTTCCGTCATCGAGAATTTGCGCTTTCGCGGGCGGGTGCACCGCCTAGCCAACGCGAAGGACGTGATTGCGCAAGCCATCGTCCGCTGGGGCCTCGAGGAGGTCGTCGATCGGCGGGTCGCGCAGCTTTCGGGCGGGTGGAGCCGCCGGGTGCAATTCGCCGCGACGATGCTCCACGCGCGCCGCTGATGCTGCTCGACGAACCGACCGCCGGGTTGGATGTCGTGACGCGCAACCAGATCTGGCACTGGTTGGGCGAGCTTGCCGCACTCGGTCACGGCATCGTCGTCGCCACGCACGATCTTGCCGAAGCCGAACGGTGCCCGGCGATCCTCCATTACCGGGACGGCATCGCGCTGGGGCCGCTCTCGCCAGCGGCGTTGATCGCGCTGGGCGGGGGTGGTTCATTGGAAGCGGCGGTCACGGCGCTGGCACTGCGGGACGCCGCGTAAACGCGCTCCGCGGGATTTTTGCGATCACGTGGCTCGAGGTTGCACTGCTACTGCGATCGCGCACGACCTTTACGCTGCTGATCCTCGTGCCCGCGCTGCAGGTGCTGCTGTTCGGTTATGCGATCCGCCCCGGCGCGGCGGTGGTGACCGTCGCGATCGCCGCCCCGGCACCGGCCAATGCCGACGACATCGCCAGGCGGTTGCGCAGTGAACCGGGTTTGGTCGTCGCATCCACGCGCCTCAAACCCGGCGGTGCGGCACGCGCGGTTCGGCAGGGCCAGGCGCTGATCGGGATCGAGGTGCCTGCGCTACGGTCCTTCGCCAATCCGCTGCAGGTGCAGCAACCGCTGCGGGTGGTGGTGGACGGGACGAATGCCGCGCTCACCGACGCTGCCGTCGCGCGGATCGAAGCGGCGTATTGGCGCGAGATCACCGGTCGATCGGACATGGCGGATAGCGGCCCCGGCATCCGCATCGACCGGTTGTACAATGCGCAAGGCCGTGCCGACTGGACGTTCCTGCCAGCGTTGATCGGCGTCACGGTGATGATCGCGATGGTGATGCTCGGTGCACTGAGCGTGGCGCGCGAACGCGAGGCGGGAACCTGGGAAGGGCTGGCCGCGCTGCCGATTTCGGTCGCCGAGATACTGGTCGGTAAGCTGCTCCCATGTCTGGTGATCGGCACTGTGCAAGGTGTGCTGGTGCTGACGATCGGGCGGTTGCTGTTCGATCTGCCCGCGCGCGGCAGCGTCGTCGCCCTGGTCGCGCTGTTGCCGGTATTTGCGGGCGCGCATTACGTGCTGGGCTATGTGATTTCAGTGCGGGCGCGGACGCAGCTTGCTGCCTTGCAAGGGGCCGTAGCCTTTTATCTGCCCGCGATGCTGCTGTCCGGCTTTCTGTATCCGTTCGACACGTTGCCGAATTGGGCGCGCATGATCGGCAACCTCTTTCCGCTCGCGCATATGATCCGCGCGGCGCGGGCCGCATTGTTGCAGGGCGCGGGCGCAGAGGCGGTTCTGGCGCACGGGTTTCCGATCCTCGCCTTTCTAGTCGTCGGCATCGCCATCGCCTTGATCGCCCCGCCGCCGCGCTCGATTGATCCGTAACCGGAACGGCTGCCGGAACGAACTCCAAATGTCGGCCTGCTACGAAGCGGGCGCTCAGGGAGAAATTCGTATGTTACCCATCCGCATTGCGGCCATCGCGCTGGCGGCGACCGTCGTTGCCGCTCCGGCGGGCGCCCAGACCCAGAAGGAATGGGTTCCGTTCGAACGTGCGGCCTTTGTCGCGGCGCAGGCGCGTGGCGCGCCCATCCTGCTCGATGTCCATGCCTGGTGGTGCCCGGTGTGCGGATCGCAGGCACGCACAGTGCGCGCGATCGTCGAGAGCGGGAAATATCCCAAACTCGTCGTGTTCCGGATCAATTATGACAAGCAGAAGGACGTCTGGCGCAGCTTCGGGGTACAAAAACAGGCCACGTTGATCGCCTTTCACGGCAAGCGCGAAACCGGCCGCATCGCCTTCATGACCGACAAGGACAAGATCGCCCAACTCGTCGCCTCGACCGAGCATTGATCGGTGGCGGATGGCCTCAATCCCCTGTTGGCTTATGCCGCCGGTGCGCTGACGATCTTGTCGCCCTGCGTTCTGCCGCTGGTGCCGATCGTGATCGGCAGCGCTGGGCGGAGCCACAGATGGGGGCCGCTGGCCCTGTGCGCCGGACTGGTCGTATCGTTTACCGCCGTCGGTTTCGCGGTCGCGGCACTCGGGGCGTCATCGGGCTTTGACGGGGAGATCGTGCGGACGATCGGTGCCGTCATGCTGCTGCTGGTCGGCCTCTTGCTGGTGGTGCCGGGTGCGCAGGCAGCGCTGACGCGCGCGGCGATGCCGGTCGCGGCCTGGGCCAATCGGCGACAATCGGGGCTCGAACGGTTCGGGCTTGCCGGGCAGGCCGGAATCGGCGT
>NZ_JANYEK010000084.1 GCF_025363195.1 Sphingomonas sp.
ACCGGCCAGCGCCTGTTCGTGGGCCGCGTCTCGGTCGATGGCGAAGAGCGCTCGATCTCGGGGCGCGGCAACGGACTCATCTCTGGCGTCATCGCGGCATTGGGCGAAAGTACCGGCCCGACGCTCGACGTGGTCGATTACAACGAACACGCGATCGGTCACGGCGCCGATGCGCAAGCGGCGGCCTATGTCGAATGCCGCACGGCGGAGGGCAAGACGGTGTTCGGCGTGGGGCTGGATACGGACATCGCCACCGCCAGCGTGCGCGCGGTGTTGAGCGCGGCGAACAGGGTGAAGCTGTGTAGCTAGTCGCGCAACCCGGCCGCTCGCACATCGCCGATCAGCATCCGAACGATCTCACCTCGAACGGTCGTGCTCGCGGCGAACAGATACAGGCTTGGGAACGGCGCACCCCGAAACAATTCTCCAGCGGCCGCAAGCAAGCCCACCGGGGTGAAGTGGTGACGCCAGACGAGGTACGATGCGGACAGCGAAAGCATGCCGAAGAAACCCAGATTGAACTGGCCCGGCCAGGTCAGCGCCCCCTGATTATCTCGCACCCGATCCGAGCGTCCGGATACACGTCGGTCTTCATCGTGCGCACTTTCACCCGCTTCACCCGGGCATCCGCCAAACACAATCCCGCAATCGTCTCGCACAGGGTTTCCTGCAAGGCGAAGCGGCGCTCCGCCGCCAAACCGACGATACGTTCGCGCACGAAATCGTAATCCAGCACCTCCTCGATCGCATCTTCCCCCAAAGCTTCCGGGTAATCGACCGCCATTTCGACCGATATTATTACGCGCTGCGGCTCGACCTCGTACGGGTGGATGCCAAGGCGGATCATCACCGCAAGGCTGTCGAGGATGGTGGTGAACTCAGCCATTCGCCCGCTCGAACATCACGTCGCGGTCACGCTTCAGGAAACGCTGGCCGCAATCGACGTGCAGCACCTGCCCGTTCAACCCCCTCGCCTCGAGCAAGAATGCCACCGCGCCCGCCACGTCCGCCGTGTCGACCGGCCGCTGCAAAACATTCTCGCTCGCCACCTTACGAAACTCCGCCTCGCTCTGGTCGCCACTCGGCAGGGTGATTCCGGGCGACACCGCGTTGATCCTGATGCGCGGGCCCAGCGCCTGCGCCAGCATCGCCGTCGCCCCGGCCAACGCCACCTTTCCGCCGGTATAGGAGAAGAAATCGGGGTTCAAATTCGCCACCTTCTGGTCGAGTACATTGACGACTGCGCCATCAGCCACCTCATCCTGGCGGGCCAGAGCCGACGCCAGCAACACCGGCGCGGAATGCCCGATCGCATAGAGTCGCGCCAACAAAACAGGATCGAGCTTTGGCGGCGTGTCATATTCGAACGCCGAGGCGCTGTTGACGAGCCCCGCAATCGGCCCGCCCGCCACGTCCCGCGCCCGTGCGAACAGATCGTCGATCCCCTCGCCATCGGCCAAATCGCCCTGGACCACGCCGGCTGCGCCAATTTCCCTCGCCAGCGCCTCGGCTTCACCTTGAGACGATCCGTAATGCAGCACGACGCGCGCGCCATCCTTCGCCAGCCGACGCGCCATCACCGCGCCCAGCCGCTTTGCCCCACCGGTCACGAGAACAGCTTGCCCCCGCATCAGCCGTGCATCAGGGCGAGCACTTCCTTGCGGCTGCGCTCGTCCTCGCGGAATACGCCCATCATACGACTCGTCACCATGCCGACACCGGGGGTGCGCACGCCGCGCGCGGTCATGCAGGCATGGCTCGCCTCGATTACCACCGCGACGCCATGGGGCTTTAGCCCGTCCCAAATGCAATCCGCCACTTCGGCGGTCAGCCGCTCCTGCACCTGCAAACGCCGCGCGAAGGCGTTCAGCACGCGCGCCAGTTTGGAAATACCGACGACATGATCGCGCGGCAGATAGGCGATGTGCGCCTTGCCGATGATCGGTGCCATGTGATGTTCGCAATGCGACTGGAACGGGATGTCCTTTAGCAGCACCAGTTCGTCATAACCGCCCACTTCGTCAAACACACGCGACAGATGCTGCCTGGGATCATCCAGATATCCGCTGCAATATTCCCTCCACGCCCGCGCTACCCGCGCCGGAGTATCGACGAGTCCCTCGCGCGTCGGATCGTCGCCCGACCAGCGGATCAGCGTGCGGATTGCCTCCTGTACATCGTCCGGTACGGAAATTTTTTTCCGCTCGGCGACGATATCGCCAGTCTCCGAATCCACTCCGAGTTCGGTCATCGAAAATTCCTTTAGCGAAGAAGTGCCAAGCGACGCTACGGCAAGCGTGTTTTGCACCGATTATAGGATGTTCAACGCAACTGTCTCATTTGGGCAACGGACGCGCAACCCTGCAGTTTTACGTGGGATTAGGGCATTGACGGCGCTTTCGGACGGGCGCTACGTCTTGGCGGGTTAATAGACCGATTTCGCACGACGACCTCAAGATCGCCGGCGAATACAGGAGAGGGAAAGCCGATGAAGAAATTCGAACTGTTCGCCGCATCCGCCATCGCGTTGGTCATTGCTCTGCCGGCGGTCGCGCAGACCAATCCCGCACCCGCCGGCTCCAGTGCCGCGACGGATGACGAAATCATCGTTACCGCCACCAAGCGCGAGCAAACGTTGCAGGACGTTCCGATCTCAGTTTCGGTGACATCGCAGGCGACGATCGAGCGTGCCCAGATCCGCGATTTGATCGATCTGCAATCGGTCGTTCCCTCGCTCAAGGTTTCGCAGCTCAACGCGGTCGGCCAAACCAATTTCATCATCCGCGGCTTCGGCAACGGCAACGGCAATGACGGTATAGAAAGCTCGGTCGGCGTGTTCATCGACGGCGTCTATCGCTCGCGCTCCGCGGCCGCGCTGGACGATCTGCCCGAGATCGAGCGCGTCGAAGTGCTGCGCGGTCCGCAATCGACCCTGTTTGGCAAGAACGTGTCGGCGGGTGCGATCAGCATCGTCACCAAGAAGCCGTCGTTCGAATGGGGCGGCAAGGCCGAAATTACCTACGGAAATCTCCACCAGATGCAGGCGCGTGCCACGATCACCGGACCATTGTCGGATACGATCGCGGTGCGCCTGTCGGGCAGCGTCAACCAGCGCGACGGGTATTTCAAGAACGTCACCACGGGATCTGACGTCAACGATCGCAACCGTCAGTCGATCCGCGCTGACGTTCTGTGGCAGCCGTCCTCGGACTTCTCGCTGCGCGTCATTGCCGATTACAATCTGATCAAGGAGCGCTGCTGTGGCGTGGTGACCATATTCAACGGGCCAGCGACGCAGTTGATCGGCGCGCCCGTTTCGGTTGGCGGCGTGGGCAAGAATATCGGCGACCCGACAAAGATCTTCAGCGACAATGTCATCTTCAACACCAATCCAACGAACCGCGTGCGCGGCGAAGGCATCTCGGCGCAGGCAGATTGGGATATCGGCTTCGCCAAGCTGACCTCGATCACCGCCTATCGCAACCAGGTGAACCAGTCGGATCAGGATATCGACTTCACCGCAGCCGATATCTCGAACAACAGGACCGCGAACGAAATCAAGACCTTCACGCAGGAATTTCGTCTCGCTTCGAACGGCGACGGGCCGTTTTCCTGGTTGCTCGGTGGCTTTTATCAGGACGAGAAGCTCGACACCGGGCGCCGGATCTCGTTCGGCACCGATGCGCGCGCCTATCTCAACGGCCTGACCGGTGGTCTGCTGCCGCTATTGGAGGGCCTCCAGGGCCTGCCGGCTGGCACCTACTTCGCGCCCGGCACCGGCATCTCCGACAATTACAAGCTTAAGCAGCGCTCGTTCTCGATCTTCGGCCAAGCCGATTACAAGGTGACCGATCGCCTGACATTGACGGGTGGTCTGGCCTACCTCAACGATCGCAAAGCGGCACAATCGGATGTGACGTTGACCGACCAGTTCTCGCTGCTCAACCTGGAGAATATTCCGCGCTTCGGGTTCGTGCCCTTCGCGGCGCTGCCTGCTGGCGTGGCTGGGTGCCTGTTGCAGAAGGGTTATGTGCCAGGCGCCACCGTTCCAGTGAACCTGTTCGGATCGTCGCTCGGCTCAAGCCTGCCCGGCCCCGGTTCGGCCCCCTGCCCCGCATCGCGCGCCGGAACCAACCCGTTTGCGCTCAACGGCGCACAATTCTTCTACGGCAACACAGCCAACCACGCACCGGTCAATTTCCCCAATGCCAGCGAATCGGGCATCCTCAAGGGCGACAAGGTCACCTATGCGGCCCGTGCGGCCTATGACTTCGGCTTCATCAACGCCTATGTCAGCTATTCGACCGGCTGGAAGGCCGGTGCGTACAACCTTTCGTCGGACAGCCGTCCGCCCGACACGAACGGCGTCGGTCGTTCGGCTGCCCCAGAAAACGTCACTGTCTACGAAGCGGGCCTGAAGGCGAAGTTCACCGGAGGCTATTTCAACCTCGCGGTGTTCAAGCAATCGATCAAGGGCTTCCAATCCAATGCCTTTACCGGCCTGGGCTACAGCCTGGTCAATGCCGGCAAAGAATCGGTCAAGGGTTTCGAAATCGATGCGGCCTACCGCCCGATCTCGTTCCTGTCGTTCACTGCCGCGGCGACCTATCTCGATCCGAAGTTCGATACTTTCACCGGTGCCGCTTGCGTCAACTATGACACCGCACGCTGCCCGATCAATCCACTGACCGGCCTGCGCCCCAACTTCCGCGATCTCACCGGAACGGTCCCGGCGGGCATCCCGAAATGGAGCGTATCAACATCGGCCACGCTCAGCCATGATCTTGCCGAGGGTATCAACGCCTATCTGCGCGGCGAATATGATTACACCAGCAAGTTCCAGCTGACCGACACGACGCCACCGGGACTGTCGACTTATGGCCAGAACAACGTGAATGCCAGCATCGGCGTCACCTTCGTGAAATCCAAGCTAGAAGTGATGGGTTTCGTCCGCAACCTTACGCAGGACCGGCAGTTGATCGGTTCCTTCCCGACCGTCGCGCAGGATGGCAGCTATAGCGGCTATCCCAACCAGCCGCGCACATACGGCATGACGGTCCGCAAGTCGTTCTGACGCGCCCCTAACGCTGTTCGACCCATTCAGGCCCCCGGCGACCCCGCCGGGGGCTTTTTTCATGCAACCAACCCGGTCGTTGCTGCGCTGGTGCTGCACGAAGGAGAATTCGCATGAGCAATCTGAAAGCGGGCGACGAGGTCACATGGAAATCGCACGGCGGCACCGCGCATGGCCATGTCGAAAAGAAACAGACCAGCCCAACCTACATCAAGGGCCACAAGGTCGCCGCCACCAAGGATGATCCGCAGTTTATTGTAAGGAGTGACAATGGTGGAAAGGCGGCGCACAAGGAGGCCGCGCTGAGCAAGGCGTGAATCGATGTCGGCTTGAACGGCACATCAGGAAGGACTTTTTATGGCGAAGACCCCAACCACGGCATCGGCCCCCAAGACCGGCGGCATCCATGCCCCCGTCCAGCCGTCGCCCGAACTCGGTGCGATCGTCGGCAACGACAAGCTGCCGCGCAGCGAAGTGATCTCCAAGGTGTGGGTATATATCAAGGCTCACAACCTCCAGAATCCCGAGAACAAGCGTGAAATCCTGGCTGACGAAAAATTGAAGAAGGTCTTCGGTCGCGATAAGTGCACGATGTTCGAAATGAACAAGTACATCGCCGCGCACGTCAAGGCGTGAGCGTTGGCGCGGTTCTCCGCGCCGCTCCCAACAACGATGAATCGGGTCCGGCAGCATCTCTGTCCGGGCCCTTTTCGTTTTAGAAAAACCGCCGTCAGCCGGGCGGCGACCGAGCCGTGATGGCGCAACTTCCCGGTGGCGCGCAT